>DASVRR010000254.1:0-13961 GCA_036388515.1 Chthoniobacteraceae bacterium | reverse complement strand
CGATCATCTCAAAAAGCTCCGCGCGCTGACTCGCCGCACGAAAACGCCGTGGCTGAGCGATCATCTTTGCTGGGGCAGCGTGGATGGCCGCTTCACGCATGATTTGCTCCCCATGCCTTACACTTGGGAGGCGGTGGAATGGACCGCGCGCAACATCCGTGAGGTGCAAGACTACACGGAGTTGCCCGTGGCGGTGGAAAACGTGAGCAGTTATGCGGAGTTTCATGCTTCGGAAATGAGCGAGTGGGAATTCCTCAACGAAGTCGCGGAGCGCGCGGATTGCGGCGTCCTGCTCGACGTGAATAACATCTACGTTTCTTCCCGGAACCACGACTTCGACCCAAACCTCTACGTCGATCACGTGAACCCGGCGCGCGTCGCGCAGATCCACATCGCGGGGCATACGAAACACGAACGCTATATCCTGGATACGCACGATCACCCCGTGCTCGATCCGGTCTGGCAGCTCTACGCCCGAGCACTCGGGCGGGTCGGCCGGACGGCGACTTTGCTGGAGTGGGATGATCGAATCCCGAGCTTTGAGGAAGTGCATCGCGAGGCACTCAAGGCGAACCGTTTTCTTCCCCATGCGAACGCCGCCGCAGCCTGAATCCAGCTCGCTGCTCGAGCTGCAGCGCACGATCGCGCAGACTCTCATGCGTCCGCTGCGCGCGGGCGAGCGCATGCATCCGGAAGCTCGCGCCATCGCCGAGCGCCTGATCAAACCGAACGATCGGCTCACTTCCTTCGAGCGCCTGGAGCTTTACAATCAGCAATACTGGTGGCGTTTGCTGGGGAATCTCCGGGAGGATTTCCGCGGGCTGCGCGCCGTGTTAGGCGAGCGAAGATTCGAGCGGCTGGCGGTGGCTTATCTGGAAACCTGCGGCTCGAAGTCGTGGACCTTGCGGGATCTTGGGAGCCGCCTGGAAGAGTTCCTCACCGGGCATCCGGAGCTGGCGGGATCTTATCTTCCGCTCGCGCTCGATGTGCTCCGGGTGGAATGGGCGCGGATCGTCGCCTTCGATGGACCGGAGCGCCCGGCGTTGGTCCCAGCAATGCTCCAGCAAACCGCGCCAGAGCAGTTGCAACTGGCGCTCCAACCTTTCCTCACCGTGCTGGAACTGCGTCATCCCGTGGACCAGCTCCTCAGCCGGCTCCGGCGCAGCAACATCGAGACCGGCAGCGTGAGCAACGCCGTCACCGCGAGCCGCCGTCGCGGGCCGATCCGCCTCGCCGCGCGTCCGAGTTCCGCGCCGCTTTTCCTCGCGGTGCATCGCGTGGAATTTGCCGTGTACTACAAGCGGCTCGAACCCGGCGCCTTCCGCATTCTGCAGGCGCTCCGGGATGAGGCCACGCTCGCGGACGCCTGCGCCGCGGCTTTTCTTCCGGAAGAAGAACCTCCAGCCGATGCGGCCGCTCAAGTGCAGCAATGGTTTGCCGCCTGGATGCGCTTTGGCTGGCTGTGCGCCCGCTGATCCTTCACTGAGGGCGGCGCTCGGTTTGCTTCCCCTTGCGTTTTCCGCCGATTCGCCCCATGGCCAGAGCGATGAAATCCTTCCGGCACGAGCTTTGGTTTGAAGTCGCGCAACGGCGGCAGCTCGTGAACATCACCGCGCAGGTGACGAAATGTCTGGAGGAAAGCGGCGTGCAAGAAGGCTTGTGTCTGGTGAATGCAATGCACATCACCGCGAGCGTTTTCATCAACGACGACGAGAGCGGGCTGCATCGCGACTTCGAAGTTTGGCTGGAAAAACTCGCGCCCGAGTTGCCGTATTCGCAATACCGCCACAACGGCGCGGAAGACAATGCGGACGCGCATCTGAAGCGAACGATCATGGGCCGCGAAGTCACCGTGGCGATCACTGCGGGTGCATTGGATCTGGGACCTTGGGAGCAGATATTCTACGGAGAATTCGACGGGCTGCGGAGGAAACGGGCGTTGGTGAAAATCATTGGGGAATGAGCGCAGCGCTTGAGGAGTATCGGGAACTGGAGGCTCGCATCGGCGCCGGGATCGAGGCGGATGAAAATCTTCCGGAAGACCTCTGGATGGCGGTGTTCGAGTTTCAGCTCCGGTGGAATGAACCGTACGCGCGATTCTGCGCCGCTTTGCCGGAGCCGGCTTGCTGGCGCGATATTCCCGCCGTGCCGCAGAGCGCCTTCAAACACGCGCTCCTTTCGGTGGTTTCATCCAGCCAGACGGGGAAGACTTTTCTGACCAGCGGGACCACGGGCGAAGGCCGCGGCGCTCACCACTTTCTCGACACCAGCCTCTACGAACGCGCCGCTCGTGCCGGTTGGCTGCGGCTTGATCTGCCAAAGCTTCCGCATCTCGTTCTCGCTCCTTCCGCAGCAGACGCGCCGCAGTCTTCCCTGGCGCACATGTTCACCGCGCTCGCGCCGCTGGCAGCCGCCACTGAAAACTTCGTCGATGGACAAGGCCGACTCGATTCCGCGCGGCTCATCGCAGCGCTGCAGCGCACGACTGAACCAGTCGGGCTGCTCGGGACCGCGCTCGCTTTTCTCAACCTTTTCGAAGCCATGGAAGAAGAACACGTCGTTCTTCCGCCGGGCAGCTTTGCCCTTGAAACCGGCGGATACAAAGGCAGCGGACGAGAGATCCCAAAGGCTCAGTTGTATGCACAGTTTACGGAACATCTCGGCCTTCCTCCGACCGACGTGCTGAACGAATACGGCATGACCGAGCTGAGTTCCCAAGCTTACACGCGCGGGCTGGGCGAGCCGCATCTGGCGCCGCCGTGGCTGCGATTTCTCGTGATTGATCCGGAAACTGGAGCGGAGGTTGAGCCGGGGGAATCCGGAGTGCTGCGGCTGTTTGATCTGGCGAATCTTGGCTCCGTCGTCGCGGTTGAAACGCAGGATCTCGCGGTTCGTCTGGAAGACGGCTTTGAGCTGATTGGCCGGGATCCTGGAGCGATCCCGCGCGGTTGTTCCCGACAGGCGGACGAGAGTTTCCGGCGATGAACCGCGAAGCACCGAAGATGAACACTGCGGAGCGCGCTGCAGCCTTGGCTTTGGCCGTGGCGCAGTTTCCGTTTCTCGGGCGGATCACGGCAGAAGGTCTCATCGCTTTGGTCCGCGCCGAGTTGGGGCATTCGGAAGCGCTGGATGATTTCCAGCCGCATGGCCGGCATTTTTCCAAAGCCACGCCGGCAGCAACGATCCTGCACATCTTGAGCGGCAACACGCCCGCGGCTGCCTTGCAGAGCATTCTCCGCGGGCTGCTCATCGGCTCGCATAATCTCTGCAAACTGCCGAGCGGCGGCTTGTCGGAGATCGCACAGCTTCAAACCAGTTTGCCTCCCGAGCTGGCGGATCGGATCGAGACGACGCGCGAACTTCCGGCGGATTGGCTGGAGGAAGCGGACGCCGTGATCGTCTTCGGGAATGACGAGACGATCACGCATTTCCGCGACCGCGTCCGGGCGGATCAAGCCTTTCTTCCCCACGGTCATCGGCTCAGTTGCGGGATTGTGTTTTCCGATCCGCAGTTTGAATCCGTAATCGGTGCCGCGCGTGACGCTTCGGTGTTCGACCAGCAAGGCTGCCTTTCTCCCCAGGTCTTTTATGTTGCGGATGATCCGCTGGCCTACGCCGCTCGTCTGGCCACCGAGATGGATCGTTTCCACGCCAATGAGCCGCGTGCCGCGTTGTCGCTTTCGGAGGCAAATTCCATCCGCGCGCTCCGGGCTGATCTGGCGTTCCAGGCGGCAAACGACGAGCCGATCGTGGTTTTCCAAAGCGCTGGATCCACTGCCTGGACGGTCGCCTTCGACGCGCACCACGGCTTTCCCCGTTCCCCGCTCAATCGCTTCGTTTTCGTGAAGCCGCTGCCCGCAGATCTTCCCGTAGCGCTCGCCGAAGTGCGACCTTACCTCAGCACTGCAGGGATCTGGCCCGCGACGCGCGCGAATGCGGTGCTCGCAGCCGAGATCGGCGTCAGCCGGGTTTGTCCTATCGGCCGGATGCAGCTTCCGCCGCTCACCTGGCATCAGGATGGGCAGCCTCCTCTCGGCCGCCTGGTGCGGTGGATCGATGCGGAACTCGCCGCGGGAGAAGGCGGTCTCTGACCCGAATGCCGGGGAAACGCGTCGGCATCCAGGATTGATTTCGCAGGTCTTGCTCCCCATTTTGCTCACCGCATGTCCAAAGAAGATGCGATCAAGACCGAAGGCATCGTCAAAGAGGTGCTGCCTGGGACGATGTTTTTGGTTTCGCTCCCAAATGGCGCCGAAGTGCTCGCGCACATTTCCGGCAAGATGCGGAAGCACTTCATCCGCATTGTTCCCGGAGACAAAGTGGAGCTCGAACTTTCGCCGTACGATCTCTCCAAAGCCCGGATTATTTTCCGCGCGCAGTAGAGAACTGGACACGCGCACCGCTCCGATCAGCGCCGAACTTTCACTGACCAAAAAACCCGCGCGAGTGAGATCTCACCGCGCTCCACCGAACCCTGCCATGCCTGAAGAAAACAATCCTCTTACCGGAGAATCCACTGCCGCCAAAACGAATCTAGAGAGTGCTCGGACCCACGCCCAGGAAGTGGTCGGAGCCGCCAAAGCGCATCTCAGCGATGCCGTGGGACAATCCAAGGAACATCTGAAGCAAGCCGCCGGTGATCTGCGGGCCGCTGCCGAAAGCAAAGCTCGCGACTTGCGTGGAATGGCAGAGACCAAGGCGGAGGAATTGCGCGGCCGAGCCGAGCAGTTCCGGGGTGAAGCGGCGACGCGTGTCCGCACCCTTCAGGAAGACGGCGAAGCCTACATCCGGGAGAAGCCGCTCGAGGCCGTGCTCTACGCAGCGGGTGCCGGATTCCTTCTCGGGATCATCTTCCGCCGATAAGGGCCACGGATGCTGCAGTCGAGGAACGATTCAACCGGCGGGACCGATCCCGCCGGATTTTTCGGGCATTTTGCGGGCGTTCTGTCCGCGAAGTTGGCCTACATCAAGGCACGGCTGCAGCTCGCCGGGATCGAGGGGAAAGAGGCCGCGGTTCACTACGCGATCATCTTGGGAATGGCGATCGGCGCGTTGGTTCTGACGCTCTTCGGCTATTTCTTCCTCATCTTCGGCCTGATCTTCCTCGTGGCTCTTTTGTGCGGTGGAGGCAACGCCTGGATTTGGGTCACTCTAGGCGCGGCGCTGCTGCATCTCGGCGGAGCAGTTGCTTTGCTTTTCGTCGGCAAAGGGAAGCTCGCGCAGCCAATGCTGACGAACACCATGCAGGAATTTAAGAAAGATCAGGAATGGCTGAGGACTCCCGCAAATCTGAACTGATCGCCGAGCTGGCCCGCGCGCGGTCGATGCTCGCGGCGAACACGCGCGGACTGCGGGGAGACCTCCATTTCGGAGGTCGCGTGAAGGGTGTTTACGCAGGTAACCAATATGCCTGGCTCGGTGGCGCGGCCTTGCTCGGACTTCTCTTGGGCCGGCGGAAGAAACGACGTCAGGAGAAAATCGTCTTCGACAAAAAGGGGCGCAAAGATGCAGCGCAGGAAGCGGTGGTGAAGACCGGGTTGATGGTGACTTTCCTGAAGCTGATCTTCGACGTCGCGCGTCCGGTGATCACCAAGTGGCTGACCAAACAGGTGACCGGTTACGCGACTTCCCGAATGACTCGGCGCTTCCCGCGCTGAGCGAGTCGTACGGCTGAGATTTGGCTGGCGTGGCCGCTGCAGAGTCGTTCTGCTGCAAAGTTTGCGTTGCTTTTAAAACCTGCCTCGCTAGCAGTCTTGGCTCCGAAAAATGGCTGAACCCGCTGCCCCCCTGACCGAATACACCCACGCTCCTTCCGCCGGACCTGAAGCCGGTGAAGTCCACACGCTGGAGCACGTGGACCAATATCTCCAAATCGGACAGGAGTCCGACGCCTCCGATGTGCATCTCGGAGTTAATTCCCAGCCGATCTGGCGACGCTTCGGCAATCTGGAACCGATCTGGATGCAAGCGGACAAGCTCAGCCCGGCCGACACGGAGCGACTGGCGATGGGTTTCCTCAACGACGCTCAGAAGAAGCTCCTGGAGGAAAGAGGAGATGTTGATTTTGCGTACGCCACGCCCATTGGCCGCTTCCGCGCGAGCGTCGTCCGGCATCGCCTCGGCATCGACATCGTCTTCCGCATCATCAGCACGAAATTGCGGACAATGGACGAACTCGGACTGCCGCCGATGCTCAAGCTGTTGACTCAGTACCATAACGGCTTGGTGCTGGTCACTGGCGCGGTTGGTTCCGGAAAGTCGACAACGCTCGCGGCGTTGGTCGAAGAGGTGAATAGGACCCGGCACGATCATATCATCACGCTCGAAGATCCGATCGAATACATCATCAGCTCGCAGAACTGCCACGTCACCCAACGCGAGGTGCATACCCATACGCACTCCTTCGGAGCTGCGCTCCGGGGCGCACTCCGGGAAGATCCAGACGTGATCATGGTCGGTGAAATGCGCGATCTGGAAACCATTCAGCTGGCGATTACCGCCTCCGAGACCGGACACCTTGTCCTGGGGACACTTCATACCGGCAACGCCGCGCGCACTCTGGATCGGGTGCTCGACGTCTTCCCCACGGATCAACGCGAGCAGATTCGCGTCATGGTCAGCGAATCGCTCCGCGGGATCGTCTCGCAGCAACTAATTCCTCGCGCCGACGGCACGGGCCGGGTTCTGGCGCTGGAGATCTTGATGAACAGTCCAGCCGTTGGGAACCTCATCCGGGAAGCCAAGACTTTCATGCTCCCCGGCGTCATGCAGACCGGGAAGAAACAAGGCATGAAGCTGATGGACGACTCGCTGATGGAACTCTTCGACGCGGGAATCATTTCCCAGGAAGAAGCTTACAGCCGCGCCGAACAAAAAGCTCTGATGAGGCAACATTTCGCCAAACGCTAAAACTTTCCCCCATGGCCTACATCGATCAATTCTTCGAAGTTCTCGTCAACGCTGGCGCCTCCGACTTGCACCTCGGACAAGGTCAGCCGCCCAAAATTCGGCGCCACGGCGAAGTCATCGGCATTCGCGAGGAAGTGCTCACGCATGAAGAGATGGCTTACATGATGAGTGAAATCGCCGGGCCGGAGCGCTGGCAGCGGTACGAAGAAACTGGTGATCTCGATTTCGCCTACGAGATGGATGAGCACTCGCGCTTCCGGTGCAACTATCTGAAACAGGCGCATGGATACGGCTCCGTCTTTCGTCTCATCCCGACGAAAATCATGACTCTGGAGCAGCTTGGGATTCCTCCGATCGTCAAAGACTTCGGCCACATGCGTGGCGGCTTGGTCCTCGTCACCGGCCCCACTGGATCCGGAAAGTCCACGACGCTGGCCGCGCTGCTGGACTACATCAACACGAACTTCAACCGGCACATTATCACCGTTGAGGAGCCGATTGAATTTGTGCACGTCAACAAGCGCTCGATCATCACGCAGCGCGAGGTGCCGGAGCATTCCTCGAGTTTTCCGGCTGGACTAAAGGCGGCCTTGCGAGAGGACGCCGACATCGTGCTGGTCGGGGAAATGCGCGATCTCGAGACCATCCAGCTTGCCCTGACCGCCGCCGAAACAGGCCTCCTGGTATTCGGAACACTGCACACGAACAACGCCCGGAAAACCGTGGATCGCATGATCGACGTCTTCCCCAGCGACCAGCAATCCCAAGTTCGAACGATGCTCGCCAGCTCACTGCGGGGAGTCGTCGCTCAGCTGCTGATGAAGAAGGCAGACAGCGGCGGCCGTCTTGCCGTCAACGAAATCCTCGTCGTGAATAGCGCCGCCAGCGCGATCATCCGCGAAGGTGCCACGCAAAAGCTCCAGGACGTGATCATCGGCGGCAAAGGCCAGGGGATGCAGTTTATGGACGACGCCATCTGGCAGGTCATGCAGCAGGGAATCGTCACGCCGCACGAAGCCTACATGAAGGCGATCGACAAAAACCGCTTCCGCGTCTTCCTCCCGCCCGAAGACCAAAACCTCCTGTAAGCGGCTCTTTTAGTCTTCCACTTCGTCAGCCGCAGCGTCATCCGCGCGGGAAGCCAGCATTTGCTCGCGAGGCTTCGTTCATTTTGCCGGATGATCTTGGCGGAAGGGAACGCATGGAGCCACGACGAGCCGGAAGATGAGCGCATCGCGAATCCGCATTGCCGCGGCAAGCTTCCCGCTCTATTTGGGAGCCATGCGACAGATCAAACTGAGCGGCCGCGAGCAGGCGGTCATTCGCAACATTGACTACGCGAGTGGCAGCAGCGGCCAGGAGATCCACGAGCGCACGCAGATCGACGGCAGTGATCTCGCGGACATTCTGAACGGGCTCTGCGACGTGGGTTACGTCGAAACCTTCCCCGCGACGGAACGCATCAATTACCTGAACTACGCGGCGTTGCGCTTTGAGGTCAATCCGTCCTACGCACTCGAGCTGAAAACCGCCATGCGGCGCAGCTGATCAGGCCAGCGCTGCGGCTTCGTTCTCCGCATTTTTTTCATGAAAGAGCTGACGGATCACCTCTTCCACAGGTGGTTCCTGGACACTGATATCCGTGACTTTGCAGTTCGTCAGAAGCGCACGACAGGTCTCGCTCACGGTGCTCCGCGGCACCTTCAGCCGAACGGTTAGCGCGGTTTGTTCCAGCACCTCGCCGAACTCCGCAAACCCGCAGCTCGCTGCTTCCGCAAACGTAAGGTCGAGGATCTTGTGCGTCGCGAACCGATCGATGATCGAGGCGAGCGGGCCATCGAAAAAGATCCGGCCATGATCGATGATGATCACGCGCTGACACAGCTCCTCAATGTCCTGCATGTAGTGGCTGGTGAGCATCGTGACGATCTGATGCTCGCTGTTGTAGCTCCGGAGGAACTCGCGGACTTTCTTTTGCGAAGTGACGTCCAGGCCGATGGTTGGCTCATCCAGGAAGAGCACCTTGGGCGAATGCAGCAGCGCGGCGATCAGCTCCATTTTCATCCGCTCGCCGAGCGAGAGCTCGCGGACCATCACGTCCAGTTTGTCGGTGACATCCAGCAACTCCGTGAGCCCACCGACGATCTGGCGGAAGCGCGCGGGTTCGATCCCGTAGATCGCGCGGTTTAGTTCCAGCGATTCGCGCGCTGGCAAATCCCACCAGAGCGCGTTCTTTTGCCCCATGAGGAGGGAGAACTGCCGCTTCATCTCGTCCTTTCGTTCCCACGGCGTGAAGCCGAGCACTCGCGCGGTTCCGCTGGTTGGATTCAGCAAGCCGGAAAGCATCTTCAGCACGGTGGTCTTCCCTGCTCCGTTCGGTCCGAGGAAGCCGACGAACTCGCCTTCTTCGATGGAAAACGAAACGCCATCCACCGCGCGGACCTGCTCATACTCGCGCTTCCCGAGGCCCTTGATCGCACCCCAAAGCCCCGGCGCTTTTTTGTAAGTCCGGTAAACTTTGGTCAGCCCTTTGGTTTCGATTGCGCTCATCGGCGGCGGGACTTTGCACGAATCGCGGGTTGCTGGCTACGGCGCGCTTCGCCATAAATTGCGCGCCTTGAACGACACGCCCGACACG
Source organism: Chthoniobacteraceae bacterium (assembly GCA_036388515.1). Taxonomy (GTDB): domain Bacteria; phylum Verrucomicrobiota; class Verrucomicrobiia; order Chthoniobacterales; family Chthoniobacteraceae; genus Chthoniobacter. The sequence continues at coordinate 4,414 of DASVRR010000254.1, read as the reverse complement.
CCCTTCGACATCTCGCTGCGCCCGCCGATGTTCAGCGAATTCGCCGGGCAGGAGAAAGTCTGCGCGCGGCTCGAGCTCATGGTCCAGGCCTGCCAGCAGCGCGGCGATGTGCTGGAGCACATTCTCCTCAGCGGACCGCCCGGCTTGGGGAAAACGACGCTGGCTTACATCCTGGCGGCCGCCATGGGCGTGAACATCAAGTCCACCAGCGGACCGACGATTGAGAAAGCGGGCGACCTCGCCGGTCTCCTCACCACTTTGGAGCGCGGCGACATTCTCTTCATCGATGAAATCCATCGGCTGGCGCCAGCGATCGAGGAATATCTCTATCCGGCGATGGAGGATTTCAAACTCGACATCATCATCGACCAGGGTCCGAACGCGCGCAGCGTCCGGCTAAATCTCCCGAAGTTCACGATGATCGGCGCAACGACGCGCGCGGGGATGATCAGCGCGCCATTGCGTTCGCGCTTCGGGATGAATTGCCGGCTGGATTACTACACCGCCGATGAACTCCAGCGCATCGTCGTCCGCAGCGCCGGATTGATTGGGATTGAATCCGATGCGGAAGGCGCGCTCGAAATCGCCGCCCGCAGCCGCGGCACTCCGCGCATCGCCAACAACTTGCTCCGGCGCGTGCGCGACTTCGCCCAGGTCCGCGCCGACGGACACATCACCCGGGACGTTGCCGACCGCGCGCTGACTTTGCACGACATCGACAGCGACGGCTTCGATGAAATGGACAAACGCATCCTCGAAGCGCTGCTGCTGAAGTTTGGCGGCGGCCCGGTCGGGATCAATTCGCTCGCGGTCGCGATCGGCGAAGACGCCGGGACGTTGGAAGACGTCCACGAGCCTTACCTGATCATGCAAGGCTACATCAAACGCACGCCGCAAGGACGCGTCGCGATGCAGGCAGCTTACGCAAAGCTCGGCGTCACGCCGCCGAAGCGGGACAGCGATTTGTTCGGCCAGTAATCTCGGCAGCGGCCCAACCTTTGATCCCGGGGTGGAGGGAAGCGCGCCGTCGCTTCCGTGGCCAGCCGCCCGCCGTGGCACCGACGGCGCGGACGCCCTCCACTTCCCGCCGCGCCAAGCAAGCTTCAGCAGGCGATGTTCCGGACGAACTGGGGATGCGCGCTCAGCGCGGCGAGATCTTCTGCCGTGATTGGTCCCGGCTGCGGATGATTTCGAAACGGAGCGGATTGCGTCGAGCGGCGGACGCGTTGCAGCCAGGAACAATCCAGCGGTTCTTCCAGCAGCGGCAGCGAGTTGGAGGCGATGGTCGTCTGATCCTTCTCGCCCGTCGCATGCCCCAGCCCGACCGAAAAGCGAGCCAGCAGCAAAGTGACGCGCGCGGCGGTGGAGCGCGTGTAGTTCGTCAGCAAACACTCGCGTGCAGGATCGAGCCGGGAGAAAAGCGCGGCGAAATGTTCCAGCGTCCAGAGCTCGGGATTCGTCGCTGGGGAATACGGATCGTAAAGAATCGCGTGCGGCGCAGGGATCTCGGGAAGATGCAGGCTCTGGCGGAAATCGCCCGGATGAAGTTGCCACTTCACCGGACCGGCAGCCGCGGAGCCGGTCTCCAGCAGATCCTGAAATGCTTCCGCAAAAGGCGCGACGTAACCCAGTTCTTCCGCGTGAGCTAAAGCAAAGGCGAGCGGCGCGGTGCTTTGATCGAAGCTATGCAGCGCGATCTTCGCCCCGCGATCCACTCCAGCAAAGGCTTCGAGCACCGCGACGGAATTTGCTCCCGCGCCGAGGCCCACATCCCAGATGACGAATTCTCCGGAAGTCGCGCGCGCCCTTTCCACCAGCCGCTGCTGCCGCACGTGCAACCCGCGCGCTTCCGCCATGGGACCGACGACTGGATGGAAAGTTTCCCCATACTCCCGCGAACGGACGCTCTGCGCTCCGGAGGCGACCGTGACGAGTTCGAAGGATTCCGCGCGCATCCAGCCACTGTGAAGCTTTGCGCGGGTAAATCCACCACTGCCGTGCAAGCGTAGAGTGCAGGAACCACCACTTTGAAGAGCATCGGAGACCAGCAGCTAAATCTTCCCGCGCAGGCGCCGATCATGGTCCTGCCGAATGCGCTTTTGTTCCCGAACGCGTTGCTCCCCTTGCGCATCTTCGAGCCGCGCTACCGAGCGATGCTGGAGAACGCGCTGGAAGGTCAGCGCATGTTTTGCATCGCCTTGGTCCGGCGCGGGCGGGATTCGTGGAAGACTCCGGAAGACTTCCACGACGTCGCCGGTTTGGGTTTGGTGCGCGCTTGCGTCGGGCACGAAGATGGCACGTCGGATCTGGTCCTCCAGGGAATTGCGCGGGTGAAGCTGACCGCTTTTACCCAGGAGAAACCGTTCGTGATGGCGGAGATCCGCGAGCTTCGTTCCATCGCGCCGGGCGCCTATGAAGCGGAGGCGCTCACGGCCAAGCTGCTCGCTCTTTGCGCCCAACTCCGCACCGCCGGACACCAGATTCCGAAGTCGCTGGATGATCAACTGGCGAAGATCGACAACGCCGAAGTGCTCACCGATGTCGTGGCGCAAACCTTCCTCCAGGATCCGTATCGCCGTCAGGATGTCTTCGAAGAACTGCGCGTCGGTGAACGGCTGCGGCTGCTCATCCGACACCTTTCAGCGGAGATGCTTTAAGACGGCGTCGCCAGAGTTTTTGTCCGCATCTGACGCAGATTTCCGCAGTTGAGCAGCCAACCACTCCGAAATCATCTGCGTGAATCGGCGCAATCTGCGGATGCTTCCTCTGCAACGGTTTTGAATCGTCTGAGGAGAAATCCCCTCGCCTATTCCGCATGCCGGAAGCCCAGCTCGCGAGGTCCGCGCGCTCGACCGACGATTTCTTCCGTGGAGAAAAGTCGCTCGTGTTCTTCCAGGAGATAACGATCCGTCATTCCGGAAAGATAATCGCAAACCGTCCGGGCTACGCCGTCCTGTTTGATCCGCCTCGCGGTCGCTTCCCCGAGCAGCTTTGGTTTCTTCAGATAGGCCTGGAAGACATTCCGCAGGAGATGACACGCGCGCTCATTCGCTCCCGCGACGCGCGGATGATAGTAGAGGTTTTTGTAGAGAAACTTCCGGAGCGCTTTGTTCGCGTTGAGCAGCGACAAGCTGTAGCGGATCAACGGCTTTTTCTGCTGACGCACTTCGTCCGCGCTGTTCACGCCAGCGGCGGTGATCAGTTCATCGCTCGTCGAAATCACGTCCTGCACCTGTCGATCGATGATGCAGCGGATGACATAGCTGTGGAGTTGCCGGCCTTTCAGTTTCGGGAAATGAGCGCGCACTTCGTCGTAATCGCGTTGCCAGACCTCGAGCTCGCCGAGTTGCTCCACCGTGATCAGGTGGAAGTCCAAGCCGTCATCCAAGTCGTGACTGTAGTAGGTGATTTCATCCGCGAGATTTGCGATCTGAGCTTCGAGCGAAGGGCTGCTGTATTTTCCTCCCGGCGTCTCCGGCGGATCGTAAAACTTCGCGTGCTTCTTCAACCCCTCGATCACTTCAAAGGAAAGATTCAGCCCGGGAAACTTCGGATACTTTTGCTCGATGAGTTCCACCACGCGGACGCTTTGCCGGTTGTGATCAAAGCCGCCGTCATTCCTCATCAGCTCGTCCAGCAACTCCTCGCCGCTGTGGCCGAAAGGCGAATGTCCCAGATCATGCGCCAGCGCGATCGCTTCCGTGAGATCTTCATTTAATCCCAGCGCGCTCGCGATCGTGCGGCTGATCGACGCGACTTCCATGGTGTGCGTCAGCCGCGTGCGCAGATGATCGCCGGTGCCATTGAGGAAGACCTGCGTCTTGTACTCCAGTCGCCGAAAAGCGCGGGAGTGAATCACCCGCGCGCGGTCGCGTTCATACTCGGTCCGGTGCGGATGCGCCGGCTCCGGATACTTCCGCCCGGCGGAATCTTCCGCACGTTGCGCAAAGGGCGCGAGCAGCTCCGCTTCGAGTCGCTCTTTGTCAGCTCGCGTTCTCATCCCGCGCCTCCCGCGCCTGCTTCGCCAGATATTCCCGCTCCAATTCACGCCGAATCCGGCTGGCATCCGCGCGCACTTTCACCACGTCGTAAAGCGCCAGCAAAACCGCGAGGAAAGTGATCCAGGCACAGACGGCCCAATAGCAAAGGAACGCCACGGGATGATCGCGGAGAAAGTTCCAGAGGACCGTGGATCCAGCAAAAAGCATCACCAGCGCCAACAGCACGCTGTAAAACATCACCAGCCGCCGAGCATGCTGATCGCGGATGAGTCCTTTGCTGACTTGGAGGATGAACTTCGCGTTGTTCACGACGAGCGGAACTGTTTCCGATGCAGCGCGCCGGGTCGAGTCTCGGCTGCAACGGTCCGGCTTAGTCGCGGAAGACGATCGATTTGTTGCCGTGGATCAAGACG
>DASVRR010000253.1:0-8985 GCA_036388515.1 Chthoniobacteraceae bacterium | reverse complement strand
TCTGGCAGCTGAGCAGCCACGAGAGTTCCGTATGCGCGGGCACATCGCTCTGGCGGAAGAGGACCGCGCGAGCTGGATCGAGGCCGCACGCGAGGAAGTCGAGCGCCACGCCGCGCACATATTCCCGGAGCCGCGCTGGGTCGAAGACGGTGGTCAGCGCGTGGTAATCCGCGATGAAATAAAACGCGTCGCCTTGCTCCTGCCACTCGATCGCCGGCCGCATCATCCCGAAGTAGTTGCCGATGTGTGGTCGGCCGGTCGGCTTGATGCCGGAGAGAATGCGAGCGGGCATGAATCGGGAGCTCAGGAAGGGAATTGCGGGAGCGGGAAATCGGGCGCGCACCATCCGCGTGCGCTGGCGAGAGTGTCAAGAGTGCCGCTCGCCGGTGAGATCGGCTTTGTTCCGGAAGAAAGTCATTTTGCATTTTTAACTGGCGCGGCTGCTTTCGCCGGCGGCGCGTGGAGCCAAAGCAGATCATTTTGCGAGTATTCGCTTTTCCTCGGGTGCGAGATGGTCCCGCCATCGTCGAGCAAATTCTTCCCCACACCGTAGAGCAGAAAGGCTTTCGTGGTTTGTTCCCGACGGTAAATCATCGGCTGCCGGGAAAGGGGATCGTTCGGAACGGAAGGCAGCCACTCGGGCGTGAGTTCCGCCAGTCTGTCGGGAAAAGCGCCACGTGCGAGACGGTGTCTCTCCAGCGCGACGGCGATCCGCGCCTGGTGGAGCTTGGTTTGTGCGGCGGCGAAAGGCTGCCTCAGCGAAGGATACGACTCCGCCCCAGCGCGAAGAATGACGTAGTAGTAGCTCGCGAGTCCTTTCAAGTGGTCCGGACTGGAAGGAGTTGGACGCCTGATGTCGAAGCCTGTGGCGTCCGCTTGGGCGAGCAGCTCATCGACATATTGGTTTTGCCGGAGCTGATTGTCCCGGAAGACCCGGCGCGGAATCAACGCCATCAACTCTTGTGTGGAGGGAGCAACTCCCGCCGGCGGACCAGTGAGCCCGGCCAGCATCGTGGCGCGGGCCGATGGCGAAGCCGCGGCGAACTTGTCGTAGATGGAATTGAACATGGCGCGTTCACTGGAGATCGCCCGGTGCCAATCTTTCCACGGATGAATCCCGGCGAGATCCGCTTCGATTTGCCGCAGTTCCGATTCGCCCCATTGCTGATTCTTCAGACCTTCCCCTGCGGCCTCCATGGCGCACCAGAGCGCGGCCATCTGAACCACTCCGGAGATCAGCGTCGGATCGCTTTCTAAAAGCCGATACGCCTGCAGCGCATCCTGAAAGTCCACGTAAGCTGCGCCCGAATCGCCGAGCGCGAGATGCGCGCGCATCCGCAACGCGAAAAGTCTTGCTGCGTCCTTGGCGGTCGCAAGATGCGGCAGCGTCATCTTCAAGCCAGTCGTGTAGTCGAGCGGGAATCGGCTGCGCGGGCGCGTCCGCCATTCGCGCCATTGCTCGATCACAGGCGCGTAGCGTTCGAGCGCCTGCAAGACGTCCCGTGCCGGAACCGCCGAGACTTCAGCGATCCATCCTTCCTTCTGGAAGTAGCGCTGCCACTCGCTCCAGTTCATCGCCTCGTCCTTCAGCGGACTGCCGAAAGTAGGGGCGCGCAGCAACCGCATCGGCTGCGGAACGGAGCGGTCGAAGACTTTCCGCCACATCGGGAGCTTGGCGAAGTTCTCCGCATCCGGCAGCTGCGGCGGAATGATCTCGGCGAGGCTCAAAGCGAGGCCGCGCTCTCGGGCTTCCTCGCAATACCTTTGCCACCGCCGTTCGGCCTGCCAATTCGCCAGGAGGTGCAAACCGAAGGAGGCAACGATCAGCGCGACGAACATCGCTGTGACCGGATATTGGCGGATCGTTGCCCAAAGCTTCCTCATCTCTTTAACGGGACGAATCATAGGAACATTTGTTTTCCCCACTGAGGAAGAAAATCAGGAACTCGCTGAGCGCAGCGCTGGCGGCTCCGAGTCCCCGGACGAAACGCGCGAAGGGAAGAATCCGCTGGGGATGACGCGCCAGGAAGCACAGGACGGAAAAGGGACGGGGACGTTGGCGGAGCAAATCGAAGCAGGCGGCAAACGGGATGGGGAGTGCTTGCTGCGCGGTGTCGCTGATCGCCCGTGCGGAAAGAAACGGAACGCCGGCGGCCGCACAAGCTGCAGCAAGACTGGCGGTTTCCATATCGACGGCCACGGCTCCGGATGAACAGGCGAGCGCGGCTTTTTCCTCCACGCTTTCCACCGCGTGCGGGCTGCTGATGAGTCCGCCGTAAAAGGTGCGGAACCTTCCGCTGGCCGCGCGGCTTTGTGCCAGCAGCTCGGCGTGTGAAACGTTGGTGGCGAGAATCAGGTCACCGAGACGAAGCTTGCCCTGCAGGCCGCCAGCGAAACCGCTGCTGATCACGATCCGCGGGGACAAAGTCGCGAGTGCCGTTTTGATCGCAGCCGACGCGCTCGCGCCTCCCACTCCGGTGTGCAGGATGGCCAGTTCCGTGTCCGCGATTTTCCCCAGGATCAGCGTGCGTCCAGCCGACGGGACGCACTGCGGATTCGCCAGCCGACGCCGGAAGTCGCGGCTTTCCTGAGGCAAGGCAAAGGTGACGAGGATCATGGACCTTCGCAGGTTGAACGCAGCGCCCGCGGCTGTCGTCATCATTCCTCCGCATCCACTGACTCCGAGCAGCTCACTCGTCTAGAAAAGGGGTGGCTAGTGAAAAGTCGTGCGGGTATGTTCACCACCGCTCTTCCCCGTCGCCCTATGTTTTTCGCCAGCCGCCTATCGACTGCCGCCCTCGTTTGTTTGGCCGGAGCTTTTCTCGCCGGAACACCCGCGTCGGCTCAGGCTCCCGCTCCAGCCGCGGCGCCGATGACGCTGGATGTGCAGGCCTTGGAGCGAGGAAAAGAGGCGATCAATCAGCAAAAATATCCGGACGCGATTGCCGCGTTTGAAGAGCTGATCACGAAGTTTCCGCAGTCCGCCGTGGTCGCGGAAGCGCACTTTCGGCTGGGCTACGCCTACTACTTGCAGGGCGATCTGGAGAAAAGCGTCGCGAGCTTCCAGAAAGTCCCTGCAGCCAAGGCGGCGCCTCCGGAGATCATCGAGCTCGCAATGAGCCTGACTCCGCAAGTGCTTTCGGCTCAAGCGGCGAAGCTTGCTCCGGACGATGCGGGTCGCGAACCAAAGCTCCAGGAAGCCATCCAGCAATTCGACGCTTATCTGCAGAAGTTTCCGCAGGGTGATGAAGTGGAAGGCGCGCTTTTTGGCCGGGCGCTCGCGCTCTTCCAGCTGAAAAAATATCCGGAGGCAAGTCAGACGCTGCGCGCCAATCTCCAGCGTTTCCCCACCAGCGAGACGATCCAGGACAGTCAGTTTACGCTCGCGCTCGTGCTCGGCACGGAGGCCGTCAGCGCGGTATTGAAACCGGGCGGTCCGGATGCGGCTGCACTCGCGAGGTTCGATGAAGGAGAGAAGTTGCTCCGGGACATTATCGGGAAGCGGCAAAACCTTGTGACGTTAAACGAAGCGCAGTTTCAGCTGGGCGAAATGCTGAGCGCACGCGCTTCCTTCACCGAGGGCAAGGAGGCGAAAGAAGCGGCTTTCAAGAAGGCGCTGGAGGCATACCGCGGAGTGCTCAGCAAAGAGCAGGTCATGCAGGCACAAAAGGCGCGCGTCGAGAGCATCAACCAGCGTCGGCTGGAAGCAGGCAAAGCGGCGAATGTGAAGCTGTTCCGGCAGCTCCAGCGGTTCCAGGAAAAAGAGCAGGAGAAGCTGGCGACGGTGGAAGGTCGCGCGGATCAGACGACGGCGGCCCGGATCAAGAGCGGGCAGGTTTTCTTCCAGCTAAATCGCCTGGATGAAGCTCGCGTTCTTTTCTCCTTCGTCGAGCAGATGGCCGAAGACGCGGAGGGGAAAAAGCAGGTGCTGTATTACATCACCATGACCTATGCGCTGCAGGGGCTGATGGATAAAGCCGTCGAGCGCTACACCGCTTTTCAAACTGCGCACAAGGGAGACGAGATCGCCCAGAATCTCCAGCTCGTGATGGCCGCCGGGTTCCTCAGCAAAGATCCCAAGGTCTTCAATCCGGAGAAGGCGATTCAGTATTGTAAGGAAGGCTTGCAGATTTATCCCAAGGGTCGGTTTGCGGCGGATCTGCTGAACGTGCAGGCGGGCGCTTTGATCGGCCTCAAGCGCTATGACGAAGCGCTGAAGATGCTTTCCGATTTCATCGCCACGAAGCCTCCGGCGGAGCTCGCGGCTTCGGCGGAGTTTAACCTCGCGATCATCTACAAGGACACGGGGAAGATGACGGAAGCGGTGAAGAGTTTCCGGCAAACCCGCGACAAATACGCCGGCACGCATCCGGCAGAGGAAGCGGCTTATTGGCTGGGCGAACTCGCCGTTGCCTCCGATCCGAAGACCGCGATCAGCGAGTTGAAAGCGTTCATCGGGAAGTTTCCCCAAAGCGAACTTTTGCCGCAGGCGATGTTTGCCTTGGGGCGTGCGCAGAGCGGAGCAAATCTGACCGACGATGCAGTGGCCACCTTCCGCGACCTGCCGAAAAAGTTCCCGAAAAGTGAGCCCGCGATTTTCTCCTACTTCGAGCGCGCGAAGATCTTTTCCAACCAGCAGAAATTCGACGAGTGCCTCAGTATCATGCGGGAGTTTGTCGCCGCCTATCCGGAAAGCCCGGCGCAGTTTCAGGCTTACGATTTCATGGCGCAAATCCTGAGCAGCCAGCAGAAGGGCGTGGAAGCAATCGCCACGTATGACGAGTTTGTGCAAAAGCGACCGAATGATCCTGCGGCGGCGGAAGCTTTGCTCAAGATCAGCAGCCTCTGGAAAGGATACGCTGAGGCGCAGGGACCGGTGCTGGCGCAAGACGCGGCGAAGCGCGCGGAGTGGGCAAAAGGAACCGAAAATAGCAGTGCGGCCGCGGAGCGAATTCTGGAGAAGTATCCCGAAAGCCCAGCCGTTGCTCTTGCCCTGAATAATCTGCTGGAGGTGCAGAAGAGTCGGCTGCGCGCCAAGCTGCTCACGGAGCAGGAACTGGAGCAATACTTCGAAGGACTCGCGCGCAAAGCGGAAGGAAAACCGGGAACTCAGAGCAAGATCGAATTCGCCTACGCGGCGTATTTGATGGACAAAGATAAGGCGCGTGCCGCGCAGCGGATGACAAAAGCTTACAAGCCTGAGTTGAAGTACGCGCCCGGCGATATCGATCTCTACGGCCAGGCACTTTTGGCGGCGAAGGAGCACGATGCTGCGCTGAAGGTTTACGAAAAACTCGCGCGGGATTATCCGGTGCCGCCGGGAGTGGACCCGAAGAAAGCGGCGCGCGACATCCAGGAAGCGCAGGCGATTGCGCTGGCTGGTGTGGGAGAAGCACTGCAGGCAAAAGGCGACAGAGAAGGTGGCGCGAAGAAGTTCAAGGAACTGGAGCAGAACTACGCGTGGTCACCGAAAATGCTGGAGGTGAACTACGGCCTCGCACTCTCCTTGCACGAAAAGAAGGCCGACGACGAGGCGCTTCGCCGCCTGGGCGATGTGGTCCGCGCGCCAAAGGCCCCGGCCGAACTCCGAGCCAACGCAATGTTGTTGCTGGGGCGCATTCACGAGGACAACAAGCGCTTCGATGTGGCGATCGATAACTACATTAAGATCGCGACGTTTTATTCCGGCGTGCCGCAAGCGGCGGCCGAAGGTCTCTGGCGTGGCGCGCAACTTCTCGAACGGCAGGCCCGTGGCGAGCTCCCCATGCCGACTCCTGCGCCGAAGGCAGCGTCCGGCTCGAACACCGCCAAGGCTCCTGCCGCAGGTTTCATCGCTAAACCCTAACGTTTGGTCACCCTTTGATGTTCCAGAAAATCGCTTGGCTCACTCTCGCTGCCGCAGTCTGCATCGGAGGCGGGGCTTGTCAGAAGAAGGTTGATCCCGCTGCGATGAAACAGGAGAGGGAAGCGAAATGGCGTGAACGTCAGCGCACGCAAGCGGTGAAGTATTACGGAGATCTGGTGAAGAACTATCCGGATTCTCCTTTCGCGGCGCAGGCGCAGGAGAAACTGACTTCGCTGCAAGCTGCTGCACCGTCGAAGAAGTGACTCGTCGGGATCGAGCGAACGCGCTCGTGGCGGTTTTTCAGCGGGTTTATCCCGACGCGCATTGCGAGCTGGATTATGAGAATCCGCTGGAGCTCCTCGTGGCGACGATTCTCTCCGCGCAGTGCACGGATAAACGCGTGAACCTCGTCACCAAGGAGCTATTCCGGGTGTGCCGGAGTGCTCACGACTATGTCGCCCTGCCTGCGGAGCAAATGGAGGCAATCATCCAGTCGGCCGGATTCTTTCGAGCCAAAACAAAGAACATTCAGGCCTGCTGCGCTGCGTTGGTCGAGCGGCATGGCGGCGAAGTGCCCGCGGAAATGGCCGCTCTAACTGCGCTTGCGGGAGTGGGCCGGAAGACTGCGAATGTCGTGCTCGGCAACGCTTTCGGGATGGTTGAAGGCGTCGTGGTTGACACCCACGTTCAACGGCTCTCCGGAAGATTGGGCCTCAGCCGGCAAGCCGATCCGGTGAAGATCGAGCAGGATCTGATGAAGCTCATCCCGCGCGAACGGTGGACGCTGTTTAGTCACTGGCTGATCTGGCATGGACGCCGGCGTTGTTTCGCACGGAAACCGGACTGCGCGGGTTGCGAGGTGCGCGACCTTTGCCCGAGTGCGGGGAAGATTCCTGGCTCGACGCTCAGCCCAAAGTCGTCCCAATCCGCAGCTTCGGAATCCTCGCAAAATCAGAATCCAGCGTAAGCACCGCCGCATCCGCTTCCAGTGCGGAGACAGCAATGACGAGGTCGGTCACCTGCATGCTCGACCCGGTGCGATCGAGTTCCCAGGCGAGCCGCTCCACGCGTTCCCAAGTCGAGTTGAGGGCGGGCAGGTAAAGCATGCACCCGAAGACCGAGGTCATCCGGTCGCGGGCTTTAGCATTCCGAACACCGCGCAGCACTTCCGTCCGGACCACGCCACAGGTGAAGAAATCGCATTCATCGGCCCACGTGCCGAGCTCTTCGAAAGGATCGAGCCCGGCACGGAGCCGCTGAATGTAGAAGCTGCTATCGACGAGAACGTTTCCCAGCATCCTCGGCGACGCGTAAGGTTTCCTCCGGAAACGGATCTTCCCAGACGTTCTTGAGTTCATCTGGGGTGAGGCCCAGGCCTTTCTTGGCAAGGGTCTTAAACCGGTGTTTCCTGACCATCTCGGTAAGAGCGGTTTCGACAGCCCTCGTTTTGCTCGCAACTCCTGTGATCTTCATGACTTCGGACAATACGCCTTCATCGATGTGCATGGTCATCTTCATGGGTGCACTGTATGGCTTTACAGCCATACCGCAAGCCTGATCTACAATTTGTTTTCATCCCACCAACCCGGACGGTAGCGCCGCCATCGGCTCTGTTTCTGCTTCATAGTCGATGCCCGGAAGTCCGAATCCAAAGAGCTTGAGGAACTCAGTCCGGTAACCGGCAATGTCCGACAAAGAGTCGAGATTCTCCGTGGTAACGCGCGGCCAAAGCTCCGCGACCGCGCTCTGGATCTCGGGACGCATTTCCCAGTTGTCGATCCGCACGCGACCTCCTTCATCGAGCTGGGGTTCCGCACCATTTGCCAACTGCTCGGCGAAGAGCCTTTGAATCTGCTCAATGCAGCCTTCGTGCAAACCGGCCTCTTTCATCACCTTGTAGAGCAAAGAAATATACAGCGGCACCACTGGGATCGCCGAACTCGCCTGGGTCACCAGCGCCTTGTTGATCGAAACAAACGCGCGTCCTCCCGTCGCCGCCAATTTGCTCGCGAGACGGTGCGCCGTAGCCTCGAGATCTTCCTTGGCGCGACCGATCGTCCCGTTCCGGTAAATCGCCCAGGTCAGATCCGGACCGATATAGCTGTAAGCAACGGTCAGTGCTCCCGGCGCGAGAACTCCGGCAGAGGCCAGCGCTTCGATCCACAGCTCCCAATCTTCCCCGCCCATCACCGCAACGGTGTCCGCAACCTCCTGCTCACTGGCTGGCTCGATGGTGATTTCGCTGACCACGCCTTTGTCCGTGTTCACCGTCTTTGAGGTGAAGGCTCGATCGAGCGGCTTCAGGGTCGAGCTATGGGTCACCCCGGTCCGGGGATGAGTGCGACGCGGCGAGGCGAGGCTGTAGATCACCGCGTCCACCTGGCCGAGGTCGGCTTTGATCGCCTCGATCACCTGTTGTTTGATCGGCTCCGAAAAAGCGTCCCCGTTGATGCTCCGCGCATACAAGCCCGCTGCATGTGCCGCTTTTTCAAACGCCACCGAATTGTACCAACCTGCTGAACCTGTCCGGTCCGCCTCAGCTGGCTTTTCGAAAAACACCCCGAGAGTTGCTGCGCCATTCGCGAACGCAGGAACAATGCGCGAGGCGAGCCCGTAGCCAGTCGAGGCCCCGATCACCAGCACCCGCTGGGGCATCCCGCTCAGAGGACCCTTGCTCCGCACATAGCTGATCTGCTCTTCGACGTGCGCGGCGCAACCCTCCGGGTGCGCGGTGGTGCAGATGAATCCGCGAATCTTCGGCTTGATGATCATCAGGCGACTTTGCGGGACTCCCGCGCGGAGGGTAAAGGTTTTCCTCCGCGGCGGCGGACAGACATTCGCTTGGAATCCCACCCGCTCCAGCCTACGGTCCGCGAGCTGTATGCGCGCGCCGCTTCTTGTCATCCTTTTGCTCGCTTTGAAGGTGACCAGTCCGGCGCAGAATGCCACCACCGCGCTCAGCGCACTGCGGCTGGTTCCGAAGGCGGAGTCCTCGAGGCTCGCGCGGATCGAAGCTCGGGAAGGAAGTCCGACGCCCGAGCGCTGGCACATTTTGGTCCATGATCCCAAGGAGGAAACGGGACTTCGGGAGTATGTGATTTCCGGCGGAGACATCATTGCCTCCCGCGCGCTTTCCCAGT
>DASVRR010000252.1:0-5052 GCA_036388515.1 Chthoniobacteraceae bacterium | reverse complement strand
CATCGTGGAGCTGAATCGACTTGCGGAAGAAGGCGTGCGACCGATCGAAGTGGTGGTCATCGCGCGCGGCGGCGGAAGTGCGGAAGATCTTTGGGCGTTCAACGAGGAGATCGTGGCGCGGGTGATTGCCGGCTCGAAGCTGCCGGTGGTTTCCGCGGTGGGGCACGAGATTGATTTCACGATTGCGGATTTCGTCGCCGATCTGCGCGCGCCGACTCCCAGCGCCGCGGCGGAGCTGGTCGTGCCGGATTGCACCGAAGTTTCCCGGCGTGTCGGTGAAATGCTGATCCGCCTTGGGCGACATGCCCGAAGCGCGGTTGAGCAGAGCCGCTTCCGCTTAAATTCCCTGACGCGTGATCAGCTCTTCCGCGAGCCGCAGTTGCGGCTGCGCGAGGCGACACAGCGGCTGGATCTTGCGACCGAGGCGCTTCCGAGAGCACTTGAGACGCATGCGCGAGAGGCGCGGGGCCGACTGACACAAGTGGTTTCCAGGCTTCGGCAGCACCGGCCGGACCAACTGCTCAGCGTGTGGCGGCAACAGCTTCAAGCCGTGCGGCAAAGGCTGAATGCAGGAGCAGCGGCGGGTTTGCGCGAACCGCGGCAGCGGCTGGCGGCGATCTCCGGATTGCTGCGAGTGCTGGCTCCGGAAGCAACGCTCGCCAGAGGCTACAGCCTCACGCGCACCGACGATGGCGCGCTGATTACTTCCGCGGCGCAAGCGCGGGCCGGGATGAAGATCCTGACGCGGGTCAGCGACGGAGAGTTCGCGGCAGTCGTGGAAGACCAGGAGACGCTTGAGCGCCGGAACAAGAAGGCTTCCCCGAAAAGCAAAACGCCGATCCCATAACGGGATCGGCGTCTTGGAAGAGTTAAGCTGGATTAGTAGGCGATCGGGTTCAGAACTTTGACGTCCGAACCGGTCAGCCACGGAGGATTCGCGCTTGGATCAGGCTGGAACGCATCCTTGGTCGGATCATCATCGCTGCGCTTGACGGTGCTCTTTACGCTGGCGCCTGTTCCGCGCTTGTAGAGAGTTTCCACCGCGCCGCTCGTATCGACCCGGATGACAATGGCTTTTTTGCCCTTCCAAACTCCGCCTGGCTGACTTTCGTCTGCGACGTAAGTGGTGGAGCCGGGACCGGAGAAACCGTCGGCCAGCAGGGGGAAGCGTGCGTTGGACGTGTCGGAAAGACCTTTGACATAAGCCCACTCGTTTTCGCCGCGTCCGAGTTTATCCGGCTGGGTATTGCTGCGGCCGACGCCTTTGCAGTAAGCGGAGCGTGGGATGGCAAAAATCTTTTTGTCCGGAATGTAATCAGGAATCAGCGTCTGGAGCAGACTGTTTGAATCGCCGCCGCCTTCGGTCTTCGCGACTGGGTCGGAATAGAGCGGGAAGTTCCCGTTGTAATCCGCGGCGAAGAGTTTGCAGGCGAGGCCGACTTGCTTGGCATTGGAGAGCGCACTGGTCTGGGCGCCGCGCACCTGGACCTCGCCGAACACCGGCAAAGCGATGCCGGCGAGAATGGCGATGATCGAAATAACGACGAGCAGTTCAATGAGCGTGAACGCGTTTGTTTTGGAGGTTTTCATGAGGTGGTGAGGACATGAATCATACGGCGGAAGCGACACCGGGCAAACTTAAACTCCGGCTATGACGCTACTTTCTCCGTCGCCTGCGGGCAGCGCCGCTGGTGGCTGCGGAGCATGGCGTTTGAAGCCGACGACCGCGAGTGGCGGCAGGCGGAGCAAGAGCGAATGCGACTTGCCCTGCCAGCTGGTTTCCGCGGCGTGCTGGCCGCCGAAGTTCCCTACGTTCGATCCACCATAAAGCTCCGCATCCGTGTTCAGCACTTCGGCGTACCAGCCGTCGCCGCTGACTCCGACTCGGTAGGCTTCGCGGACGACCGGAGTGGCGTTGATTACGAAAACCAATACATCTCCGTTCCGCGCCTTGCGCATGAAAGCGAGCACGCTGTTGTCCGCGTCGTGGAAGTCAATCCACTCGAACCCTTCGTAGGAATCGTCCTGATCGAAAAGTGCCGGCTCATTCTTATAGAAGGAATTCAAATGCTGCACGAGGCGCTTCAAACCTTCGTGTTCCGGGCGATCGCACAGGTGCCAGTCCAGCCCGGCGCCGTGATTCCATTCCCGCCACTGGCCAAACTCCTGCCCCATGAAGAGCAGCTTTTTGCCCGGATGCGCATACATCCAGGCGTAAAACATCCGCAGGTTGGCAAACTTTTGCCAGACATCGCCGGGCATTTTACCGATCAGCGAACCTTTGCCGTGGACCACTTCATCGTGGCTCAAGACGAGGACGAAATGTTCGTGGAAGGCGTAGATCAGCGAGAAGGTGATTTCGCTCTGGTGGAAGCGGCGGAAGACCGGCTCCTTTTCCATGTAGCTCAGGAAGTCGTGCATCCAGCCCATGTTCCACTTGAGGCCGAAACCCAGCCCGCCGAGGTAGGTCGGCCGGGAAACGCCTGGCCAGGCGGTGGATTCCTCCGCAATCGTCATCACGCCGGGATAACGCTCGTAGCAGACTTCGTTGAAGCGCTTCAGGAAGTAGATGGCTTCCAGGTTCTCCCGACCGCCGAAAACGTTGGGGATCCATTCCCCGGCTTTCCGGGAGTAATCCAGATAAAGCATCGACGCGACCGCATCCACGCGGAGGCCGTCGATGTGGTATTCCGCGATCCAGAAAAGTGCATTGGCGATGAGGAAGTTTCGCACCTCATTGCGGCCGTAGTTGAAGATCAGCGTTCCCCAATCCATGTGCTCCCCGAGCCGCGGATCCGCGTGCTCGTAGAGGTCCGTGCCGTCGAACTCTGCCAGGCCGTGGGCGTCCTTGGGGAAATGTCCGGGCACCCAATCCAAAATGACTCCGAGCCCTTTTTGATGCGCGCGATCGACGAAGTAACGGAACTCATCCGGATTCCCAAACCGACTCGTCGGCGCAAAATATCCGCACACTTGGTAGCCCCACGACCCGTCAAAAGGATGCTCCGCCACGGGGAGCAATTCGATGTGCGTGTAGCCGAGATAAACGACGTAATCGAGGAGCTCATCCGCCAGCTCGCGATAGCTCAAGTAGCGCTCTCCCTGCTCGTCGATCTTCCTCCGCCACGAACCAAGATGAACCTCGTAGATGCTGACTGGTTCCTGATGCCACTGCTTCGATTTGCGAGCTTCCATCCAGGCTTCATCCGCCCATTGGTAGCGGCCGAGATCAAAAACCATGGAAGCGGTCGCGCGCCCGTGTTGCCCATAAAAGGCGAACGGATCGCTCTTCAAGCCGATCCCGCCGTGTGACTGCTTGAGCTCGAATTTGTAATGCGCGCCTTCCTCCACGCCGGGGATGAAAATCTCCCACACTCCGCAGCCGAGCAGCTTCCGCATCGGATTGCGGCGGCCATCCCAGCCGTTGAAATCGCCGACCACGGAAACCCGTTGAGCATTGGGCGCCCAAACGTGAAAGGCCGTCCCGCGAACGCCGCCAATCTCCAGCAAATGCGCTCCCAGTTTGTCGTAGAGCTGCCAATGCTGGCCTTCGGCAAAGAGGTGCAAATCGAGCGGACCGAGGATTGTCCCGAACGAATAGGGATCGCTTTCCGACCACTCGTTTCCCTCCGCACCGGTAAAATGCAGCACATATTGGAAGCGCTCCTCCACGCCTTCGAGATCCGCTTCAAAAATTCCCTCCGGATGCACCTGGAGGGCGGGAAAACTGCGCCCTTTGCCACCGACTTCCTGCACCGTCACCGACCGAGCGTCCGGCCGGAAAATGCGCACCACCAGTTGTTCTCCGGACTGATGCATCCCCAGCACGCCGAACGGATCGCCGTGATAGGCGCCGAGGAGCGCATCGATAGTTCCCTGGTCGGTGGTGGGGAGAGTCGCTGAAAGTTTCATCCTGTCGGAAGAATCGGTTCAGCCGAGCAACCGGGCGAGAAAATTTCGGTAAATCGCCCGCCAGGAAAAGTCGCGCAGCGTTTGCTTCCGGGCCTGATGCCGGACATCGGCTTCGAGGCGCGCGATCAACTCCGATGCCAGCTCGGCGGGAGGCTTGCTCAGGGAAAAGGGAAACGTCGCTTCCGGAAGAAGCGACGTCAGCGGATCAATCTCCGCGCAAAAGATGGGCAGCCGGTGAAGGCCCGCTTCCAGCAGCGGAATCCCGAAACCTTCCTGACGGCTGGGGAAGAAAAGAGCGTCGGCGAGCTGGAAAAGGCTGCGCATTTCCGCTGCGTCCAGCGGAGGCAATTCATCCAGGAAGAAAGCGTCGTCTTGCAGCCCGAGTTGTCCCACGAGAAGCTTCAGCTCCTCCGCATATTCGCGGGAAGCTGCGTGATGCACATCGGGAGGAGCAGTGATCAGACACGCGCAGGATCGTTGCTGCGCCTGGAGACAAGCGGTCACCTCCAGCGTCAGCTCCACGTTTTTCCGGCGCAGCAAACGGGCTGGCTGCAGAAGGAGGATGTCGCGATCGAACAGGCGGCATTCTGCTTCCAGCCGTCGAATCCGTGGCGCGAGATCCAGCACTTCCGCCGGATCCACGCCGTTGGGAATGACCAGACAATCGCTCTCGGGCAAATCGGCCAGCGCGATCAACTGCTGCTTTCTCCGCTCCGAAACGGCGACGTAAGCAAACCGAGGATTGGCTCGGCGGAGCAGGGAAGCCGGCGAGTTTTCCGGAGAAGGAAGCACGTAATCCGGATTGCAGGCCGCGAGATCATGGACCCACGCGATAAACCGCACGTCGGGAAGCTCGGCGGCGATTTCCCAAAGCACGGCGGTCAATGCTAGGTCGAAGTGCATCGTCGCGACGTTGTGGAGGAAAACCACGGCTTGCTCGGCGAGCTTCGGTTTCATCCAGGCGCGCAATGCGGCGACGCGCGGGGAATATGCTGGAGGCAGCTGGCTCCACTCCGCCAGCACTGTCACCTCATGCCCGGCCTCGCGGAAGAGTCGGGCGTGCGCGGCTAACACTTGCTCCACGCCGCCGATCACCGGCACGGCGGTATAATGAACAAGGGCGATTCGCATCGGGCCGTG
>DASVRR010000251.1:0-41122 GCA_036388515.1 Chthoniobacteraceae bacterium | reverse complement strand
ACAAGGAGCCGGCGATCACGGGGAATGACGTGCTGGAAGGACTCGCCGCAGTCGTGAGCGTCAAGCATCCGGATCCACGCTTCGAAAGCCAGACCAAGGTGAAGCTGATCACGCCGGAAGTGGAAAGCATCGTCGGCTCGGTGACTTACGAGGGGCTGATGCTGCACTTCGATCAGAACCCGAATGTTGGGAAGCGGATCATCGAAAAATGCCTCATGGCAGCGCGCGCTCGGGAAGCAGCGCGCAAAGCTCGCGAGACGGTCCGGAAAGGCGCGCTGACCGGCGGCGGTTTGCCCGGCAAGCTGGCAGACTGTTCCGAGCGTGATCCGGCGTTGACTGAACTGTATGTGGTCGAGGGCGATTCGGCGGGTGGCTCGGCGAAGCAGGGGCGCGATCGGCGCTTCCAGGCAATCCTCCCGATCAAGGGGAAGATCATCAATGTGGAGAAAGCGCGGCTGGACAAAGTGCTGCAGAATACTGAAGTCCAGACGCTGATCACAGCGATCGGGACCGGCATTGGAACGGCAACTGGGGAGAAAGATCAGGAAGGTTCCTTCAATATAGATAAGCTGCGTTACGGGCGGATCATCATCATGACAGATGCCGATGTGGACGGTTCGCACATTCGCACGCTTTTGCTCACCTTCTTCTACCGGCAAATGCCGGAGCTGGTGAAGCAAGGGAAAATATATATTGCGTGTCCGCCGCTCTATCTAATCAAGCGCAAGAAGCGCGAAGAATATATTGAAGACGACGCGCAGCTAAATCGCATCCTGATTACCCTCGGCGCGGATGAGGTGAAACTAAAAAACCTTGCAGATGGCCGAGTTTTTAGTGCGACTCAGCTGAAAGACATTCTCGAATTGCTGGAGCGTCTGGCGAAGTTTAGCGACGCAATCCGGCGGCACGGCGGCGACTTCGAGGAATATCTGCGCGAGCGCGAGCCGAAGAAAGGTCACCTGCCGACCTTCATGGTGAAAGTGCGCGAGGGGAACACCGAGTGGGCGACTTACTTTCCCGGCGAAGCCGAGGTGCGGGCCTTCCATGAGGAGAACCGCGATTTGAACTTGTTTGAGGAGCCGGTGATGGACTCCACGATGAACGGCGATCCGCAGCCGCTGGAGAAAACCGCGATCACGAAACGCTCCGATCAAGCCGCTCGCCGGCGCGCGAAACTCATCGAGCTGCACGAGTCGATCACGGTGCAGAAGATCATCGACGAACTCGCCCGCAAAGGGCTGAAGATCGAGCATTACGCGGACAGCGACGCGCCGATTTTCGAATTGATCGAAGGGGAAGGCGACAAGGCGCAAGCGCACCCGCTCTTCGCCATCCCCGAGATCCTCAACCGTGTGCTGGAGATCGGCAAAAAAGGCCTCTCAATCCAGCGCTTCAAAGGCCTCGGTGAGATGAACCCGAAGCAACTCTTCGAGACCACGATGAACCCCGAGAAGCGGAAACTGATGCGCGTCTCCCTGAATGAAGATAACGCCGTGGAAGCCGACCGCATGTTCACCATATTGATGGGCGACGTCGTCGAACCCCGCCGCGCCTTCATCGAAGACAACGCCCTGAATGCGCGGCTGGATGTGTAGTTGGTGTTGAGCCCGACTGCGGGAATCGCTAAAAATACAACCGCTTTGTCCACACGTCAGATATTTGAACCCTCACTAATGTTTGCCCGTGCTGCTTGTCTTTGGCTGGCTTTCGCCACCGCGGCCCACGGAGAGGCAACTCTGAAATTGAGCGAGCTTCCCAGAAGTTATTTCTGCTTCGTTTTTACCGTTGATCTCGATTCCAGCGATTTCTCCAAATCGGTCGGCCGGAATGAAGTCTATGCAGTAGATGGGACGCGCTGGAGGTTGGAGGTGATGACGGAGTCTGAAAAAGGCTTTGTTACGACGTATGACGGAGAGAAGCTACGAAGCACGAAGCGCAAGCTAGACGGCTCCACACTGGAAGCAGTGAGCGATATCGCCCCGACTTCTTGGTTTCCAAAGCTATTCCGCGTGCTCAGCACGGCGCCTATTTTAGCCACGAAAAAGAGCAGCCTTGAGGGCATGACTTGTGAACGCTATTCCCTAAAGGCAGACCCCGCCCCATTTGAGAGTTGGATACATACGAAGTCGCGCCTTCCAATTCAGATCGTCTCCCGAATATCAGATTCCAGTGTTTCTATTCAGCGCTTTATCTGGGTGCCGATGGCTGAAACGGCTGAAGAAATCCATCCCACAGACATGACCTTCAGCCTCTACAGACGTTACGCGGATCACCTGAATCGAAAACTG
Organism: Chthoniobacteraceae bacterium; assembly: GCA_036388515.1. Lineage (GTDB taxonomy): Bacteria > Verrucomicrobiota > Verrucomicrobiia > Chthoniobacterales > Chthoniobacteraceae > Chthoniobacter. The sequence goes on along the minus strand of DASVRR010000251.1, from coordinate 38,834 downwards.
GAAATGTCTAATAAAGGGATGCAGCAAACCGCACCGAAGTAGCTTTTTGTCGGTTGCGTGCCATCCCTCTATATCATCGCAGGCCCCAACGGCGCGGGGAAGACGACCTTCGTTAAGCGGTATCTTCCAACGCACCTGCGCCTTCTAGACTTCATCAATGCCGACGAAATTGCGCGGGGACTTTCACCCCTCGCGCCGGAACGGGCACAACTTGAAGCCGGGCGCGTGATGCTTGCACGCATTCGACGGTTCATTGCGGATGGGCATAGCTTCGCCATGGAGACCACGCTCAGCGGGCGGACCTATCGGTTGGTGCTCAAGCAAGCGAAAGAGGCTGGCTTCGCGACACACCTGGACTTCCTCGTTCTGCCGAGCGTCGAAGACTCGATCCGTCGAGTAGCGGTTCGCGTGGCCCAAGGTGGGCATCATGTTCCCGAGGAGGACATTCGGAGACGTTTCCGCCTCGGATTGCAGAACTTCTTCACGCTTTACCAACCGTTTTGCGACACCTGGAACGTGTATCTCAACGCCGACGACGCCGTCCTCGTGGCACACGGCACGGCCGACTGCATCGAGATTGATCATTGCGCGATCTTTGAAAGGTTCGTCCGAGAGTTTAGCCTGACCGTATGAAGACCTTTCCGCTCGCGAATGGAATCCCGATGCACCTGCTTTCGGAACTTGGTTTGCATGAGTCGTTTCTGGACTGCATTGAGCGGCATCGGCGGGATGATCTGCCGATGATCCTCAACCGATTCGGTGAAACCGAGTCGGTGCCGGTGGACCAGCTACTCCCCGAGATGACAAGGGCCCGCAACCGCATTGCGGAGCTCACGGCCGAGATCACGACGTATGAGCGTTCCGCCTCTCGCTGAACAAGGATTCGCAATGAAGAAGAAGACCTCGCCGGTGAGATATGCGAACAAAGAGTTGCAGGATGTGACTACGCGTGACCACAGTGAAAGCATGAAAGCAGATGCACGTTCGATCCTCCGTGATGGAGATGATGCAACGCAGTCTTCAGTGGTGCAGGAACTGTCGGTGTTGCCGGGCTTCGGATCCGCCATCAGCGTGAGGGCGGCAAAGGCGCACCTCTCGGGATTGCTGGACCTGGTCGCTGCGGGCCGCGAGATCGTGGTGACCAGCGGCGGCAAGCCAAAGGCGCGCCTCGTGCCGATGGGGGAACGGCCACGGAAAGTCTTCACCGGGACTCGCGAACATTTGGCGAAGATGCCAAAGTGGAAAGAGGGAGACCTGACGGCTGACGAGATCATCCGCGAAGACCGAGACTCGCGCGGATGACGATGTTTTTGGACACCTCAATCATCGTCAAATTGCTCGTCACGGAAGCCGATAGCGGGTTTTTCCAAGACGAGCTGGCCGGGATTTCATTGTCCGCCTCGGAGCTTTCGCTGACGGAAACCTGGTCAAGCTTGCTCGCCAAAGAGCGCAAAGGAGTGATTTCCGCCAGACAACGAGGCGTGGCCTGGCGCGTCTTTAAGGAGCGGGTGGAGTCGGAGGAAATTCTTCTCCACCCGCTGACCTCCGCCGTGCTGCGGCGGGCTAACCAGATCCTCGAGCGCTGCCATCCTGCGGTGGCGCTGCGCACGCTCGATGCCATCCACACCGCGGCGTGCGATCTCAGCCAGGATTTCCCGCTTTGCACTACAGACCGCCGGATGCGCGACGCGGCTGAGGTGCTCGGCATTCCTGTTTTTCCGGCCGCTGAGGCCAGTTAAGCCCCTGCCCTTTCCAACCCTCTCGATGTATAACCAAAACGAAAAAGTCCAGCCGGTGAACGTAGCCGAGGAAATGTCGAAGTCGTTCCTCGACTACTCGATGTCGGTCATCATTTCCCGCGCCTTGCCCGATGCACGCGACGGCTTGAAGCCCTCTCAGCGTCGCATTCTCTACGCAATGAGCGAGTTGGGGATTCAACCGAATCGGAAGCATCTCAAGTGCGCCCGCATCGTCGGCGAAACGATGGGGAAATATCATCCCCACGGCGATCAGGCGATCTATCCGACGCTCGTCCACATGGCGCAGCCTTGGGCGATGCGAGAGATGCTAATTGATGGCCAGGGGAATTTCGGTTCGGTGGAAGGCGATCCGCCGGCGTCGATGCGGTACACCGAGGCGCGGCTGCAGTGGCTCGGCGCGGTGCTGATGAACGACATGGAGAAGGACACGGTGGATTTCGTCCCGAATTACGATGAAACGGAATCCGAGCCGCGCGTGTTCCCGGCAGCCTTCCCGAACCTGCTGGTCAATGGCGGCACCGGCATCGCGGTCGGAATGGCGACGAACATTCCGCCGCACAATCTGAGCGAGGTGATCGACGGAGTCTGCGCGCAGATCGACGATCCAGACATCACGCTGGACGGTCTGATGGAGCATGTGAAAGGACCCGATTTCCCAACCGGCTGCGTGCTCCAGGGCACCACCGGCATCCGCCAGTATTTTGAAACTGGCCGCGGTCAGGTGCGGGTGCGTGGACGGGCGGGGATTGAGGAGGTCAAGGGCGGACGCGAGCAGATCATCATCACGGAAATTCCGTTCAACGTGGACCGCGCGGAGCTGATCAAAAGGATCGCGGCGCTCGTCAACGACAAGGTCCTGACCGGCATCTCGGATGTCACGAATCAGTCCGACGAAAACACGCGGATCGTCATTGAGCTCAAGCGGGACGGAAATCCGAAGGTCATCCTGAACAACCTCTACAAGCACACCGCGCTGGAGTCGTCCTTCAGCGTAAACATGCTGGCGATCGATCACGGCAAACCGAAGTTGCTCGGCCTCAAGGACGCGATCACCAGCTACATCGAGCATCGGCGCGAGGTCATCCTGCGGCGCACGCGGTTTCTCCTCGGGCAGGCGGAATCCGAGGCGGAGAAGCTCGAGGGCTTGCTCATCGCGCTGGCGAACATCGATGATTTCATCCGGATTATTCGCGACTCGCGCGACCGCGATGATGCCAAGGCGAAACTGCTCGCCCTTTCCTGGACCCGCCGGATTGTCGAGCAACTCGGGCTGCTCATCCGGGACGAAGCGCGAGTCGCGGATGGCTTCTACCGGCTCAGCGAAAAACAGGTCGGGCACATTCTAGACCTGCGCCTTTACCAACTCACCGGCCTCGAACGCGACAGCATCAAGCAGGAATACGATGCACTCGTCGAAGTCATCAAAGACTTGCTCGATATCCTCGCGAAGGAGAAACGCGTGCTGAAGATCATCAAGGACGAGCTGCGGGAAATTCAGAAGAAATACGGCAACGAACGCCGCACGCAGATCGTCCCGGCGGAAGGCGAGATCAGCATCGAGGACTTGATCGCGAACGAAGGCTGCATCATCACCATCACGCACAACGGCTTCATCAAACGGACCGCCGTCTCAGCTTACCGCGCCCAGCGTCGGGGCGGCAAAGGGGTCATCGGCATGACCGCACGCGAGACGGAGAACGTCGAGGACAGCGACTTCGTGGAGCATCTCTTCACCGCGGCGACGCATGACTACCTGATGTTCTTCACGCAAGACGGTCGGTGTTACGTCGAGCGCGTCTTCGAGATTCCCGAAATGGGGCGCGCCAGCAAAGGGCGCTCGATCGCGAACATTCTGGAGCTCCGCAGCGAGGAGAAAATCGCTGCGACGATCCGGGTCCAAGGCCAGAAGACGGACGAAGGCACCTGGAACGATCAGCTCCACATCATCTTCACGACGAAGAGCGGCATCGTGAAGAAGTCGAACTTGAACGACTACAAAAACCTCCGGAAAGGCGGGATCATCGCGATTAAGATCGAAGAAGGCGACCGGCTGATCGACGCGAAGCTGACCACCGGCCTCAACGAAATCGTGCTCATCACGCATCAAGGCATGAGCATCCGCTTCAATGAGGAAGAGCTGCGGGACCAAGGCCGCGACACCGTCGGCGTCTGGGGCATTCGCCCGGACAAAGGCGATTACGTGGTCGGCGCGGCGTTGGTGAATCCCGAGTGCATGCTCCTCGTTGCTGGCGAAAATGGTCTCGGGAAACGAACCACCTTCGACGACTACCGGATCCAATCGCGTGGCGGCAAAGGCGTGATCACGATGAAGGTCACGGATCGCACGGGTGGCGTGGCCGGCGCACTCACGGTGCGTGAGACGGACGAGCTAATGCTGATCACCAACAAAGGCAAAATGGTCCGGACGAAAGTCGCGGGCATTCGCGAGACTGGGCGAAATGCTCAAGGAGTTATCCTGATCAACATGCGGGAAGGCGAGATGCTCCAGGGAATTGCGCCGGTCGTCAGCAATGAGGCGGAAGAAGAAGTCGAAGCAGACGCCTGATCCAAGCTTCTCGGTCAGCTGCATCATTCCCCGTCCGCGCCGCGTTTAGTTGCCGGTGAGCTGAAGTCTTAGAAACCGCCGGCCGGCGGGCGAAGCGCTGGACGAGACATTATCCTGCCAGGTCGCGAGGCTGGTGCCGTTTCCCTGTGGCACCGCCGCAACGAGCGTTGGGCCGGGCGACCAGGTCACAAGATCGTCCGAGCCGAGCGCGGCAACTGCCACACCACTGACGCCGTCGCGCAGGACGGCGCTGGTGCGGAGGAACTGCTGGCCGGAGTTCGGATCGAGGTGCAGCGCGGACGTAAACTGCGGGCGCAGCTGTGGATCCACCGGAACGCCCGCGAGCACGAGCTCCTCGAGATTCGTGAAGCCGTCCGCATCGGGATCCGCCGTAGTGCCCCAGAGCGTTGCTTCCTTGGCCGGGTCCGCCAGGTCACTGGCGCTAAAGTATTGGGTGCGCCAGTTTGCCAGCGTCCACTCGTCCACTGCTCCGGGAACACCTCCCGGGACATAGCTGGCGCGCCAGCTGGTTCCGAGTTTTGGGTTCAGTGTTGGCCCGAGCAAAACCAGCGCTGATCCGGAGCCATCCGCTGCCGCCGGCCAGGCCCCTTGATCATCGAAGAAGAAGTCCAGAATCGGTGCGCCGCCTGCGCCGGTCACTGCGATTGCTTCGCCAGCATTGTTCAGGTTTCCCTCAAACTGACCGGCGACCGGCAGCCCGCTGCCGAACAGCGAGGTGAACGCGGGAATGTCTCCAACCACCAGCACGCGTGCTCCCGGCTCAAGCGCGAGGAGGTTTCCTCCAGAAAAGGCGAACGTCACTCCGCCGGAGATTTCCACGCCCGTGAGATCCAGCGTTTCGTCGCCGACATTCTGGAGCTCGAGGTATTCGCCGGTGGAGCCGGACGGCGGATTGTAATGAACCTTGCTGATCACCAAAGTGCCCGCAGCAGCCGGGGCGTAGAGGCTGAACACTGCTTCATCCAGCGCGGACCAGTTGCCGCTCGCGTCACGCAAGCGCGTGCGCACCAGCGTGTTGGATTGAGTGATGGGGATCGCGCTGGAAAAGGTTTGCGCACCGGCGGCGACAGCTCCGCCGACGACGCGCGGGTCGGTTCCGTCCAGCGTGTAGTAGATCGTTGCCCCTTGAGCGCCGGGACTGAGCGTGAGCTCATAGCCGGGCGCCACTTTGCCGCCGCGTCGGGAGAAAACCGGCGCGTTCAGACTGGGGAAGAAACCTCGGGTGCGAAGGTGCCCGATCACTTCCGCCGGACGCGCGGAAAAGAATTCCGAGCGGATTGAATTCAGCCGCGCGTTCCACTGGGCGAGCGTGTGATTGGTCGTGCTCGTGCCCCAGCGCACGCAATCGGCGACGATCGCATTCCCCAGCTGCGCAGCGCGCGCATCGAAGAACGCCTGCGCCCGAGCGCTCGTCATCACGCCGCCATTGAGCAGATGCTTTTGCGCCGCATCCGCGATCTTCATCCGGTATTCGAGATTGGTAGCGAGGTCTTCGTGAATCCATTCCGGATTCGAGTAGGAGAAGTTTCCGCGGTTGCTCCCGCCGGTCGTTGTTGAGCTGCCTTTCGCAATCGCGCGGGTGCCAATCCATCCCGGTGCGAGCAGCGTGTGCTCGCTGTCATGGGGAAAGAACCGCCAGCCTGCATCGCCCAACCGGTTCCGCATGCCGCGCCAATTGTTTGCCCGGTTGAACCCCAGAAAACCCGAAAGCGGCCCGTCTCCATCGCCCGTGTAGTAATGGAGCAACATGTAATTTGCGAGATGCTCCGCATCGACGTAAACCGGCATGGTCGAAACCCGAACGCCAGCTGCATTGCGTCCGAGCAGCGCGAAGTAATTCGCGTTCGAGGGGTTGGCCGCACAAGCGCGAGCGAGCGTCCAGGTGCGCTGCCAGGCGGCGATCGTGCCGCTCGACAACTCATAGAGGAAGTTCGGGTGATTCGAAGTTTGCACCACGTCGTAGTCCTCTTTCACGCCGCCGAGATAACTCGCGCCGTAATCTTCCTGAGCGCGCTCTTCCGTCATGTAGAGGCCCCAATATTGGCCGTTGAGGTAAAGATGATAGTAGCTCGAACGCGTGCCCGGTTCGTTCATCGCGCGGAAAAGATCCCGGCAGAAAACCTCGCGCACCGCGGTGTGCTGCGTGCCCGAATCAGTGGTCCACGCATAGTTTTGCTCCGTCCGCAGATCGATGACTTCGAACTCATCCGTTCCAGCAGTCCCGAAGAGCGGGAACTTCAATGAGCCGTCGCCATATTGCCTCCGGAAGGCCAGCCGCATCGAGTGCTTGGGGAACTGATCGTTGCGGCTGTTTCCGCCGCGAATCCTCAAACCGCAGTTGATGTGAAACCCAGTGCCGCCGTTTGGGTTCAACAACTCTACAGAACTTGGTCGCTCCAAGGCGTCTCCTTTGAGCAGCGCGTTTACATAGATTCCCGAGCTCGGAGAGGTGAGGTTTGCCTGATCCGTGACGACGGAAAGCGTGGGAAGTTGCTGGAGCGCGTTGACGATCTGGGAGGCGGGATATTGCGCCCGCAAGTTTGAGTTGAAACCGTAGCGCAAAACCTGACCGTTCACGCCGCTCGCTGGCCAACCCGCGGGCGCCGGACCCTGGCTCGGCACATTTGCGAGGAAGAGATAGGTCTGCGTATCCGGGTTGCTCGGAGCCAGGCCGCTCTTGAAAGCGCAGGCGCGTAAAACGGTGGTGTTGCTGATGCCCAGCGGTCCGGAGTAAACCGTGCCGTTCGTCTCCGTCGGCGTGCTGTTATCCAGCGTGTAGCGGATCTGCGCGCCGACTGTCGCGCAAGTGATCGCGACAGTTTGGGGCGAGCTGTAGAAGCCGCGCTTGATGGAAAAGTTTGTGTCCGCGACGAAACCTTCGATGGACGGTCCGTTCACAGTGGATGGAGTTGGCGTGAGGTAGAAACTCGGCTGAGTTCCGGGACCAAACGAGATGTCGGCACGTTGCTCCGGAAAGGCCGGAGTAAACTCGGAGGCAACCGTGCCGTCTGGTTTCTTCAGCGCCAGATACTCGCCTCCTGCGCTGAGTTTGAAGTTGGTGTGCAGCGTACCAGCCGGGTTGGTGCGGTTCTTGCCGGAAGCAAAAACCACGAGATACGCGCCGCCTTCAATCTGCACCTCCGGAAAACTCCACGCGGCATCTCCAGCGAGTAACTGCCATCCATTTGCCGAGACCGCGAAGGGATTCGGATTGTGGATCTCGATCCAGTCCTGGCACGCGCCATCTTCATCCAGCAAGCCGGAGAGATTATCCGCGAGGAACTCATTGAGGACGAGCGGCTGAGCCGTTGCTCCCACCGCCACAAGCACGTCCCGCGTGACCGAACCCTGCGCGTTGGCCGCCGTCAGGCGGTAGCTCGTGGAAGCTGCTGGAGTCACCGACACCGAACCGCTCGCGCCACTCACCGCGCCGATGCCTTGATCGATCGTCAGCGAGGTCGCCGCGCGTGTGCTCCAGCTCAAAACGCTCCCGCTTCCCGGAGCCACATTGCCCGGTGTCGCGAGGAAGGAATCGATTCTTGGCGCCAGGAGAACCTGCACGCCGCCAGTGTAGATTCTGAAAATATCCGAGCTGGGGAGCGCTTCATCCCAGACCGCGAAATCATCCAGACTGCCGACCCAGCGATCATCGTAGATCTGCGAATAGCCGATCTCGAAGATCGACATTCCCGCCCAGTCGATCGTTGCTCCGGAACCCGTCGCACTCGAAGCGAGCAGCACGCTGTTGCGGTAGATCTTCATCGTCTCGGCGGAGAGGCTGCCGTCGAAGACCATCGCCCAATGCGTCCACGCACCCGCTGGAGCGGTGGTGACGCCGCTGGTCAGGCGATGATACGCGCTGCCGGAACCAGGAGCAGCGACGTCGAAATTTGCGGTGCTATTGGTGAAGAGAACGCGCGACTGCAGGATCCGCTGGCTGCCGCTGCGGAGAAATCCGAAAGGCGCCGTGTCCTGGGCTTGAGCCTCCGGATTCACCCAGAACGAGATGGTCACTTTGTTCCCCGTGCGGCTCCGGAGGAAGTTGATCGTCTGCGGCTGAGTCTCGACGCTGGTCCGCTGCGCGATCGCCGAACCCGTCCCGCTAAAATGCAAGCTGCCGCCAAACGGCGCGCCTGCCTTTTGATCCCAGAAACCGCCTCCGGCGTCGAACGCGAGATGATTCCCGTTGCCGCTCGAATCCGCGACCAGGCTGCCGCTGGCGTCGTCGAAGCGATACCACATGAGGAGAGAACCGTGCGTCTTCCCCAGCCAGCAAAGCCACAGAAGCACGACGGCAAGCGGAAGCCGGGAAGAAACAAAAAATCGATTCATAGACGCCGCGGGGGAAAGACAGGTTGGAGTCAGGACGCATTTGCTCCAACTGATTTTTGCTCCCCGGCAAATGCCGTCGGCCGGAAGAGCCTGGCCGACCCTATTTCCGCGCCTGGAACACCGCGGCTTCCGGATTACCGCCGCTCTCGAGGTAGGCGAGAAGATCGAGCACCTCTTCCTTGCTCAGCGTGTTCAGCAAGCCGGGCGGCATCAGCGAGGTCGGCGAAAGTTCCCGTTTTACGATCTGACTCGGGCGCAGCCTTTGTTTGGTCCCGGCAATTGGATCCACGATCAAGGTCAACGCGTCGTTGTTCTCCTCGGCGATTTGTCCCATCAGCGTTTCGCCGCTCCTGGAGGTCAGCAGGTAGCTGGCGTATTGCTCGCTGATTGCTTTGCTCGGTTCGAGGATCGCCTCCAGAAGATCGCGCCGGCTGAAGCGGTTGCCCACAGCGGTAAGATCCGGACCGACATTGCCGCCATCCGCGCCCATGTGATGGCACTGGAGACATTGAGTGCTGGCATAGATTTCCTTCCCGCGGGCGAAGTTCCGCGCGGTGAAAGTCGAGGTGAGTTCGGTGGCGAAGTCGGAGGTCGTCCAGGCCTTCTGGAACGTTCGCGCTGGCGCGGGTTGCGCAGTTTTCGCCGGCGACACTTTCCGCTCGGAGAGTGCAGCAAGGCGCGCGCGTTCCTCCGCCGGTGCGGCCGCGAGCGCTTGCTCCAGAATCTTGAGGATAAACTTCGGCAAGCTGTTGCCGCCTTTGTAAGCGCGCGCCTTGGAAAACCAGGCGAAGTATTTTTCCCGTTGCGCCGGGGTCCAGGTTTTTGCCGTGCGGAGGACGTAGGCAAACCAGATCTGTTCGGCTGGATCGGCGGAGTTCTGGAGCAAAGTCAGCGTTTTCTCCGTGGCTTCCGGAGCATCGAGCCAGACGAGGAGCTGACTGAACTGGCGGTTCAGCGGAAAACTACTCGCCGGAAAATGCCGCCCGAGTTTTTCCCCCGCGAGCTTCACCATCTCGTCGTCCGGACGGCCGTGTCGCGCAAAAGTCAGCTCGAGGATGCGGAGCTTGATCAGCTTCAACTCTTCATCCAGCGACTCCAGCGGGAACGCTCCCAAAGCCCGTAACACCAGCGACTGGTCCTTCTTATCCCCAGCCCGCGCCAATGCGAGGAGCCCCATGAGTCCATCCACCGAGCGAACTCGCGGAGCGTCTCTGTCAGTGGAACCCAATGTAAAAAGGTGATCATCAGGGCTTCGCAACACGGTTTTGGGATCTTCCAAAGCAAGTTTACGAAGGGATTCCAACGGCAGACGTTCCGCCGACTGCCGGGCCGCAAAGTAAATGGCGCGATCATTCTCGCCAGCCGCCTGAATCCTCTGGCCGGGCTTCGGGGTTCGGAACTCATTACGCGGCTCATCGCCTTCCAGTTCGCGCCGGAAAGCGCGAGCCAAGGAGGCGACGCGCTCCGCCTCCGATAACTCCGCCGGCGCAGCGGTCTCCGGCGCGCCGATGTAGCTCACGCGATACAAACCCGCCTGTGTTCCCCGTCCACCAACCGTGAAATACATCGCGCCGTCTCTCCCAAACTCCAGATCCGTGACCGGCAATCCTTTTCCCGAGATAAAGGACTCCACGTCCGGACTCGTGTGCGGGCCTTGCAGCAAATACGGCGACGGCAACGGATTACTCGCCGTGTAGCTGGCGCCTTTTGGCCGCATATGCACCGCCAGAATTCGGCCGAAAGTCCAGTCCATCGCAAAGAACGCACGCTGATATTTCCTCGGGAAGTTGCTCTTGGTCCCGAACTTCACGCCGGTCGGCGAGCCGAGCCCGACATCGACCACCGCCGGCAGAGAATCCGGATACGACGCGGGCCATTTCGCGCTGCCTTCCCGGAAACCAAACTCCGCGCCGCGCGTCACGTGGAGAATCCGAGTCGGGCGATACCAGGGCAAACCAAGGTCCCACTCCATGTCGCTGTCATAGGTGAAAAGTTCCCCATCGGGATTGAAGTCCAGGTCGTATTGGTTCCGGAAGCCGCCGGCAAAAAGTTCCCACTTCGTGCCGTTTTCATCCGTCCGATAAATGTGTCCGTAGGGCAGTTTGATCCCGGCAAAGAACGTCGCCACCGGATCGTCAATCCGCGGCAGCAGCGTGTCTTCCTGAAAGCCTCGATACGGAGAATCGCCCGCCACGCCTTCCACCGGCGGCGTGGAATTGCCGTGCGCGATGTAGATCGACTTGCCATCCGGCCCGAGCACCAGCGCGTGGGCTCCATGTTCGCCGCCGCCTTTGGGCACTTCCTTGAAGAGCGTGACCGCATCCAATTCATCATCCCCATTGGTATCGCGGAGTCGGTAGATCGCCTGGCCGTTCGGTCCCTGTCCGCTGACGTAAAGCGAATCGAACGCCCAGAGCATCCCCATCGCGGCGCTGACGTCGAGTTTGATCCAGTCCGTCTTCACGATTTTTCCGGAAGCATCGAGCGTCAGGCGCATCAGATCTCCATCCGCCGCTTTGGCCTGCGGAGAAATATAGAGCCGGCCTTTTTCATCGATCGCCATGCTGATCCACGAGCCCTCGCGTTCGGTCGCAGACTTCAGCAGCTCCACCTTAAATCCGGGGAGCACCGCGAGTTCGTCGGCCGGCGTCGCTTGGCCTCGCTCGAGATTGAAAACGTTTCCCCAAGGCGGCGCGCCGAGCTTTGCGATCAGCTTCACATTCGTCCACTCCGCCTCGGCAAACCCCGGCGTTTTCCAGCCGGGCGCAGCGACGGTGCTGGAAAGCCACGTGCGATTGCTCAGGAGCGTCTCGCGTTTCCCGTCCTCCTGCTCGATCTGCAGGATCACCACGAGCGCGGCAACTCCGGCGGTGTTCTTCCCCTGCACCGCCAGCACGTTCTCTCCGGTGCGCACTTCGCCCGCGAGATTTGCAATGATCGGCTCCTTCCAGGAGTTGCTTTTGCCCACTTCTTTCCCGTTCAGGAAGAGCGTCATCTCATCGTCGCAAACCGCCTGCACTTCAGCTTTCCGCACCTTCCCCGGAATGCTGAAGCTGCGCCGGAAGTAGCGGACATCGCCGGCGGCGGGCTCCGCATCCGGATGCCAAACCCACTCGGCGGTCTGAGCAAAGATCGGCGTCGTCGCCAGACAAAGGAGAACGGAAAGAAAACGGCTCATCATGTTTGGGGAGAAAGTTGGGAAGCTCAGGGTGCAAGGTTAATGGCCGTTTCGCCAGCTTCCTGAGGTTCCGGAAGAAGTGGCACCGGGCGACAGCTTGCCGCGCTTCTTCCCCAGCCGCATCCTGCTCCGGATGCCAAACGAAGATCCGCCGTGAATCAGTTCGACATCATCGTGGTTGGAGCTGGTCCGGCGGGAGCGACCTGCGCGGCGCTGTGTGCGGCGGCGGGGAAACGCGTCGCATTGCTGGAGCGCGCGATCTTCCCGCGGGACAAGGTTTGCGGGGATTGCCTGAATCCAGCGTGCTGGCCGGTGCTGGACCGGCTGGGAGTCAGCGATCGAGTGGCCGCACTGCCTCAGGCGCGTTTGGAAGCAGTCGAATTTATCGGGACCGACGGGAGAACCTTGCGCTTTCCCTTGAACCCAAACGCGCGTGGAGAAATCGCGGTGAAGCGCCGGCATCTGGACGATTTGCTGCTCGACCGCGCGCGCGAACTGGGCGCCCACGTGGAAACCGGCGCGGCCGTGACTCGGGTGGCTCCAGGCTGGCGGGTCGCGGTCGGGGAAAGAATCTTTGAAGCGCCGCAACTCGTTGCTGCCGACGGGCGCAACTCCACGGTCGCGCGGCTCCTCGGCTTGCTCCCGCCTTCCCGAAAAGATCGTCTCGGCTTGCAGACTCATCTTCCGCAGCCCGCCGACTTCGGGAACAAAGTGGCGATGCATTTTCTTCCCCGCGGCTACTGCGGAGTCGCCGCGATTGGGGAGAATTTGTTGAACGTCTGCCTGGTCGCGCGACCGGCGCATCTCGAGGAACTGAAGGCGTGGACTCGCGCCCGTTTCACGCTGGAAGAGGAACCGGAGTGGCGCACGATCGCGCCGTTGTCCCGAAAGGCGATTGCTCCGCGGCGCGGCGATTTGCTGCTGGCGGGAGATGCCGCGCGTGTGGTCGAGCCGTTTACCGGCGAAGGCATTTACTACGCGCTCGCTTCCGGAGCATTGGCTGCGGAACACTTGATCCGAGGCCGGCTCGCGGACTATCCCGCGGCGCACGCGGCGCTCTATCGCGGCCGTCTTTGGATCAACCAACTGGCGCGGCTGGCGGTGTTGCATCCTTTTGCCACGACGCGCGTGCTCGCGCTCACGCAGCGTTGTCCCGGATTGCTCCGGCTGCTCACGAGCCGGGTAATCGGATCATCTCACCTCGCGCCCGGCGGGTGAGGGAAAAACTAAAAGCCTAACCGAAACAGGAGCTTCGGGATGAAGATCATCGCCCCGAGAATTGCGGAAGTCACCGCTGCGCAAAGGACCGCGCCGGCGGCGACATCTTTGACCCGGCCGGCGAGTGGATGATGTTCCGGCGAGACCAGATCGGTCAGCGTCTCAAAGACGGTGTTGAGCGCTTCGGCCGTCCAGACCAAACCGATCGCGGCAATCACCGCGCACCATTCCAGCTGCGATAAGCCGAGGAAGAATCCCAAAGCGACCACCACGACCGAAACTCCGGCGTGGATGCGCGCGTTTGCCTGAGTCGCCAGGACAAAGCAAACGCCTCGAAAAGCGTAACCGAAACTCCGCACCAGCCGCCCGAGCGAGCCAGGCTGCGCAACTGGCAAGTCGGCCATGACAGGCGGCTATTGCTTCCCGGGGAAGAAGGTCGGCGTGGCAGGCTTGGTCCCGCCTGCACCGCTTCCGCCGTGAGCAGCGTCGGTGGCCTGCTTCTCCTCATGTTTCGCTTTTTCCGGATGTTCCTGGGTCGTCCCGAACTTCGGATCCGGATGAGTTTCGGCCGGATGCGCGCCTTCGAGCTCGGAAGCTTTATGCTGCTCGCAGGCATTCGCGAGCAAAGCCAGGACGCAGATCAGGACGGCGGAAAACCTTTTCATAAGAGCTGCGGAGGCTAACGAGCACGCGCCGGGATGCCAACGAAAAGCGTCCGCTACCGTCCGCGATAGCTGCACCGTGCGGTGGGAGTTTCGTGAATGACGATTTCATCCAGCCCGGGACAAAGCGGCGCCAACTTCTCCCAAAACCAAGCGGCCATGTTTTCAATCGTGGGATTCTCCAGACCACGGATCTCGTTGAGATACGCATGATCCAGTTGTTCCACCAAAGGACGCATCGCCTTGCCGATCACCGCGTGATCATAAAACCAGCCGGTCGCAGGATCGACGTCCCCGGCGACGGTGATCTCCACCTTGAAACTGTGTCCGTGCATCTGCCGGCATTTGTGTCCTTCCGGAGCAAAAGGCAGCGTCTGCGCGGCTTCGAAGGTGAAGTCTTTGGTCAGGCGAACTTTCAATGTTTAGCGTTGCGGGTTTTTAGCGGAAGATGTTCGACTGAGACAATGTGCAGCGCGCTGATTGTGGTGGTTGTCTCCTCATCGTCGAAGAGCGAAAGGCGACCGCCTTTGGGACTGATTGCCAGATAATCGGGATGCTTCACACGGTATTGTTTTCCGCCCGAGGTTTTCACAAAGAACGGCCTGAACGGCTCCGCGTTCATCAGCTTGCGCACTTCATCGGTCATGATCTTTGCTACTCCAGAGGGTGAAACGGAGCCACCAATTTCCAAGTCACACGCCCTTTGCTTTTGGGTCCCAGATGAACTTGTGCATCTGCAGCTGGAATCGCACCGGCAGCTTGTCCGCCACGATCCAGTCCACCATCTCGCGCGGTTCGATGCGGCCGAAGATTGGGGAGAAAAGCACGCCGCCGCAGCGCGCGACGAGATCGTGCGCCCGCACTTGTTCCCGCGACCACTCGTAGTCTTCCCGCGAGCCGATCACGCATTTCACTTCGTCCCCTTTGTTCAGGTGCGGAATGTTGCTCCAGAGATTGCGCGCGACTTCGCCGCTTCCCGGCGTCTTGAGATCCATGATGCGATGAACGCGCGGATCGATCACCGAAATGTCGTGCGCTCCGCTGGTTTCAATCAGCACGGTCTTCCCGGAATCGCAGAGCTGCGTCATCAGCGGATGCACATTCTTCTGGAGAAGCGGCTCGCCGCCGGTGATCTCGACGAGCGGACAATCAAACGCCAGCACCTCGGCGAAGATCTCGCTGACCAGCCGCCGCTTGCCTTCATAAAACGCATACTCCGTGTCGCAGTAGCTGCAACGCAGGTCGCAGGCGGTCAGCCGCACGAAGACACAACGCCAGCCGGCCCACGAGCTCTCACCCTGGATGGACTCATAGATTTCGTTGATCTTTAGCGCCGGCGCGGACATTTGGGGCGCGCAACTTAGGCGGATTCGTGCCGAATGACAGGACGAACCTCCCACCGAGCTCGCGGGAATTTCCTGTTCATTGCAAGGATCCGGTTAATCCTGTCGCTCCTTTTTGCCGCTCATGCTCAATCGGATCGACCAGAAATTTGCCGCCCTCCGCGCTGCGGGACAAAAGGGCCTGATTGCCTACATCTCCGCCGGTGATCCGAATCTCGACACGACGCGCGAGCTGGCCTGGGGGTTCGAGGCGGCGGGAGTGGACATCCTGGAGCTCGGCGTGCCTTTCTCGGATCCACTCGCCGATGGCGCGGTAAATCAGCTCGCCGCGGCGCGGGCTCTGGCTTCCGGAACAACGGCGCGCGGAGTCCTGGAATGTGTGCGCGCAATCCGCCTGAAGTCCCAGCTGCCGATCGTGCTCTATACCTATATGAACCCGATTTACCGATTTGGGTTCGCCGACTTCCACCGCGAGGCGGAGGCAGCTGGCGTGGACGGCCTGCTGATCCTCGATCTTCCTCCGGACGAAGACGCAGTAAACAGCGAACTCGTGCAGCAAAGCAGCCTGAAACGGATTCGGTTGATTGCTCCGACCACGCCGCCGGCGCGGATTGCGCAACTCACCTCAGGCGCGAGCGGATTCATCTATTACGTCTCACGGGAGGGCGTGACTGGGGAACAAAGCGAAATGGCGGCCTCTCTGCCGGCGCAAGTCGCGGCGATTCGTGCCACCACGTCGCTCCCAATCGCGGTCGGGTTCGGCATCTCAAATGCGACGCATGTCCGCGAAGTCGCCCGCCATGCGGACGCTGTCGTCGTCGGGAGCGCCATTGTGAAGCGGGTTGCCGAGTTTGGGCAAAATCGCGAAATCGTCGCAAAACTGACGGAATTCGTGGGTCCGTTGGCGGAAGCTGCGCACGACAGCTAAAGGGTCGCACCTTCGCCGAGCGCCTCGGTTGGCGGAGTTGGCACCTCAAGTGCTTGTCCTGCCGGGAGCATGGGTCCGCTTCTTCCACATTCCGGCTTCATCCGCTTCGCGTTGCCGCGCGGCATCGGGCGTTGCCAGGCGCGAAGGCGCAGTTCGTCTGGAATCGCTTTGGTCCAGGTGGTGGTGGCTGCGGCGATGGTGGCACTTTGCGGTGGCGCCGGTCTGCGCGCGCTCATCGAGATCAACCGGAAGGCCGCGGCGATGCGCATCTTAAACAACGCGCGAGCCGTGGTGCAGCGCAACATCGACACTGCGCTGGGGGTGCCGTTTAGCTCCAGCGTCACTCCGCCGATGCTCGCGCTGACGACCGCCGCGGGATCGGTTTACGACGACGACGGCGGCGGCGATAATCTCGTGAACATTGTCGTCCCGCGGAACACAGCTAACTCTTACATCCGGGGCACCCTCACGCGGACCGTCCTTGCCGAGACCAATTCCGATGGTGTGGACATCCGGAGGATCACCTTCACCGTCAGCTACATCTACGGGAAGAAGCCCTACTCCTTCGGGATGACCACCCTTCGGTCCTTCGACTAGCCATGGTGCGTCGAGTTTCCCAATCGAACGCTGCTGCAGGCTTCACTCTCCTGGAGGTCCTGGTTGCCGGCGCCGTATCCTCCGCAGTCGGCGTGGCGATCTTCGCCTTTATGAACGCCGGGATGTTTCTTTCGGCGAAGAACCTGGCGCTTAATCTAACCAGCAACCAGATGCGATATTCCCTCGATCGCGTCGAGCAGGTCCTGCAGCAAGGCGACACCTCGCCGGTCTTAATCACGACGACCGGAGCCGCCGCTGGGTCCGGACCCGCAGCCGGAGTGAAACTCGATCGCTACCTGGGAGGACCGTACGTCATCAGTGCTCCCGGGTCGGGCGGTCTTCCGGAAACAACCACGGTTTTGAATCTGACCCGTTCGACCCACGCGCTTGCCTCGCCGCCAATTCCGCGGAACGGCGACGTCGTGCGGATTGATACCGCTGGTTCCTCCCTGCGGCCGACGGTCGCCGGGTGCGTTGCCGGCACGACGAACGCAGGTCTTCAACGGCAACCGCTCACCGTGACCCTCACCGCACCACTCGGCACGGCAGTGCCCTTTTCCACCTCGTTCGTCATGACTGCCAAGCTGGTTTGCAGCGTTGCCTTCATCGTCATGCCCAATGGCAGCAAGCGGGAACTCCGCTACTACGATCGTTTCGACACGGTGACCAATCTCAACGATCCCAGCCGCTATGTAGTCATCAGTGATCAGATCGCTCTACAGGGAAGCGACATCACGCCCTTTTCACTCACGCAGCTTTCCGGAAAGTCGTTCGTCGCCTTCTCCCTCCGAGTGCGAGGCGGGAACTATGATCGTCGCCTTCTGGGAAAACAAAGCGACGAGTTCAATACCTATTCACGCGTGGAAGCACTCGTCCGTCCGCGAGTGAATCCCTAACCTGTCATGCAATCTAACTACCAACGCGGCAACATTCTGATCGTTACTTTGGTAATGATCGTGGTTGTCTCCGGGTTTGTCGGAGTAGCCCTCACGGTGACCAACAGCTCTGCAAGGTTCGCGGATCGAAGCCGCGATTACTCCGCGGCGCAGATCGCTGCCGATGCAGCGGTCGAGTATGGGTTTGCTGCCTGGAAGCGTCGGATCATGGCGCAGAACCGAGCGATCACGACGACCGAGGCCAACTCAGGACTCACCGCACCCACTTTCCCGGGTTTCGCGTATTCGTCCCTGGCTGAGAATGGTCCACTCCGGATCGATGCACTCGATGAATATGGCGCCCCGATTTCCGGATCTCCCCTGCCGGTTGTCCTCGACCTGATTACTTATCCCGGCTGGCGCGGACGAAGCTTTAGCTATCTTGCAAAAGCGAAGATGCAGATGAATCCGGCGATCTATAGTTTCCGGGCGGGCGTCAGGCGTCAGTTTCAATATGCGGAAGTTCCACTTTTCCAATCGATGTTCTTCTTCGAGAACGACATCGAGTTTTACAAGCCTGCCGAAATGATCATTAGCGGCTTGGTGCATACCAATTCACGTGCCTGGACCAGTGGGCAGGTCGGAACGCCTCTCACCTTCCAGAGCGACGTCTCCTATGTGATTGGCTACTCGCATACGGACGATCCGCCGTTTGCGGATCTTTGGTCGGGCTGGAGCCCGAACGCCACCGTCTCTCCGATCTATCCTAGTGGAATAGAAGAACAGCTTCACCAAGTCTCCCGCTTTGAACCGCTCGGGAACGAACCGGCGTCGGTCCTCAACACCACGGACGTTAACCCTAACAATGATTCCATGCGCGAGTTGATCGAGCCTCCGAATAGCGGCTACCCTGATCCGCCGCAGCTCGCAGCACGCCGCCTCTACAACAAGGCTGGCATTGTGGTGAACATCAACGGACCCACTGTCACCGTCAGGGGTCAGAATGGCGTGACTCTTTCCACGGCGAAGCAAACGGAACTCCGCGGGATCATCACGGGATCTTCGACCATCTACGATCAGCGCGAGGGCAGGAATGTCGATGTAGCGAACATCGACGTGGGAAAGCTTCGCATGGCGGTCGATACCGGCATCCCAGGCTTCAACAACACTGTTTATATTCACGATACGACTCCCCAAACCGGAACTAACGCGGAGCCCAAGACCATTCGGCTCCAGAAAGGCGGCTTGCTTCCAAATAACGGGTTAACCGTCGTTAGTGAAAACCCCGTCTATATCCAGGGCGACTACAATACCGGCACGACCACTGATCCCAATGCGGTTCCAGCAAACGCCGGCGGCAATGCCACGAATACAGACAGCCCGACCGTTCCCGGTTACACCCGAAAGCCCGCTTCCGTCATTTCGGATGCCGTGATGTTTCTCTCGAATTCCTGGCAGGACATCAATTCGAACCAGCCAGTGCTCACGCGCCCAGCGAGCAATACGACCTACAATACAGGCATCGTTTCCGGGTTCATGCCCTCTGGATATCAACCGCCTTCCGGAGCTCAGTACGGCTACAGTGGAGGCGCCAACAATTTTCCCCGTTTCCTGGAAGACTGGGGAGGTGATTACTGCACGTATTACGGGTCCATGGTGCAGCTTTATCAAAGCAAGGTTTTCACCGGAGAATGGGACACGGGCGTGATTTTTCGGCCACCAGCTCGCCGTTGGAATTTCGACCCGAATTTCAAACAAGTTTCCCCGCCGGGGAGCCTCGATGCTGTTTCGTGGAGCCGCGGAACCTGGCAGAGATATTAACCGGAATGAAAGCGAATCTAGTGCTGCTGCTCGCGATGCTTCCGTGGTTTGCGGATGCAACCATCGATCTCACCCCACGCTACATCGATACCTATAACGATGGGATTGTCTTCCAGCGACTTTACTTCACGGATGGGGAAAAGAAGTTCACCGTCAGATCCAATCGCGAGACGGTGGTCACGGGCGAGTCCGGCGGTGCCATGTTCCGCTTCACGAAGCTACCGAACTCCAGCTTCCAAATCCTTCGTTCAAGACTTACCCCGGAACAGCTCTTCTCAGGCACCGCGCTGGAACAATATCGCGAGGCCGCAAAGCGTCTTTTGCCTGTGCTCGCCAAAGCTTCCAGCATTCGGGAAGAAACCGTTGATCCGCTTCCGATTAACAACTGGAAAGGATACCGACTCATCCTCAGCTGTGATCTCAATGGGAAAACCTATCTTCAGAGTGTGACCTTCCTCAATCTAACGCCAACAGATCAGGTCGTCCTGGTCACCACGGCCCCGGAAGCCACCTTCCAGGAAGCAGCAGATCGATCGTTCCAGATCATCCGCACCTGGCAGGAACTACTTCCCGGGGACGAGCGTCCGGCTCCGTACAACTAGATCCCACAGGCGAGACTTCACGGTCGCCGGACCCAAGGTCCTACGCCCTGCCCATGTAGGCGCCGGTGCGCGTGTCGATCTTCACCTTCTCGCCTTCTTTGATAAAGAGCGGCACGTGGATGATCTTCCCCGTCTCCAGCGTGGCCGGCTTTTGCACGTTGTTCGCGCTGTCCCCTTTCACGCCTTCCGCACTTTCAGTCACAGTCAAAACGACCGACGACGGCAGGTCGATTGTCGCCGCTTTTCCTTCCACATAGAGCACCTCACATTTCAGGTTTTCCGTTAGATATTCCTTGGTTTCGCCGATAAAGCTCTCGTCGAAACTCATCGTGTCGTACGTCTCAGGATCCATGAAGTGGTAGCCTTGCTGATCCTTGTAGGAGAACTCCAATTCCTTCCGTTCGACGTCCACCTGATCGACTTTATCCGTGGAGCCAAAGCGAACGTCTGCCGACTTGCCGGTGCCAATGTAACGGATGATTGCCTGCACGAACGCACGCAAGTTTCCCGGCGTCCGGTGCATCACTTCGAGCACAATGGCCGGGTTGCCGTTGTAGCGGATGCACATGCCTTTGCGGAGATCGTTAGCGGCGGCCATAGATAGAATCAGGTTGATAAAAAGGGGACGCGAGTATTGCCAGCGGCTCCGGAGACGTCAAACGGAACCTTCCGGAGGCTCCCTCAGCTACAGGCGCAATACCTGTTTTTCGTCCTGTGCTTGAATCCAGTCCAGATGCGTCGTCGTGATCAGCTTCTGCGCGTTTGCCGGCAAAGCTGCGAGAAGCGCATTCCGGCGCGCGATGTCCAACTCACCGAAGATGTCGTCCAGCAACAGCACCGGAGGAACCTCGAAATGCCTCTCCAGCAAACGCGCGGCGCCCAGCTTCAGCGCGAGAACCAGGCTTCGTTGCTGACCCTCCGAGGCGAAGTCGCTGGAGACGCCGTTCAGCAGCACGCGAAGGTCGTCCCGATGCGGCCCGACGCTCGTCTGCCGCAAGCGCGCGTCTTCATCCCGAGCGGTGGCGAGCTCCTGCGGAAAATCGGTTCCGCTCGCGGCGACATACTCCAGGTGCAGCCTCTCGCTTCCTCCGCTGATCGCTGCGTGGGCGGCTTCGGCTTCCGGTTGCAGCTCGGAGATCAGCCGTTGCCGCGCGGCTGTGACGGTGGCCGCTGCTGCGATCAAAGGCTCATCGAAAGCCGCGATTTCCCGCCAGCGCGGAGCCGGGGTTTTGAGCAGGAGATTGCGCGAACGCAGCGCTCGCTCGTAATCGCGCAACGCCCGGCGGTAGGTGCCGTCCCGCTGCGTGGCGACGAAATCAAGGAACCGGCGTCGCACTTCTCCTGAGCCGGTCGCGATCTCGATATCTGCATTGGAAAACCAAACGACCCGCCCAATCTGCAGATACTCGCGCGCCGTTTTTTGCTCCACCTCATCGAGCGCCAGCTTCTTGCGTTCGCTCCCAAAATAAAACTGCAGATGTCGCTCGCTGAAGTAGCCATCCAGCACAAATCCGCGGCGTTCATGCTGGACCGCATGAGCCAGGCGGCTGATGCGGGGAGAAGCCAGCCGCAGGAGAATGCAGGCGGCTTCCAGCAAAGAGGTTTTTCCCCGCGCATTCGGGCCGACGATGAAGTTTAGTCCGGAAGAAAACTCCACTTCCCGCGCTTCGAAGCAGCGGAAGTGGCGGACCTTGAGGCGGGTGAGCACTGGGCGGGAAGATGGACGATCAGACGCGGAACAGAGCGCGGAGAATGCAGGCTGTTCTGGATTCTGTCTTCTGACTTCTGTCTTCTGGCGCCGACATGCAACTGCTCCCTGGTTTCCGCGACTTTTATCCCGAAGAATGCGCGCGTCGGAATTACATCCTGACCAAATGGCGGGAAGTCGCGCGCCGGCATGGTTTTGTGGAATACGACGGCCCGATCCTCGAACCGCTTTCATTGTATGAAAAGAAGTCCGGCGGCGAGCTCGTCGGGCAGCTCTTCGACTTCACGGACAAAGGCGAGCGGCACGTGACGCTGCGGCCGGAAATGACGCCCACCCTCGCGCGAATGGTCGCCGCGCGGGAACGTGACTTCAAGAAGCCGCTGAAGTGGTTTTGTGTTCCGCAGTTCTTCCGCTACGAAAAGCAACAGCGCGGACGACTTCGCGAGTTCTACCAGCTGAACGCAGACATTCTTGGCGAGACTTCCCCGGCCGCCGATGCCGAGTTGATTGCGCTTTTGATCGAGGTTCTCCGCGCGTTTTCGCTCGCTCCGGAAGATTTCGTGGTGCGCCTGAGCAGCCGGACTGCGTGGCAGCAGTTTTTCGCCCGAGCGGGCGGAACTCCGGAAGGAGAATACGAGTTCTTCCAGATCGTGGATAAAGCCGAGCGAGCGCCCGCGGAAAAAACGGACGCGGCTCTGGCGAAGTTTGGTCTTACTGCGGAGCAGGTTCTCCGCTTCATGCGGAGCAAAGAGCCGACGGCAGAGCTGGCGCCGATCGTCGCGGATCTTTCCGCGCGTGGTCTGGGAGCTTTCGTGGAAATCGATTACGCGATCGTCCGCGGCCTCGCCTACTACACCGGCGTCGTTTTCGAGGCATTCGACCGGAGCAAAAACGAGCGGGCGCTGGCGGGCGGCGGCCGATACGACGGCCTGCTCAGCCAGATGAGCGACGGCAAAGTGACTCTTCCCGCGCTCGGCTTCGGGATGGGCGACGTGGTGCTCGCAAATCTGATCGCCGACACGCCCGCGGCGGCCGCCGCTCGGGACATCTGGCTGGCTCGCGAGCGTGCTTGCGATCTTTACGTGATCATTGCCAGGGAAGAACGGCGCGG
The DNA here is from genome assembly GCA_036388515.1 of Chthoniobacteraceae bacterium. Taxonomy (GTDB): domain Bacteria; phylum Verrucomicrobiota; class Verrucomicrobiia; order Chthoniobacterales; family Chthoniobacteraceae; genus Chthoniobacter. Next base: position 16,112 of record DASVRR010000251.1, on the reverse strand, counting down.
CGAGGCGCTGGCACTTATTCAGAGCCTCCGCGCTGCCGGCCACCGAGTCGATTTCCCGCTGTTTGCCGCAAAAGTCGGCAAACAGTTTCAAGCTGCGGAGCAACTCGGGGCCGGACGCACGCTTTTGCTCGGGGAAGAATGGCCGCAGGTGAAGGTGAAGACGCTCGCGACTCGATCCGAGATCTTGGTTCCCCACCAGGAACTCCTCGCCCACCTCGGCTCCGCAACTCCTGCTTGAAACCCGCCGACAGGCTTGCTGCGCTTTACTTCTGGACCTCGCGGTACGGTTTGCTCGCCGCGTAGAGACTCACTCGCGATTTGAGATCAGCCACCATCTCCTCCGGTTCTTCTTCCGCAAGTTGCACCGCATATTCCTGCCACTTCACGGCTTCCTTGAAGTCGCCTTTCTCCGCATAGGCTGCGGCCAGCGTGTCCAGATACGCCGCGTTCGCCCAGCCCGTCAGCTCGCAAGCTTTCGTCGCGAGCTCGATCGCGCGGCTGCCGTTGCGCAAGCGATCGTCGGTTCCTGTGGAAAGGAGCCACGCGTAGTCGTTGAATGGCTGCGCTTCGGCAGGATGACGCTTGGTCAGTTCTTCATAGGCGGTCAGCGCCCGGTCCAGATTTCCAGCGGCGTAGTGAGTTGAAGCACGTCCCACCAGCGCGCCATAGCTGTCGGGAATCTTCCCCAGCACGGCGTCAAAATCCGCCAGCGCGCCGGCCCAATCTTTGGCCGTCCGTCGGAGTTCGCCGCGGCCAATCAGCGCGGCCGGATCGCCGGGAGCAAGTTTGAGCGCCGCCTCGAAATCCGCCGCGGCTTTGCCGGCGTCTTTCATCGCGCCGTAGGTGTAGCCACGTTGCACCAGCGGCCGCGCATCCTTCGGCGCCAGCTCCACCACGGTGGTGTAATCCTCGATGGCTCCAGGAAAGTCGCCTTTCATAAACCGCACGCTCGCTCGCGCGGAATAGCCGACCGGATTCTCCGGATTCAGCGCCACACAGCGTTCGAAGTCCGCCAGCGCCGCCTCGAGATTCCGCTGCAGGAAATAAATCTGACCCCGACTGTGACGCGCTTCCCAATTGTTTTCGTTCGTTTCCAGCAAGGCATCGAGGTCGCCAATCGCCGCTCTCGCATCCCCGCGTTCTCCCAGCAATAAGCCGCGGCAATAGAGCGCAAACTCGTTCTTCGGATCAATCCGCAGCGCCTGATTCAGATCGGCCAATGCATCGTCGAGCTTGCGCCGTTTTTGCTGCACGTAGCCGCGATGCGCGAAGAGATCAGCGCTCTCGGTGTTCTGCTTGAGCGCTGCGTCGAAGTCCGCCAGCGCCTCGTCGAAGCGTCCTTTCTCCGCACGCATTCGGCCACGCCAAAAACGCGCTGCCGCATTGTCCGGCTTTTCCGCGAGGATCTTGTCCAGGGCTCGCAACGCGGCTTCCGGATCATTCTCCCGGAGCGCCTTCTCGGCATCCGAAAAATCGTTGCGCTTCTCCTGAGTGATCGCGCTTTCCCCAAGGGAAGGCAGCAAAAGAGCAGCAGCAAAAAGGGACAAGAGGCAGCGTTTCATAGAATCCAGAGAGTGGTGCGACGGTCTGCCTCCCAGCTGGCAAGGTCAAGCGTGAGACCACCGCGAACGCGGTCCGTTCGCTCGACTTTTCTCCCCGCAAATTCCTCTCCCCCTCGCCTGCTTTCTCGCTATCTTCCGCGCCCCTGCCATGTACCGCACGCACCACTGCAATCAGCTCCGGAAGACCGACGAAGGCCAGACCATCACGTTGGCGGGTTGGGTGAATTCCCGCCGCGATCATGGCGGCGTGATCTTCATCGATCTCCGGGATCGGGAAGGTCTCACGCAGGTCGTTTTTCGTCCGGAAGAACATCCGCAAGTCGCCGAGGCCTCGCATGGGCTGCGGAGCGAAGATGTGATCCAGATCAGCGGAATCGTGGCGGCACGTTTGCCCGGAACCGAAAATGCGAAGCTCACCACCGGAGAGATCGAGGTCATCGCCTCGGAACTCAAAGTCCTCAACAAAGCCGAGGTTCCGCCTTTTCCGCTGGACGATCCGAAAGTGAACGAAGATCTGCGCCTGGAGTATCGGTATCTGGATCTGCGCACGGGGCAAATGCAGCGCAATCTCCGGCTGCGCCATCGCATCGTGAAGGCCACCCGCGACTTCCTGGATGAAGCCGGTTTCCTCGAAATCGAAACGCCGATTCTCTCGAATCCGACTCCGGAAGGTGCGCGCGATTTCCTGGTTCCTTCCCGACTCAATCCGGGTTCCTTTTACGCTCTTCCCCAAGCGCCGCAGCAGTACAAGCAACTGCTGCAAGTCGCCGGGCTGGAGAAATACTTCCAGATCGCGCGCTGCTTCCGGGATGAAGATCTCCGCGCGGATCGGCAGCCGGAATTCACCCAGATCGATGTGGAAGCTTCCTTCATCACTGAGGAGGAAATCCAGACGCTGATCGAAGGTTTGCTCGTGCGGATCTTCCGCGAATCAAAAGGCGTCGAGATCCCGACGCCTTTTCCCCGCATGACTTACCGCGAGGCGATCGACCGGTTCGGTTCGGACAAACCGGACACGCGGTTCGGCCTGGAGCTGACCGATCTCGCGGGAATCTTCCGCGACTCGCAATTCAAGGTTTTCCGCTCCGTGGTCGATGGCGGCGGCGTGATCCGGGCGATCAATGCCAAGGGCGCGGCCGCGCTGCTCAGCAAGGAACAACTGAAAAAATGGGAGGAGTGGGTGAAGACGGAATTCGGCGCGAAAGGACTCGCTTACATCAAGTGGAGCGTCGGAGGATCCGGCGAATCCGGATTCTCCGGGTGGGAATCGCCGATCGTGAAGTTCTTCAGCGAGAGCGAAAAAGCCGCGCTCGCGGAGCGCATGGGATTCGTCGAAGGCGACGTGCTCTTCTTCGGCGCGGATCAGCGCGAAGCCGCTTGTGAAGTGCTCGGGCGGGTCCGGCTGCGTTGCGCCGAGCTGCTCGGACTCACCGCGAAAACTGACGCGTTAAACTTCCTCTGGGTTGTCGATTTCCCGCTGCTCGCCTTCAGTGCGGAAGATCAGAAGTGGGTCGCCGTGCATCATCCCTTCACGCGGCCGAAACAGGAGGACATGCCGTTGCTTGCGGAAGGAAAGTTCGCGGAAGCCCGCGCGGTTGCTTACGACGTTGTCCTCAATGGCGTGGAGCTCGGCGGCGGTTCGATCCGGATCCACGAGCGCGAGTTGCAGGCGCGGATGTTTGAAGTGCTCGGCGTCACTCCGGAAGAACAGCAGCTCAAGTTCGCGCATTTGCTCCGCGCCTTCAGCTTCGGCGCGCCGCCGCACGGTGGCATTGCGCTCGGCCTGGACCGGCTGGTCATGCTGATCGTCGGCGCGGAAAGCATTCGCGACGTGATCGCTTTCCCGAAGAACAACCGCGGCGTCGATTTGATGACGCATTCGCCGGTCGAGGTGGACTTCAAGCAACTGCGCGAAGTGTATATTTCCAGCACGGCGAAAAAAAGCTGATCCGGATTGCTGTCCGCGGTTCGCCTGAATCCTTCCGCCCGCATGACGCGCCTCTTTCCTCGCCCGCTCGCCAGCATTGTTTTGCTGGTGCTTGGCTTCTTGCTGACCGACGCGCGGGGGGAACCCATCAAGCCTCCGTTTAAGCTCGAATGGGGCGAAACTCCGCAGCGCCTGGAGCGATTGCTCACCGGAGCAAAAGTGCCGGTGGTGGATCGGCGAACGCTCAGCGGGCGCGAAGTCTGGGAGGTGCACGGGATCCTCGAGAAAGATCTCCAGCGCACGCTCTTTTACTTCAAGGACGGCGCGCTCGTCGAAGTGGAGCTGCAATACAAAACAACCGGTTGGGCGGAAGAGAAATACAACGGCTTCATGGGCGATCTGCGGCGCACTTTGACGGAGAAATACGGCGAGCCCGAGTTGATCGCGAAGAAGGAAGAACCACTCGGCGAAGTGATCCAGAAGGTCGTCGGCTGGAAGTGGAACCGGGACCACACCGGCGTCGAGCTTTACTACTTTTCCGCCGAAAACGCGACGCAGACTTTCCGGACGCTGAGCGTCCACTACAAGAGCTACTGAAGCTCCGGCTAGCGCTTCGCTTCCTTCTGCAGGCGCTTCAATTTGCCGGCCACGCTGGCCTTTGCCGCGGAGTTCATCCGGTCGATGAAAAGCACGCCGTTCAAGTGATCGACTTCATGCTGGAGCGCGCGCGCGAGCAGGCCGGAAGCATCAAACTCGATGGTCTTTCCATCCAGCAAACGCGCCCGGCAGCGGACTCCGGAAGCGCGTGTGATTTCCGCGCTCATTTCGGGAAAGCTGAGACAGCCTTCGTTGCCGGGCTCCTTGTCTTTGCTCAGCTTTAGCTCGGGATTCAGCAAAACCAGCGGCATGTGGTCCTCCAGCTTCACGAGCTGATCATTGATAAACATCGCGCTCGGCCGGTCTTCCACATCCGCGACGTCGATGACCGTAAGCTGCACCGCCTGCCCGACCTGTTGCGCCGCGAGACCGACGCCGTTTTCCGCCTGCATCGTCTCCAGCATATCGGCGGCGAGCTGTTTCACTTCCGGAGTGATTTCCCGGATCTCCTGGCCTTTCGTCCGGAGGATCGGATCGCCGTAATATCGAAGCTCCCGAATCATTTTTTCTGTTCAGTAAACGCGGAAAGGTCGCCTTTCACTCCTGCTTCTTTCAGCGCATCGAGCACGCTGATGAGGAAGCCGTACGACACCTTTTTGTCCACCTTCATGGCCATCGCAAACTTGGTTTTATCCTGACGCATTTGCTCCACCGCGGGTCCGAGTTCCTCCAGGGAAACCTTTTTGGTTTCGAGGAAGACTTCCTCGGACTCGGAAACCGAAAGCAGGACCGGCTCTTCCTTCATCTCCGAAGCCACGGCGCTTTTCGACTCGGGCAACTTGATCGTGACCTGCGGCTGCGCGCGTTTGAAGGTCGTCGTGACGATCACGAAGATGAGGAGGATCGCGAAGATATCGATCAGCGACACGATCATCACCTGCGGCATCCGCCGCGCCCGGGCGTAAAACTTCACAGCAACTCTTCCTCCATCGACGCCGCCGGTTGAGCGGATTGCGGTGCGTAAACCTCAGGCTCATACGCTGGCGTTGAGACCCGGGAAGTCGTCCGCCGCTGTTCCTTCTGGAAGTAGCACTTCGAGAGCAGCTCCGCGATCAAGGTCTCCATATCGGAAGCCATCTTCTCGACCTTCTTGGAGAAATAGCTGTGCGCGATCAGGCTCGGGATGGCGATCGCGAGGCCGACGATCGTGGTGCTCAGCGCTTCGGAGATTCCTTTGGCGATCCCGTGCGGATCCTGCGTGTTCGCGTCCGATCCGAAGGCCGCGAAAACCGTCACCAAACCGGAAACCGCTCCGAGCAAACCGAGCAGCGGCGCGATGCCGACGATGATCTCGAGAATGAAGAGTCCGCTCTCCAGCCGGACGAGCTCATGGCGCGCGCGGGTTTGCACGGCTTCCATGTTCTCCAGCTTGGGCCAATTCAGATGCTGGAGGCCGACTTGCGCGACGTTTGCCAGAGCGGAAATGTCGTTCCGGACCATGCGCGACAGCTTCGCCAGCGCGTCCATATCATCGGGCTCCAGGCCGGCGATCTCCTGCTCGATCATCGGCGGCATCACCACTCCGCGACGCAGCGCGAGACCGCGGGTGATGATCACGGAGACCGCGGAAAGCGAGCAGAGCAGCAGCAAGACCATGAAGAAGCCGCCCTGCACGAAGAAGTCATAGATCGACTGGAGAGTGGCGAGCGAAACGGGGAGCATGCTAAAAAGTATGGAAGGTGAAAGTGATGGTGAAGTCGAGTCTGCTATCCAGCAGCGGCTCCATGAGATCCGCCGGAGGCGCACCGATTTCGGCGTCGCGGACCGCGCGTTCGCAGAGATCCGAAAAGCTCGGGTTGGAAGTGTTGTTTTGGCTCTTCACCGCTTCCACCTGGCCTTGCTCGTTGATGGAAAAACTCACCCGCACCGAGCCCGGAGCGATCAGGTCGGTCTTCTTTGCGGTGTAGTAATACCAGCGCGAGCCGACGGCGTCGTAAACCGCCTTCTTGTAACGCGCCAGCGGCGTGCCGACTGCATCGACGGCCGCGCGGCCTTTGTTCGTGATGCTGCCTTCGATCCGGGTTTTTTCCTGCTCAGGCTGGTAACCCTGAGGTTTTCTCTGCATGGCGACCGGCGCAGTCGTGCGCATCGCGGGCATCCCGGCGCGTGGCGCTGGCAAAGGCGAGGCGGCCGCTTCATCCGGGCTGGATTCCTCCGGAGGAGGCGGCGGATTGGCCACGGCGATCTCGTCTTCTCTAGGTTTGGCGACTTGCTTGAGTGGTTCCGGAGTGGGCTTCGCCCGGCGCTCCGGTTTTTCCAGCTTCGCGAGTTTCGGCATCGGCGTGGAAAGCGCCGGGGGCTTCACCAACGCGGGCTCCGCGTGGCCCATCGGGAGCGGCGCCGTCGCCGCCGTCGCCGCCGTCTTCGCCGGAGTCGGCGGGGCAGGTTCGGCGGGAGTTGCCGGCGACGGAGCATTCGGCTGGGAAAGGCTGACGTCCGCCGGAAAAGGAAGCGCGGTCTTCCCCAGCAGCACTCGCTGGGTGGAAAACGCCGTGAACTCTCGATCGGTGCGACCTTCCTGAGTCGGCAGCGGAACCTTCCCGAGCCCGGGCTGCTCGCTCGCCGCGACCATACTCACGTCGGACTCAAAGAGCGGGTTTTCCGGAGCCTTCTCCGACGCATTCAACCCGCGCGAATCCACAAACGGCGCGGGGCTTTGGATTTCTTCCATGGAGACCAGCCGCGCTTCGCTCTGCGGCTCGGGTTCCGGAGGAACGACGGTGAGTTCGATCTCCTGGAGCAGCGGCTTGGATTTCGCGAAGCTGATCAACGCCCGCTTCGGCAGCAACAATCCCACGACCAAAGCAAAGAGCAGCAGCAGCACGTGGAAGAGCAGCGACGCACCGATCCCGATCGTCACCTGCCGGCGCGCGGGCAAATGCGAGATGTCCGGGATTCGATCAAGGATCGGATCGGTGAGTTTGTAAAAAGTGTCCCTCATAACGGGAGCGGCCGGATGACAGCCGATTCCATGGAGCCGACGACCTTAAACACGGAAAGGCGCGCGCACCACTCCACTTCTGCAGCGCGTCCGCGGGAGATTAAAACCCGGCCATTCTGAGACGCGCGGAGGGTTTCCAGCGGACTGGGGAAACTTTTCGCGATCGCCGCCGCCGCTTCCGCAGAATCCGTGAGCTGAGCTTCCGGAAGGTTCCGGATCAGACAGCCCGCGGCGCACGCATCTTCCAGAGCGAAGTCCTCGAACGTTCCCGCACACACCAGCAGAATTCGCTGCGGCTGAGTTCGACGGATTTCTTCGGCAATCGCGGCGAGATTCAGCAAAGCGCCGACGAGCACCCGCTGCGCTCCTTCACAAGCTCGCAGCGCGATCGTGCCATTCGTGGTGGTCGTAATAATCTCTCGGCCGGCAACTTCCAGATACTCCGTGGGCGCATTCCCCAGGTCGAAGCCGGGGATCAAATCGCCGTGACGTTCGCCTCCGAGAATCGCCGCCGGATGAACGGCTTTCAGCGCGAGCGCTTCGTCGATCGTCCGCGCGGGATGAATCGCGGCGGCTCCGTGCGCCAGCGCGGTGATGATCGAAGAGGTCGCGCGGAGCACATCGAAGACGACGCAGGTTGTTCCGGAAAGATCGCGCTGCGGAAGAAGCGCGATCTCCGCGGGATTGAGCGCGACGTCGATGATCATCGTTTTGTTCCGCGCGCTCGCGGCCAGGTTTTCCGGGCGTGGTGAAAGAGATATTGCTGAGCGTAACCGCCGTAGCTTCCGAAGTAGCTGGCGGAAAAATCGCGCAGGCGCTGCGAGGTCACCTTGCGCTTCCGCGGGAAGTAAACCGCGCGCAAGACTCGCTCGATCCAGACGTCGATGGGGAAGGCGCGGACGCGCTCGAAACCGAAGAGCAACGCGCAGTTCGCCACTTTCTCCCCGACTCCAGGCAAGCGGCAAAGTTCGGCACGAGCTTCCGCATCCTCGAGTCCGGCGATCGCGGGAAGATCGACCTCACCCGAGTCGATCATCCGCGCGGCTCCGAGCAGGTTTTTTGCGCGGTAACCGAGAGCGCAGGCGCGAAGGTCGGATTCTTCCAGCCGCGCGATCGCGCTTGGTTCCGGATAAGCAAACACCTCGCGGGAACCAAACTCGATGGGCTGGCCAAACTGCCGCCGCAACGTGTGCGAGATCTGCGCGATATGCGCGACTTGCTTCATCGAAGACGTGATGAACGTGGCGACGCATTCCCAAGCTGGCTGCCGGATGATCCGCAGGCCGCGGCAAAACTCCAGCGCCGCGGTCATCGCCGGATCGGGAGGAAAGGTCGCGTAGATTTCAGGCAGCGGATGATCAAGCGCGAGATAGCGGGCCGCGAGGGCTGCGCTGGCAGAATTGATCCGGAGGAAATCGCCGCGTTGCTCCAGATAAGCGGGCTGGGAGCCGATCGTCCCGAGGTAGCCGGCGTCTTCCCGGACCCAATGAAACACCTGGCCGCAACCAAGCGTCGCCTCCAGGTCGAAGTCGCTCGCCGGGATCGACACCAGCTCGTCCGCTCGCCCGGATGTCCGGAGTTCCGCCAGGGCGTTCACTGGATGAAGTAGCTAAGATTTTCCAGCTCGATGGCGAGATCCACGTTGTTCACCACCACGTGATCCGGAACCTGGAGAATGATCGGGGCGAAGTTCAAAATCGCGAGCACACCGGCGGCCACCAATTCGTTTGCGACTTCCTGCGCGACGATTCCCGGCACGGTCAAGATCGCCATTTTGATCCGCTCTTCCTTCACAAACTGCTCGAGCTTTGCCATGGGGAGCAAACGAATCCGCAGCTCTTTGGCGCGTGCTCGTGTCGGCTTCAAGTCGAATGCCGAGACGACTTCGAAACCTTCCTTGGCAAAGCCTGGATAACGCAGCAGCGCGGAACCAAGATTGCCCGCGCCCACTAAAATTACCGGCTGCAAATGTGTCGTCCCGAGCACCTCGGTGAGCTGGGCGCTGAGCGCGTCCACATTGTAACCGAGGCCGCGGGTGCCGAATTGTCCGAAGTACGTGAGATCCTTCCGGAGCTGCGTGGACTTCACGCCGGCCGCTTTGGCGAGCGCTGCGGAAGAAACCGTGACGATGGAGTTTTGCCTCAGCCGCTGCAGCGCCCGGTAGTATAAGGAGAGGCGATAGACCGTCTTGCGCGGAATCACCAACTTCGGAATCTTGTGAAAAGGCACAGGTGAAGGCCGGAGGGTTTAGTGGAATAATGAAGAAGCGGACAGAATTTTCCGCAACCAGCCAGTGGACGCTTCCATTCGCCCGCGGTTGCGTTACTCCATGCTTCACTCCCGATGCGCCTCAACCGTTTCCTAGCTTCCGCCGGCCTCGGCTCACGTCGCAGCGTCGAAGATCTGATCACCTCCGGTCAGGTAAAGATCAACGGCCGCGTGGTCACCGATCTCGGGACCAAAGTCACTCCGGAAGACGCGGTGAAAGTCGGCAGCCGCTTGCTCCACGTGCAGGAACCTTTGACCGCGCTGCTGAACAAACCGCGCGGCTATGTCTGCACCGCGGAAGACGATCGCGAGCGGCGCACCATCTTTGATCTCCTGCCGAGCACCTGGCCGCGCGTCTTCCACGTCGGCCGGCTGGACATGGAAAGCGAGGGTCTGCTCATCGTGACGAATGACGGCGATCTTTCCCTGGCACTGACGCATCCGCGTTACAAGGTGGAGAAAGTCTACGAAGTCCTGATCGACAAACCGTTCGATCCGAAAGGACACGAGAAGCTCCTGAAAGGCTTCCACATCATCGGCGGGCGGGCGAAAGTCGAACGCGTCGAGCAACTCGGCCCGCGCCATCTGCGGCTCACTTTGCTCCAGGGAATCAAACGGCAAATCCGCCTGATGCTTTACGAACTCGGGTATGAAGTAGAGCGGCTCGTCCGGGTGCAAATCGGCGGCTTGAAAATCCGCGAGATGCGTCCGGGAGACTGGCGAATGCTGACCCCGAAAGAGATCGCGACCTTGAAGACTCCGGAGGCCGCGCCCGCTCCGGTGCGTGCGACTTCGCGGAAGCCGCGGCCGCCGCAGGCTCGTCCGGAACGCAAGGTCGCGCCAAGACAGCAGCGTGCCTCTGCTCCGCAACCGCGCCCAGCCCGAGGCAAGCCGCAGCGCACCGAACGCCGCTGATCCCGAATTTCTTCCCCGAGCGGGGAAGAAGCTCGCTTCCGCCGAGGCCGGGCAGCGCGCCGTGGCGCTTCCCTTTCGCCGGAGCATGCCGTAACTGATCAGCTCCCATGGCTCCTCTCTACGTTCTGATCCTTGCTGGCGGCAGCGGGGAACGCTTCTGGCCGCTCAGCCGGAAAAACAAGCCGAAGCAACTGCTCTCGCTGTTCTCCAAGGAGACGCTGCTCGAAGCCACCTTGCGCCGGCTCAACGGACTCGTGCCTGCGGAGAATGTGCTCATTCTCACGAACGCCGATCAGGAGCCAGCAGTCCGCGCGCTTTGCTCCGGCTTGCCTCCAGCAAACATCGTCGCCGAACCCGCCAAACGCGACACGGCCGCGGCGATTGCGCTCGGTGCCGCCTGGATCAGCAAACGCGATCCGGAGGCCACGATGATCGTCCTTCCCGCGGATCATTTGATCGAAGACACGGCCGGCTTTCAGCGCACGCTCCGCACCGCGGTCAGTGCGGCGGAGCAAACCGGCGAACTGGTGACGATCGGCATCGCGCCGACTTGGGCCTGCCCGGGATTCGGCTATGTGGAAGTCGGCGAATCCGCCAATCTTCCGGAAGCTTCCGCCGGTCCGGGAGTCTTTGAAGTCGTCCGCTTCCGGGAAAAACCGAGCGTGGAGCAAGCCGAGTCTTTCCTCGCGGAAGGCAACTTCCGCTGGAACGCCGGCATGTTCATCTGGACGGTTCGCGCGATTGTCGCCGCCTTCCAGCAACACGTTCCGGCACTGGGCGCTTTCATCCGCGAAGTGCAAACGGCTCCGGAGCTTGGGGCCGTGCTTGCAGAACGTTTCCCCGCGCTGCCAAAGATCTCCATCGACTACGCCGTGCTGGAGAAAGCCGGACGCGTGTTGATGGTCGAGTCCGCGTTCGATTGGGATGACGTGGGAAGTTGGACCGCGATCGCCAAATACCTGGACAATCACGGGGATGGAAACGTCGGCAACGCCGCGCTCCAGACCGTGGACGCCGGGAATAACATCGTCTACTCGACCGGCGGCGCGACGATCGGGCTGGTGGGAGTCAGCGATTTGATTGTCGTGCAAACCGGCGACGCGTTGCTGATTTGCCACCGCGATCATGCGGAGAAGATCAAGCAACTGGTCACCAAAGTGCCGGCGGAGCTGCAATGAAACGCGCGCTCGGAATCGATCATGGGGAAGCACGAATCGGCCTGGCGATTGCCGACGAACTGGGGATGCTCGCGCATCCGCTGGAGACGATTCACTTGAAGGAAGTCGCGCAGCCGATCGAGCGGATCGCCCAGATCGTCGAGCGGGATAAAGTGGGGATCGTGATCCTCGGCATGCCGCGGAACATGAACGGAACTTACGGGCCCGCTTCGGAGAAAGTGCGCGCCTTTGCGGAACAACTTCGCGCGCGGATCCCGTGCGAAGTGAAGCTGTGGGATGAACGTCTCACCTCGGTCGCGGCGCAGCGTTCGTTGCATGAAAACGGACTGAACGTGAAGAAGAGCCGGGAAGTCATCGATCAAGTCGCGGCCCAGCTGATTCTCCAAGGCTGGCTGGATTCGCAGGCGATGCTCGGCTAGCATTGCGGCATGGAATGGCTGCTCAAACAATTGCTGAGGCTGCTGATCGGCGCCAACTCGACTCAGGCAAATGATCGGTCGGTGGTCGGCAAGTCGCGTCTGGACGAGGAGTGTGAACGCTCCTGGGATTGTTTCCTCATCGGCTTGATGGCCTTCGCGGGGATCGCGCTGGCCATTTGGCTTTTGGTCTTGCGATAGCCTTCAGTGGACCAGACGCGTCTCAAGCTGACCATCGCCTATGACGGCGGAGGATTCCGTGGCTGGCAAAGTCAGGCCACGAAAGATGGCGTCCAGGATCATCTGGAATCAGCCTTTGCTGCGCTCGTCGGGCAGCGCGTCGTCGTGCATGGTTCCGGAAGAACGGATGCAGGCGTGCATGCGCTCGGGCAAGTCGCGCACGTCGATGTTCCCGTGGAAAAATTTGCGCCGGGCGAATGGCAGGCCGCGGTGAACGGGAACCTGCCGCCGACCATCCGCGTCCTCCGGATGAGTCCGGCGCCGGCGGACTTTCACGCGCGGTTCGATACGCGGGGAAAGATCTACTCGTATCGCATTTACGCCGCGCCGATTTTGCACCCGCTGGAGCTCGGCCGTGTCTGGCACATGCCAATTCCCTTTGATGACGCGGTGATGCGCGACACCGCGCAACTCTTCTGCGGCACGCACGACTTCGCGGGATTCGCCGCCAACCGTGGCCGGCCGGGAGAAGATACGACGCGCACGCTTCGCCGCATCCAGGTTTCCCGCCAGGGCAGCGTCGTGACGCTGCGGTTTGAAGGCGACGGGTTCCTCTACAAGATGGTGCGGCTGATCACCGGCTCGCTGGTGCGCTGCGCTCAAGGCCGCGCGACTCGGGAATGGATCACCGCGCTTCTCAACCAAACGGTTCCCGGCAAAACCAACTTCGCCGCGCCCGCGCAAGGTTTGTTCCTGGCCCGCGTGCTTTACTGAGCTTTGCCAGCTGGAGCCACTTGTGCGGAAGCTCCCGCGCCGGCGGGCTGCACGAGGATCGCGTATTTGTCGTAGACGAACCGGACGTTGGCGAGCGATCCGACGTACTTCAGCACTTCGGTGAACGGCACATTATTCAGGTTCAGGCTGACGGAGTTTGCCTTGGCGACTTCATCCGGAACTTGCAGCACAAAGTTCACCGACTGCTTGCCTTCGCTGAGCTTGGCGACCTGCTGCTTCAGGAAATCCAGACTCGCGGAAAGCGACGCCTCGCGGAACTGAACCGCGGGAACAATCAAGCCGGCGAGCTGCTTCTCCTGGCTGCCGTGTTTGTTCTCCTTCTCTTCCTTGGCTCGAATCACCCGCAGATATCCGAGTGCCGTTTCGTTCTTCGGCTCCAGCTTGACCACCGACTCAAACTTCGCTTTTGCCGCGACCGTATCGCCGCGGAGATACGCAGTCTGAGCCTCGGAGAGGAGTTCCTGAGAAGCTGTGGCGGCGAAGGTTTCGCTGGCCGCAAGGAAGACGATGGCAAGCGCGAGCACGCGCAACTGGGGGGCGTTCATGCGTTCACTTTGGCGCAAGATCGGGAAAAAGAAAGCGCGTGACTCGCGTGGGATCGCGCCCGGCAGAAACCTTCCCGGCGCGCGAGCTCCGGAGCTAAAATCGCGGCACGACTTTCGGGCGCCAGGTCGGCTTCGAGAGTTTCTCGTCGCTGGTGTATTCCAGCAGTTTGCTCACGGGGAAGAGCAGCACGCCGGGCAGACCTTGCGCATTGATCCGCATGTCGAAGTCCATCCGATCATCCAGGAAATAAAGCTTCCCCGCGCCATACATGCTGAAGCCGCGACCCTGAATCTCCAGATCCTTGGTGGCGATCACGCCTTCACTGATCGTGAACTTCGCCGCAGCCTGGCGGGCGACGTTGTAACCCATGCCGGGCACGACGTTATTGAGGATTCCGGAAAGCGGTCCGAGAAAGGGAATCGCGAACACGTTGCCTTCACTGATCTTGAGTTCCCCGCGCCCCGTCATGGTGCGAGCGTCCGGGCCGCGTCCGGAGAAATCGTAGGTTCCGGCGAGCTGGCCCTTGGAGTTTTCGTAGTTGAAATAGAGTTTGGTGAGGCTGGCAAAGTCCACGCTTTCCAGCTGGATGGTGGCGGTGTGACTTGGCTTCAGCCGGTTCAGGGAAATGTCCGCACCAGCACGAACGCGTCCGCCGAAAAGCACGCCGTCAAATTCGGAAATGCGCAGCCGTTCATGCGTGAAAAGCAGTTTTCCGCTGACCTTGGGAAAACGAAGTTCCTTTTTCAAGAAGGTGTATTCCATCCCGCCGGGAGCATCGATCTCGATGGCCAGCCGCGTGGTTTTGCCGCCTTTGGTGTGGACGACGCCGTCCACCGAGAGGTTTGGCGGCCGCGCGCTGGATCGATAGGGCGAAATGTCTTTGACCAGCTTCGGTTCGATCCACATCGCGACTTCCACCGGGTTGACGCTGGCCCGGATTTTTTCCAGACGCACCTCGTTGCTCCGGAAGTCGAAGATCAGCGTTCCGCCGCCGCCGCCTTCGCTCCGGCGGACTTCAAATGGGGAAAAAGTCAGGACTCGATCGTGGTAGCGGAAGGCCGCCGTGACGCCTTCCGCGGCGACTCCGCGGTAACTCCCCGCACCAAGTTTGAACCGACCGGCGACCGTGAGCGCGTCGCGTGAAATCTCCGGGCCGCGCGCCTCCAACTCGATCTCCGGAGGAACGGTGAACTCAAACTGCTCCAGCGCCTCGCGCGCTTTTCCGGAGATCAATGGCTGGAAAGCTTTCGGGTTCATTGCGCCTTTCAGTTTCGCGCGGAAATCGCCCGGCAATTGCAGCGCATCGCCGGAGATCTCGCCGGACTGGTGGACCAGCCGCAAATCCCGCGCGCTCCAGCGTTCCCCATCCCAGGAAAAGTCCGTGTCGAACCGATCGAAAACCACCGACTTGTAGGCAAACTTCGCAAGTCCGAGATGTCCGCGAAGATCGATCCGCGGCTGGCGTCCGAAGTCGCCTTGAGCAGTCAATTCCAGCGTGGGCGGCTCGTAGAAGACGAACTCCCCGAGTTGCGGAACAATCCGGAATGCGGTGGCCAGACTTTGCAGATCGAGGCTGGATCGCGCGTGGAGTTCGGCGGCGCGGGAATCCAGCTGATAGCTGCCTTGGAGATGCAATTCGCCGACTGCATCCGCGACGCTGCATTGCTTTAGATCGATCACGCCGTCGCGCAATCCCGCCGCCAGATAGAGCGTTTCGATCCGGTAATTTTGCCGGCGCAACTGCTCGCCCCAGAGCGCGAGATCCACGACGATTTTCTCCGGCTCCGCCAGATCGCCGGAGAAACTGAGACTGAGCACGGGCGGCGCTCCTTCGAAGGACAGTGCTTTGATTTCCTCGATCGCCCGCGCCACGATCGCGGCGGAACTTTCTCCGGAAGGCGGCTGCGGCCGGAACGCCTGGGGATTAATCAGCCGCCCGGAAATCGAAACCTGAATGCCGGAGATTTCCGCCTCGGCGCGCGAGAGGTAAAGCTGTTGCGGCGGGAGGAAAAGACGCGCGTTCAGTTTGGAGACTTCGATCCGGGCGCCGCGCGGTTTTGCTGGATCCACCGGGACCGAAAGCCGCGCTTCGCGCAAATCCAGAGCATCCAGGAACGTGCGGCCGCGGAAGAGATTTTGGTAGTTTACCTGGAGCACCACTTCGTCGATCACCGCCAGCGTCCGCCGACGATCGCGCGCATCCAGCACCTTCACTTCTTTCGCCACGAGACCGCGGAAAGGATCGATGGTTAGCCGCCGGAGGGAAACTTCGAAGCCGCGCTTCCGGAACTCCTCGGTGACTTGGTTGCGCCATTTGCGGGTGAATCCCTTGTCGTAAACATACCAGCCAACGCAGAGTGCGGTGATCAGCAGAAGGCCGAGAAAAGTGAGCAGGACGCGGCGCACGATGCGAATCTCAGGGGTGCGGAAAGAGAGTCGAGTGGAATTTTCTCCCGAGTTGCGCATCGTTTCTCATGCTTCCCCCAATCCCTCTGGCACACCCAGTGCTCCGTCACAGGTCCCGATGATTCAAGCGAACTGTCGGGAACGTTTCACTGCGGACGATTTTGATTTCGTCGTCCGTATTCTCTCAAGATCGGACCGCGATTCAGTGAATCTCGTCTCCTTGCTCACCGATGGGGAAGCGCGCGATTCGATCCTCGATCATCCCCAGCTTCTGGACTCCATCCTGGCCGACGACGCTCCGCTGAACATTTCGCCGCAGCT
>DASVRR010000250.1:0-12233 GCA_036388515.1 Chthoniobacteraceae bacterium | reverse complement strand
CGCGCAATCCGCGTTCGTAGCTCGCGAGCAGCTTCATCGCTTCGTTCGGCTTCAGCCGGTCGCTTTTGATCGCCGCATCGACCTGCGTTTTCATGTGCCGCGTGAGGACGTTTTGATCCCACTGCGTCATCCCGAGCACCTCGCTGATCGTGCTGCCTTCGATCGTCTCCTCGATATACCAGCCGCTCTCTTCGTCCTCATCCAGGAAGACGTGCGCCTCATTCACCCGGCCGAAAAGATTGTGCAGATCACCCATGATGTCCTGGTAGGCGCCCATGAGGAAGAAACCGAGGTAGTAAGGCTCGCCGGGCTTCAGCTTGTGTAGCGGCAGCGTGTCTTTCACGTCCTGGAGATCGATGAATTTGCTCACCTTTCCATCCGAATCACAGGTGATATCCACGAGCATTCCCTTTCGTTCCGGATACTCGTTGAGCCGATGAATCGGCATCACAGGGAAGAGCTGCCCGAGCGCCCAATGATCCAGCAGACTCTGGAAGACACTGAAGTTGCAGACGTATTGATCGCCCAGCGCCGTCTCGAGATCCTTCACTTCTTCCGGGATGTATTTCATCCCCGCGCAGAATTCCACGATCTTCAACGCGATCTGCCAATACACCGTTTCGATCTTTGCTTTGCTCTCCAGTTCCAGCAGCCCGAGGTCGAACATGGACTGCGCCTGCTCCTTGATCTGCTGCGCATCGTGCAGCGACTCCATGCGGTTTTGCTGAGTCAAATTTCGCTGCAAGTCGATGATCTCCGCGACGGACTTCGGATCTTCGTCACGGACCTCGATCTGGATCGGCGTCTTGTCTTTTTCGATCGCTCCAAACGCTTCCACGATGAGCACGGAATGATGCGCCACGATCGCCCGGCCGCTTTCGCTGATGATGATCGGATGCGGCACCTTCTCCGCATCGCACACGTCCATGATGTTATAGACAATGTCGCGCGCGTATTCCTGGAGCGAGTAGTTCGTCGAGCTGTCGAAGGCGGTGCGCGAGCCGTCGTAATCCACGCCCAAACCGCCGCCGACGTCGAGGTAGCCGAGCTCGTGTCCCATCTTGGCCAGCTTCGCATAAAACCGCGCCGCCTCCCGCACCGCGCGTTTGATCGTCCCGATGTCGGGAACCTGCGAGCCGACATGGAAGTGAATCAGCTTCAGCGCATGCGCCAGTCCTTCGCGCTTCAGGATTTCGCTCGCATGCACGAGCTCCGCGGTGCTCACGCCAAACTTCGCGTTTTCTCCCCCGCTCGTCGCCCATTTGCCCGCGCCCTTCGCCGCCAGCCGCACGCGCATCCCGATCATTGGCTCGACGCCGACTTCCTTTGAGACGCGGAGGATTTCCACCAGCTCCTCGATCTTTTCCACCACCATGATGACTTTCTTCCCCAGCTTGCCGCCGAGCAGCGCATTCTGGATGAAAAGCGAATCCTTGTAGCCGTTGCAGATGATCAGCGACTCCGGATCCCGGTGAATCGCCAGCGCCGCGAGCAACTCCGGTTTGCTCCCCGCCTCGATCCCGAAATGATACGGCGCGCCGGCATCGATGATTTCTTCCACGACTTCCCGGAGCTGGTTCACCTTGATCGGGAAAACTCCGCGATAGACGTTTTTGTAGCCGGCTTCGCTGATCGCCGAACTGAACGCCTTGTTGATCGTATCCACGCGATGCCGGAGCAAATCCTGGAAGCGCAGCACCATCGGGAAGCCCAGCCCGTATTCCGCGCGAGCCTCGGCGATCACTTCCATCATGTCGATCGGAGTGCCCGGATTTTGCGTCGGCGCGATCTGGATATTCCCGCGTTCATTGATCGAAAAATAGCCGAGCCCCCAACGGTCGATGTTGTAGAGGGAAGTGGCGGCGGGGATGTCCCAAGGTTGCTGCATGCGCGCGATGTAACGCCCGTCTGCGGCGAATGCAATCGGGCGGATGAAAATTATTGCGCGGCGTTTTCCTCGCGCCTCGGAGACGCGGCAGAGCGGCGCCGCCGACCTTGTTTTTGCGGCCGAAGCCACCTAGCGTTTCGTCGCATGAGCAAACCTGTCATCCCGGTGGAGATTCGCACAGTGCTGCCGTTCAATTCGGGCCGCGCGGTCTTCATCGGCAACGAGGACAAAGTCTTTGTGATCTACGTGGATGAAAGCGTGGGAGCGGCGATCTCCATGTTCATCAATCAAACGCCCAAAGAGCGTCCGCTGACGCATGATTTGATCGGGCATTTGCTCGCCGCGCTCGGCGCCAAAGTGGAGCGCGTGATCATCAATGATTTGAAGAGCGAGACTTACTTTGCCCGGCTGATCATCAGCGCGGAGAACGAGCTTTTCGAAAAGAAGATCGTCGAACTGGACGGTCGGCCGAGCGATTGCATCGCGCTCGCGATCCAGCAAAGCGCCCCGATCTACGTCAGCCGCGACGTCTGGGATGAAGTCGAAGACCGCAGCGACGTCCTCCGCCACCTAGAAGAAAACGGCCCGCAAGGCGAAGGGGAAAGCTGATCTGAACTTAATCTCAGGGTGCCGGAGTGATAATAATTGATGCCCAAAGGTTCTCGCCGGGATGACAAAACGGCTCGAATCGGACCTTGAGGTGCTTGTCGGAGTGCTCAAGGGAGTCTCCGGATCTTAGCTTCTGGAACGCAGCCCAGATGCGGTCCAAGTCTTTGCGAGCAAGCGTTTCGTAGCCGTCGCAGTCGATCTGGATTGCCACGAGCCGATCTTTCTTGAACCCGTAATGAATCTTCCTGGCCGGAAACTTCGCGGCGTACGTTGTGGAAGCTTCACCTCGAAACCACTCGATGGAAGGATCGCGGCGAAACATAGACGGCTCAGCCGGCAATTTCTCTGCGGCTCGTAATGCGCCAACAGGGGTTCCAAAGGTTGCGCTGGTGATCTCAAGATCCAAACTTTTCGCGAACTCAGTGGTGTCTGCTTTTGCCAAGGCGGTCGCCACCAAAGCGGTGAGAAGCATCACTCCAGCGGGGGGAATTCTAAAGATGATCATCGGGGTCGATAGGCCCGTGCTCGTCGCGAGTCAATCCGGACGACAGCTGGTTTGTCGCCGAGTTCTCGTGCCGTGGCAGTGTTGGTGGATGGTCGGGGCGACCTGGTGCGGTCCTTGCAAAATGCTCGCCGGCCCTCGACGAGATCGCTCGCAAATCCCCACGCCGCTTCGTAGTCGGGCAAGTGGACGCCGACGCGAATTCCTTTGTTCCGCAAATGAAGGCCAACTAAGCGGTCCGACGTTTCCGCCGAGCCGAGCAAATGAGGCCGACGGCTCCGATCAGGAGTGTAGCCGCGGACGGTTCGGGAACACCTGTGACCTCCGTATAGCTCGTGCCTAAGCGGATCTCATCGAAAGTGCCGGCGACTGCCGGATAAACAACTGCCGGGGAAGTGCCGGAACTGCCACCAGCAAACAGCCGGAAGGCAGACAGCGCCCCGAAATCGTTGGACGTAATCTGGAGATACGGCGAAACAGCCGCTTCATTGGTAAGGTTCGCAGGATCTATGTAGAGCGTGAGCGTGTCCGTGACACCTCCTCCCACATTGAAATCCAGACGACCGACCACTAGATGAGTGGTGTTCAGGCCATAAAGAATCGGCGAAGTTGCGGTATAAATCCCGTTGACCCCCGTGCCGCCACCGGAGACGGGATTCTGCGTATTGCTAACGGACGCGACGAAGGCACCCGACCCTTCGCCACCCGGGCCGGAAACCGGCACGCCCGGAGCAATCTGGCCGATCGCAAACCGCTCGTTGGTCCCAAAGAAGGAAAGGTTTAGCGTCCGGTTAGAATCCAGCGTTTTGGCCGTCAGGTAGCTAAAGTAGAAGACGCCTGAATCAACGGTCTGACCGATCGGACGGCCAATGGCTGTGGAACCGGTGGCGTTGTTGGGAGATTGCCCCGCCACCGTGGCGTCCAGCAGCAGCTTATTGCCAGAAGAGACCGGGGCGGCATTCAGGTTGAAGTCTAGGCTGCCTGCCTCAATGGAGCGGTAGGTGTTGTTGCCAGTGATGTTCGTTCCCCAAGCGGAGGTGAACCCGGTGCCGCCATTGTAGTTAGCGTAGTTTGCGGAAAGGATTTGGCCGGTGGCGTAATCAAAGCCTTCGTAAGCCGTCCCGACGTAAGACGCCGCCATCAAGGAAGGCGCGCAGTGGAGCAAGGAAATGCCGATGGCGGCGGCGATAATTCTCTTAGATGAATGCATGGGGGGTTTTGGGTTGAAAACTTAAGGATGATTTTCATCCGGCCTTCAAGCCAAATTCCGACGGGGATAGCGCCATCGGGAAGATCGTCGGAGGGGCACGATCTTCTTCCCGGTGTATGACACCTTCTGTTGGTCTTTTCCCCACACACTTTGCCGCTTCCGGAGTAAGCTCGCCAACTGCCATGAACGAACACGCCACCGTCACTCTCACTGCCGCCAATTTCGATGAAGTCACGCGCTCGACTCAGCCAGTGCTCGTGGATGCTTGGGCGACCTGGTGCGGACCTTGCAAGATGCTCGCGCCGGTGCTCGATGAGATCGCTCGCGAGTCGGTGGGCCGCTTCGTGATCGGGAAGCTGGACGTGGACGCGAACCCGGAACTCGCCGCGCGGCTCAGCATCAAGGCGATGCCGACTCTGCTTTTCTTTAAGGACGGCGCGGTGCGCGACACGGTTGTGGGGATGACTTCGAAGAAGACGATCGTGAGCAAGCTGGAAGCGCTGGCAGGAACGCCGGTGGCCTGACGCTTCCTTTTTGCCCGTGACTCCGGAAGCCCACGCGCACCTGAGCAAACGCTGCAAGGTGATGCGCGGGCTCATCCGGAAGCACGGCCCGTGCACGCTGGTGCCGGATCCGCGGCGCTCGCCGTTTGAGTCGCTGGTCCGCGCGGTGGCGCACCAGCAACTCAACGGAACCGCCGCGGAGACGATCCTGGGAAGATTCCGCGCGCTCTTTCCGGGGAAACGTTTTCCCACAGCCGCGCAGCTCGCGGAAGTCGCGGACGAAGCGCTGCGCGCGTGCGGCTTTTCCTGGGCGAAGATTGCTTCGCTGCGCGACATCGCAGCCAGGACGCTGGACGGCACGATCCCGAGTGCGCGCGCCATCCGCGCGATGCCGGACGAGGAAATCATCGAGCGACTCACCGCGGTCCGCGGCGTCGGCCGCTGGACTGCGGAGATGATGCTGATCTTCAAGCTCGGTCGTCCGGATGTGCTCCCGATCGACGACTTCGGCGTCCGGAACGGCTATCGCCTAGCGTTCGGTCTGGAAGAAATGCCGAAACCAAAAGAGCTCCTCGTCTTGAGCGAACGCTGGAAACCGCACGGCACGACCGCCGCGTGGTATCTCTGGCGTGCCGCCGATGCGGCGAAAACCTCGCGATTCACGAAGGCCTGACCTTCCGGATGTTCGCCCCGCCGAGACGGAGGCTTGGTTTTCCTCCGGCTCTGCCAATACTCCCGCCATGAGCAAGAAGATCGCCCTCGTGACGGGAGCAAACAAAGGAATCGGTTATGAAATCGCGCGCCAACTGGGGAAGCTCGGGATGACGATCCTGGTCGCGGCGCGGAGCAAATCCAAAGGCATGGGCGCGACGCAAGGCCTTATCGCGAGCGGCATCGACGCGCATCCGGTGATCCTCGACGTCACGCACGGACCTTCGATCATCCGCACGGCGGAATACATCGGGAAGGAATACGGGCGGCTCGATGTGCTGGTGAACAACGCGGGCATTGCGGAAGACCAGCACCACACGCCGAGCACGACGCCGACGGACATCTTGCACTCCGTGTTCGAGACGAACTTCTTCGGCGCAGTCGCGGTCACGCAAGGCTTGCTCCCGCTCCTCCGGAAGAGCGAAGCGGGTCGAATCGTGAATGTCTCCAGCAGTCTCGGCTCGATCGCCTTGCACGCGGATCCAGCTGGTCCTTTCGCCCAGATGAGATTCCTCGCTTACAACACCTCGAAGACGGCGCTCAATTCCTTCACCGTGCAGCTTGCCGCCGAGCTCCGCGATACGCCGATCAAGGTGAACGCCGCCTGTCCTGGCTGGGTGAAAACCGACATGGGCGGACCCGACGCGCCGCGGTCTGTGGAAGAAGGCGCCGACACGCCGATCTGGCTGGCCACGCTTCCGGCGGACGGGCCAACCGGCGGATTTTTCAACTCACGCCAGCCCGTGCCTTGGTGATCGCCTGATCTTCCCCAACATTCCCATGCCCATCGCAACCGACACGCTGCTCGCGCAGCTCCAGTGGCGTTATGCCACGAAATCCTTTGATCCCGCGCGGAAGATTCCGCCGGCAGATTGGGCCGCGCTGGAACAAGCGCTGATCCTCAGCCCGAGCAGCTACGGCATGCAGCCGTATCGTTTTATTGTCATCACGAATCCGGAAGTGAAAGAGCAACTCGTGCCGTTTTCCTGGAACCAAAAGCAACCGGCGGAATGCTCGCATTACGTGGTTTTCGCCGCGCGGACGGAAAACACCGAAGCGGATGTGGACCGTTATCTCGCGCGGATCGCCGAGGTGCGGGAAAGCGCCGTCGATAGCTTGGGAGGATTCCGGAAGATGCTCCTCAGCGATTTGGTCGCCGGACCGCGCGGGAAGATCGCGCACGAATGGGCGACGCGGCAGGCCTACATCGCGCTCGGAAACTTCATGACCGCAGCCGCGCTCGTGGGGATCGACACCTGTCCGATGGAGGGTTTTGTTCCGGAACAATATGACGCCGCGCTCGGACTTCCGGAGCAAGGCTTCAAGTCGGTCGTCGCTTGCGCCGCCGGTTACCGCCTGGAGTCGGATAAATACGCGACTTTGCCCAAGGTCCGGATGCCCGCGAGCCAGCTGGTGACTCACCTCTGAGGAAGACGCGCCGCGGATGAAAGCCTGGACGATCCAAGCTCACGGAGGCGTTTCGGGGCTGGCTTTGGTGGATCAACCAACGCCGGAAATCGGCGTCGGCGAAGTGCTCGTGCGGATGCACGCCGTCTCCCTAAACTACCGCGACTTGATCACGCTCCAGCAGCACCGTCCGGGGAATCTTCCGCCGCCGCTGGTGCCTTGTTCCGACGGCGCGGGCGAAGTGGTGGCGGTTGGGTCGGGAGTGACGCGGTTTCAGATCGGCGAGCGGGTCGCCGGGATTTTCTTCCGCGACTGGATCGCGGGTGAGTTTGATCTCGGCTACCACGCGGCGGCGGGCGGCGGCTCGATTCACGGAATGCTGCGGGAATATGTGGCGTTTCCGGAACACGCGCTCGTTTTGGCCCCGGCGCATCTTTCTCCGGAA
The DNA here is from genome assembly GCA_036388515.1 of Chthoniobacteraceae bacterium. Lineage (GTDB taxonomy): Bacteria > Verrucomicrobiota > Verrucomicrobiia > Chthoniobacterales > Chthoniobacteraceae > Chthoniobacter. The sequence goes on along the minus strand of DASVRR010000250.1, from coordinate 4,958 downwards.
GAAGCGGCCACGCTCCCCTGCGCCGCCGTCACCGTTTGGCAGGCGCTCTTCAGTCGCGGCGGACTCAAAGCGGGCCAGACCGTCCTGGTGCTCGGCACGGGCGGCGTTTCCATCTTCGCGCTCCAACTCGCCAAAGCCGCTGGCGCCAAGGTGATCGCGACTTCCAGCAGCGACGCGAAGCTGGAACGAGCGCGGGAACTCGGCGCAATCGCCGGGATTAATTACCGAACCAATCCCGGCTGGGACAAAGAAGTCTGGAAGCTCACCGACGGGCACGGGGCGGATCACGTGGTGGAAGTCGGCGGTCCCGGAACGCTTGGCCGATCGATGAATTCCGTCGCGGCCGGCGGGAAGATCGCGCTGATCGGCGTGCTCAGCGGTTTCGGTCCGCCAGACGTTTCGCTCTTCCCGCTGCTCGCCCGGAATGTAAGCCTGAACGGGATTTACGTCGGTTCGCGCGAACACTTCGAAGCGCTGAATGTCTTCCTCACCGAGCATCGCATTCACCCGATCATCGATCGCAGCTTTCCCTTCGCCGAAGCGCCAGATGCGTTCAGTCATCTGGAAAGCGGCTCGCACTTCGGCAAAGTGGTGATCCGCCTCGCCTGACCGCCGAGTGGAGGAAAGAAGCGCGCGGGACCGGTGCGGCTGCCCAGGTTTGACACTGGCGGCGGGGAATCCTACGGTGCGCACCCTTCCCCGAGCATGATCACCGCTTCGCCCATCACGAGACAGACGGTCGGTCGCACCTTTATTGCCGCGATCAGTGCGCTGGGAGTTTTTGCGGTGGCGCAATTGGTGGCGCTGATTCTGGCGTTTGTTTCCCGATCCAGTTCGCCGACTCCGCTGACGCAAACCGCCGCGTCTTCCGGAAACCTCGCGGCTGCTTTGCCGGGACGGACCTTGCCCGAAACGGAACCGATGCCGTCCAGCGACCCAAACTTCGCCGCGAGTCCGCTGGAAACCAATCCGGAGGCGAGCGCCCTGGCTTCCCTGAGCGCCGCGCCGCCGAGGCCGACGCCTTTGCCGGCGAAAAGCCCGGGTTTGCCGGAGCCGGAGCAAAGCGCGCGGTTCAAGGAATCGATCTCGCAAGGAAAGTTGTTGCGCGATCGCGGTGACATGAGCACCGCGCTGACTCGCTTCCGCGAAGCTGCGGCGATGGATTCGAAAAGTCCGGAAGCGCTGTTCGAAATCGCGGTGACTTACGAGAAGATGCAGCTGATGGATCGAGCTGGGGAACAATGGCGGCGGATCTACGAGATGGGCGAATCCGCCGGGCCTTACTTCACCGCGGCGGAAGCACGGCTGAATCAAGTCAAGGAATCGGCAATGCGCGAGGCGATGAAGGATCGTCCGGAAGCGCTCACGGGCGCGGAGGCGGAAGACGGGATTGCGCCAGGCAAAACGCTCGGTTTGCTCCCGGTGACCACGGAAGATCACGAAGACCGGAACTCCGCCAAGCACCTCAGTGTTCGCATCCCCGTGAAAGCGCGGGCGCGGGAGAAAATTGAAGTTCGGGACCTCACGATCCAGGTGCTGTTTTACGACATTGTGGACAATCAAAGCCTGATGCAGACAACGGCGGCGGTGAGTTCGCGATGGACTACGGCGCCGGCCGATTGGAGCGACGCCGACACCGAGACGCTGGAGGTGAATTACCAGCTTCCTTTGCCCGATGCGAAGCCGGCCAGGCGGGAGAATCGCAAATACTTCGGCTACCTCGTCCGGGTTTATTACAAGGGAGAACTGCAAGCTTCCGCCGGTGAGCCGGAACGCCTGTTGCAGCAATTTCCTCCGGAACAACGGCTGCCTGGGGAGACGCCGAGAAACTGATGAGAATCATCCTGGCCGATGACGATGACGGCGTTCGCGAGTCGCTGGGAGCGATCGTGCAAACTCTGCCGGATTCCGAGGTGCGGCTGGCTGCGACCGGCGGAGAGGCGTTGCAGCAAGCCACCGCGATGGAAGGCGTGGATCTGCTCATCACCGATGTGGTGATGGAGCCGATGGATGGCTTTACCTTGCGCGATCAAATTGCGCGGCGGTATCCGGCGGCGCGGACCGTTTTCATCACCGGCTTTGATCTGAGCGATTACGCGGCACAGATCGGCGGTGCTCCGGTGCTGATGAAACCGGTGGATCAGCCGACGTTGCTGGCGGCGATCGAGCAGGAATTTGCTGCAGCGCAAAGTGCCGCCGAAACAGCAGCGGCGCCGCCTTCCCCGACGGCAGCCGGAACGGTGTTCATCGGGCAGACGATCGGCGCGTATCAGATTCACGCGCTGCTGGGGCAAAGTCGGTGGGGAAACATTTACGCAGCGGTGCAGACTTCGATCAACCGTCCCGTGGGGCTGAAGATCCTGGATCCCGCGCGAGCTGGCGACGAAAACGCGCGGAATCGCTTCCTCGGAGATGCGCGGGCGAAAGCGCACGTGCAGCATCCGGCGATCCTGGCAGTTTACGAGGCGGGCGAAACGGAAGGGCAGATCTTTTACACTCAGGAATACGTGGACGGCAGCAGTCTGGCGGATCTGCAAGCCCGGCAGGAACGCGTGGACGAGCCGACCGGATTGAAGATCCTCAAAGCGGTCGCGGAAGGTCTGAATTATCTCCAGACCAGTCGCATCGCTCACAGCCCGCCGAGCGCGACCGGCATTTACCTAGGGAATGACGGGCACCCGCGCCTGGCGAATCTGGCGACTCAGGTGGCGGACGAACAGTTATCCATCGCGGACGAACTTCAGGTCGTCGGGCGCGCGCTGTTTGCCGTGGTCCCAAGCGGGGAAGCACTTTCCCCCGGACTGCGCAGTCTGCTCGGGCGGATGGTCCAGATCGGGCCGCAATCACTCAACTCCTGGAGTGGGGTGATTCAGGGCGTGAAAGCGCTGGAACCGAAGTTTGTTCCAGTGGAAGCGGCGAAGATCAGCGCGCAGGATCGCGCGGCGATCGCCGCGGTGGAAGCCGCCCGCAAAGCTCAGAAGCGTGCGCTTTACTTGAGTATCGGGAGCCTGGTTTCGCTGCTCCTGCTGATCGCCTTCTTTGCCTGGAAGTTCCTGCATTCCAATGAGCGGAAGCTCGACCAGCAGGTGCACATTCCTGCTGGAAGCTTCACTTTCGGCACGGGGGAAATCGTCAGTTTGCCGGATTTTTGGATCGATAAATACGAGGTGACGATCGGACAGTACGCGAAGTTTGTGGAGTATCTCGAGGGACATCCGACCACGGAATACGATCACGAGCGCCAGCCGAAAGTGAAGGCGCAGAAGATGCACAAGCCAAACGACTGGGCGGTTTACTATGGGCGCGCGCGCGGCGGACAGCCAATCCACCAGGTTCCGTCCGACCTGAACATGCCGGCGATCATGGTCGATTGGTGGGATGCTTACGCTTACGCGAAATGGAAAGGCCGCGAACTGCCGACCGAGCAGGAGTGGGAGAAAGCAGCGCGCGGAAGCATCGGGCTCGTCTATCCGTGGGGCAATGAATTCGATCCGAAGAAGGTCAACGCCAACGCCGATTTCGTGATGAACGATCCCGGAGCTCCGGGAAAAATCGACGGCTTCAACTACTGGGGTCCGGTGGATCAACAGCGGGACAAGAGCCCGTTCGGGGTGTTCGGCATGGCCGGCAATGTCTCCGAGTGGACCGCGACCTGGACCGCCGACAAACGGCATCCGATCCTCAAAGGCGGCAGCTACATGTCCAGCGACGTGCGGCTCGATCGCCGGGTGGATAATGCGGTGCCCAGCACCATGCAGGAAAACATCGGCTTTCGCACCGTCTCCCATCAACCACCCCAATGAAACATTCCCGCCTGCTTTTACTGATCGTCATTTTCGTCAGCGCGCTGACGGCAGCTCAGGGCCAAGTCGCCGTGGACCTGCACATCAAGCGCCGGATGCTCATCGCCCATGAGCCAATCGTCGCCACGGTCACAGTGACGAATCTCACCGGGCGAGACATCACGCTCGCGGATACGGCGGAGATGCAGTGGTTCGGCTTCCAGGTGAATACGACCGGCGACCGCATCGTGCCGCCGCGCAATCCCAACTACGCACTGCCGCCTTTGATCATCAAAGCCGGCGGACAAATGCGGCGCACCGTGAACCTCAACGAACTCTATGAAATCGGGGATTACGGGATCTACCGCATTCGCGCGAACATCCACTTCGCGGAGCTCGGGAAGTTTTTCTCTTCACGTCCGAGCGTCGTCGAGGTCACGGAAGGCCGGCTCCTGTGGAAGCAAGTCGCCGGTGTTCCGGGATCGAGCGAACTCCGGAAGTTTTCGTTACTGGCGCATCAGCAAGGGAACTACACGCTGGCTTACGTGCGGGTGGAGGATCGGGAGAACGGGACCGTGTTTATCACCCAGGAACTCGGCCGGATGATCGAAGGCAATCCGCCGATCGCGGAGCTGGACCTCGGGAACAATCTCTTCGTGCTGCAGCTCGTCGGACAGCGCGAATATCTTCTCTCCCGGATCAGCCCGAATGGGGAATTCCTCGGGCAAACGCGCTACTCCGCGCCGAAGTCGAAGCCGTTCATCCGGCGCCTGGAAGACGGCCAGCTGCAATTGGTCGGCGGCCGCCGGATGGAGACCATCGCGCAAAACCCCGCCGCCGCCCCCGCGACCAAGCTCTCAGAGCGCCCGGTAGGGATGCCGAAGAACTGAGGCGGACGAGGCTGACCCAAGCGGAATGCTTCCCACACGCGCAAATTCAGAGTTAGGCACACGCATCGAATCCTGAAGACTTGATGCTGGAGGCAGCACCCGCAAACGTTTCACTACTACTTTATGAAGACAATCTCCGGCGTTTTAGCTAGCTTGCTTGGACTCTGTTTCACTCTCAACGGGTTCCATATCTTGGACGCCCTACTGATCGAGCGTTCTCCCATTGGGGTGGTTTTCATGTTTATGTGCTTCCTCTTCGCAGGGCTTTCTAGTTGGAGAGCGTATG
>DASVRR010000249.1:0-9425 GCA_036388515.1 Chthoniobacteraceae bacterium | reverse complement strand
CACCACGAAACTGCCACTGCGCGATCGCAAGGGGCGGATCGTCGGCACATGCGGGATTTCACGGGAGATCACCGAGATCAAGGAGATGGAAACACAGCTCGCTTCGGAGCGAAATCTTCTCCGCAGCGTGATCAACAATCTGCCTGATTCCATCTTCCTCAAAGACACGGAAGGCCGCTATCTCCTGGATAACATCGCGCACCTTCGGGGGCTCGGAGCGAGCGATCCGAGCGAAGTTTTGGGTCGGACGGTTTTCGATTTCTTTCCGGAAGAAATCGCGCGCTCCTTTCACGAAAACGATGCGGCGATTCTACGCAGCGGCAATCCGCTCATCAATCATGAGGAGCGGGTTTACGACTTCCGCGGCCAGTCTCGCTGGCGGCTCACCAGCAAGCTGCCGTGGCGCGACGATGCCGGCTCAATCCTGGGAATTCTCTGCATCAGCCGGGACATCACGGAACAAAAGGAAGCCGGCGAAAACCTGAGTCGCGCCTACGCGGAACTCGCCGCCAGCCGGGAGGAAGTCCTTGCCGCGATGGGAAAGCTGCAGACGGCGCATCAGGAACTCCGCGATGTCCAACTGCAGCTCATCGAGGCGGAGAAAATGAAGTCCATCGGGCGGCTCGCAGCGGGCGTTGCGCACGAGGTCAAGAACCCGCTCGCGATCATCAAAATGGGCGTGGATTTCATGGAGCAACAGGAACTCGGCGATGAGACCGGGAAGATGATTCTCAAGGAGATGGGCGACGCCGTGGAACGGGCGGACAGCGTGATTCGCGGGCTGCTGGACTTCTCGGCTCCGAAGCAACTCGAGGTCACCCGGGAGAATCTCAACGGCATCATCGAGCGCGCGATTACCCTCGTCCGCGGCGAGATGAAAGGCGGATTCGAGATCATCCGCGAGCTGCAGAGCGACCTTCCTTTGCTCCCGCTGGACAGCGGCAAAATCGGCCAGGTCTTCATCAATCTGCTGACCAATGCGCTGCACGCGATGCCGGACGGCGGCACGCTTCTCGTCCGCACCTACAGCAAGCAGCTGACAGGGGTCGGCGCGAATATCGGCGGGAGTCGGAGCGAAAGTTTCCGCGTCGGCGGAATCCTGGTGGTCGCCGAAGTCGAGGACAGCGGTCACGGCATTCCGGAAGAAAAGCTGAGCAAGATTTTCGAACCGTTTTTTACGACCAAACCGACTGGCAAAGGCACTGGCCTTGGCCTCTCTGTCGTGAAGACGATTATCGATCTTCATGCCGGCACGATCGATATCCGGAACCTTCCGGAAGGCGGTGCGCGCGCGACGATCATGTTCCAGGCCTGACTTACCGGCTCGACTCGCGGCCTTCCTCCGGCGACTTTTCTCCCCAACTCATGGATCCCCAGACCAAACGCATTTTCATCGTGGACGACGAGTCCGGTTTCACCCGTCTCCTCAAGCTCACTCTCGAGCGCACTGGCCGGTATCTAATCCGTGAGGAAAACGACGGGACCAAAGCGTGGCTGGCAGCCCGCGAATTTGCGCCGGACATCATCTTCCTGGATATCGTGATGCCGAAGATCGACGGCGGCGAAGTGGCGCAAAAGATCCGCAGCGATCCGTCGCTGGCTCATGTCCCGATCATCTTCCTCACGGCGATCGTTTCCGAACGGGAGACGAGTCGCGAGATCGGTGGATTTCCGTTTCTCTCGAAGCCGGTGAGTCTCGAGGCGATCACCGCTTGCATTGAGGAACATCTCTCGGCGTAGAAGATTTTTAATCCGAAGTGCGGGCGGCGTTTTGCAGCCTCTTCCGCGTCGCTGATCTCCGAGTTTCTTCCTGATCATGGGGAGGAACGCTTAACTTTGTTTTAACAATTCTCCGCTTCCGTCCCAATCATGGCTTAACGGATGCCTGCCCTACTTCCGGGCAGACGAGTCCAGTCAATTTTCGATGAGCGGCTTCCGGAAGGGCTCCTTGAAATCACTTGCTGGACACCTCCAAGGCAGACCAACCGAACAATGAAAATCCTCCTCTTTCTCTCAACCGTGAGCAGCCTGATCGTCGCAACTTCCGCCTGGGCTGAGCCTCCGCCTGGCGGCGGCCGCGGTGGTCCAGGAGGACGCGGTGGCCCTCCGGAGCTGCCGGCCGAGCAGAGAGCGGCGATCGACGGGATCAACGCGAACTTGGCGGCGGAAATTTCGGCGCTCTCGACGGCGAGCACGGAGCTGCGTGCGGCGACATACGCTCTTCCCAAGGACCAGGTCAGAATCGCTGCCGCCAGCACCGCGTTGGCGAAAGCCCGTGAGGCTTGGGCGACCAAAGCGTCCGCCCTGTTCGCCGAGCTTCAGGCCTCGCCCAACAAGCTCAGCGAAGCGGCAATCGCGCAGCTCATCGCCAGCGCTCCGGGCGGCGGAGGACGTGGTCGCGGCGGAGCCGGCGGACCGAGTGGGGGAAATCGTGGGCCGGGCGGCGGGCCCGGCGCCGGTGGTCCACCGCGCGCGGAGTAAGGCTCACGAAATCCATTTACCGAACGCTCTATGAATGAACCAACTCTTCCGCGGCTGACGTTCCCCGCGCTGGCAGCGATCCTCCTTTGCGCCACTTGCGGCGTCGCTTCCGCTCAGGGACAAAACGCAGCGCCGGCCGGGAGCGTGCTCCCGACCATCACGCCGGCGCAAACGACGGCGATCACCGCGATGGATCAGGCTCTTGCCGCGCAGACTGCCGCTGCCGCTGCTGCGCGGGCCGCGTTCCTCCCGGCGACGTATGCGAACCCAGCAAACGAGGCCGACTTGAAAGCAAAACAGGCGCTGTTGGAGAAAGCGGAACTCGACCTGGCCCTCGCCCGCGCCGACCGCTTTGGCAGACTTCAAGCAAGTGCGGATAAGCTGAATGAGGAGCAAGTCGCGATGCTCATGGCGCGCGTCGAACGTGCGGATCGTGGCGCCGGATCCGGCGGAGGAAACCAGGAGCGGCCAATCGTCGCGCAATTCGATGCGGATCAGGATGGAAGACTGAACCCGGTGGAGCGCTCACGGGCCGTCGAGTTTATCAGCGCCAATCCCGGAAGAAGCGGACCAGGCGGACGCGGAGGAAATCGTCCGCCGCCTGCTGCCGGGGTGAAGGTAACGCCGGCGGAGGTGAAGAATCATCCCGACGCGCCGCTCTATGAAGCAACCGTGTTGCGGACCTTTTTCATAGAACTGGAAAACCCCAATTGGGAAGCCGAGCTCGTGGCGTTCAACAACACGGACGTGGAGGTGCCGGCGAAAGTAACCGTGGACGGCAAAGAGTATCTGGATGTGGGAATCCATTTCCGCGGGAACTCATCGTTTGGCGTGGGCAACGGCTACAAACGGTCGCTGAACCTGACGTTTGATTTTGTGCACCAAAATCAGGCGGTCCAAGGGTATCGCACGTTGAATTTTTTGAACGCCAATGGCGATCCGTCCTTCCTGCGGACGATCTTGTCGATGCACATCGCCCGACAGTATTTGCCTGCACCCAAAGCGAACCTGGTCCGCGTGGTCATCAACGGGGAGAACTGGGGCGTTTACGTCAATGCTCAGCAGTTCAACAAGGAGTTCCTGAGCGATCACTTCAAGACCACCAAAGGCACGCGGTGGAAAGTTCCCCAAGGTGGCGGAGACGGCATCGGCGCCTTTCGGTTTGTGGATCAGGACGCGAACAGTTACCGCAACGTTTTCCAGATCAAATCCAAGGAACAACCTGCGGCCTGGACCTCGCTAATCGAACTTGCCAGAACGCTACAGCAAACTCCTTCCGGTCAACTGGAGGCCGCACTGAAGCCGAGGCTCAATCTGGAAGGCTATCTCCGCTTTCTGGCGCTGGATAATGCAATGGTCAGCGGAGATGGATTCTACTCCCGCGGCGCCGACTACTCGCTTTATCTCGATCCGAACGACCGTTTTCATCTCACGTTTCACGACGTGAATGAGATGTTCAGCACCGGCGGCGGTGGCGGTCCTGGTGGCGGTCCTGGTAGTGGGCGAGGTGGCGGCGGCGGCGGAGATGGAGGAAGAGGAATCTCGCTCAGTCCATTGGCGGGGCAGAACGACGCAGGCAAACCGATTATCTCCCGGGTTTTGAGCGAAGCGCCACTGCGCGCCAGATATCTCGGCTACGTCCGGGAGATCGCGGACAAATCATTCGACTGGAAGGTGCTGGGCCCGGTGGTGAAGCAATATCGTGAGTTGATCGCCGACGAGGTGGCACGCGACACCCGGAAGCTTTTTACCACGGAACAGTTTTTAGCTGAAACGGCGGATGAACCGCGTCCCGGGAATTTGCGCAGCTTTTTCGACCAGCGCCGCGAGTTCCTGCTGAACTGGTCGGAACCGACCGCCGCCGCTCCGGCACCTTAACGCGGGCGGGCAAAATCACCTTGCCTGGAGCGGCCAGCCGAAGATAGTAGCGACCGTTTTCGCCTGCAGACGCAGGAACGCAAAGGAAGGGTGGCTGAGTCCGGTTTAAGGCACTCGACTCGAAATCGAGCGTAGGGTTAAACCTACCGGGGGTTCGAATCCCCCCCCTTCCGCGCGTTCTGCGAGATTCAGCGCCGCCGTCGGCGGGCCTGGTGCCGCGGTAATCCAGCGCAGCGGACTCACTTGAGCGAGCAGGGGTTGCTGGACGCCGGAAGGTCGGGCGCCTTCTTTTGCCGGACGAGCGAGAGCGCCAAGCGCTCGCGGCGCGATTCAATTCACCGCGACGGACCTGCACTCCTGCGTTACAGTGGGTGCGTCCTTCGTCTGTTCTCATGCACCGTTACCCCCGAATCCTGGCGCGCGCCCTTTTCTCCCTGCTCTGCCTCCTGCCCTGCCTCGCGAGTGCGCAGACGCTGACGATCAACAACAGTATCCAGACTTACCCAACCCTCACGAGCACGACGGTCACGATGACCGGCCGCTCCGAGTTGCGGATCACGGGTGCGGGAACACCGATTTCCGGCTGCACGATTCACCTGAACTCACCGGATTCCTGGCTGATCCTCACCAGCCTCAAACCGCTCGCCGTCAATACGGCGACTTACCTCAGCCAGATTAAGGTGAGCGGAGCGGCTGCAGCGCTTAATACAAACTGCAGAATCGTTCAATACGGTGCGGGCGCGGTCGTCATCCCGCACTCGGCCAGCTTTGCGCCACTGCAGGTTTTTACCGGGAAGTATTTCACTGGCTCGGCAATGTCGCTGACGCAATATACCGCCTACAACGACGCGAACCTCGGTGCTTTCGCGAACCAGATCAGCTCTTTCAGGTTGAAGCGTGGTTACACGGCTACCATCGCGCAAAACTCCGCAGGCACCGGCATGAGCAAAAATTACGTCGCTCAGGATGGCGACATTGAAGTGGCAGTGCTGCCGGCCGATCTGGAGAATTCTGTAAGCTTCGTGCGGGTGTTTCCCTGGCGCTGGGTGACCAAAAAAGGATCTTGCGATATCGATCCCACAGCCTTGAACGCAGCCTGGCATTACAACTGGGACATCAACAAGAATTCTACTTTGGACTGGGAGTATGCAGCCATCAAGCAACAGCCCAACTGGCCGAGCCTCAGCCAAAACTGGGCGACTCGAGGGATCAATCACCTGTTAGGTTTCAACGAGCCGAACAATCCTGTCGAAGACGCGTATGAAAATCTAACTCCCGTTGGCTCGGCATCCAACGCAGCGGCTCGCTGGCCGGAACTTCTAGGCACAGGCCTGCGCGTGGGTGGACCAGCAGTGACGGATGGCGGTTACTCGTGGATTGTCGATTTCATCAGTCACGCGGATGCCGCGGGATACCGCGTGGACTACGTGCCGGTTCATTACTACCGCTCGTATGCGAACAACGACAATCCACAAGGAGCGGCGAATAGTCTGTATGCTTTCCTCAAGAGTATCCACGACGCCACAGGACGCCCGATCTGGCTGACTGAGTTTAATAATGGCGCTAACTGGACCGACAACGCGCACGATCCCACGGCCGCGCAGAACCGGAATGTGGTCGAGGCGATGATGAAGATGATGGACGACACGCCTTGGGTTGAACGCTATTCGATCTACAGCCGGGTCGAGTGGTTTCGGCAGACGCACTACGATGACGGAGCGATCACTCCGATGGGTGCAATGTATCGTGATCACGTGGCGCCGCTGGCCTACCAACAGGACATTCCGGAGCTGCCCACTCCAGCCGGTGCCCTGTATCGGTTCGAGAACGATGCCCGGGACAGCTCCGCGAACGCGCACGCAGCGATCACTAAAGGCGCGGCGACCTTCAGCGCTGGCAAAACTGGACAATCGGTAGCGATGAGCGGCGATGCGACTAGCGGAGATCACGTGCAGCTTTCCTCCCGACTCGGAGATAGCGTGGACTTCACTTTCGGCGCGTGGGTTTATTGGACTGGCGGGGCTGGCTGGCAGCGCATTTTCGATCTTGGCGCGGGCACCAATAACCATCTCTTCCTTACGCCCAGCAACGGATCGGTGCTGCGGTTCACCATCAAGGACGGCGGTGCGGAGCAGCAGTTGAACCACAATGCAGCACTTCCCACGAACACGTGGGTTCATGTCGCCGTCACCATCGGTGGAAATACAGGCAAGCTCTTCGTCAACGGTGCTCTGGTCGTGACGAACACCAGCATGACGCTGAACCCCGCGGATGTGGGAACTACCAACAACTTCCTTGGCCGAAGCCAATTTTCCGCAGACCCATATTTCGCCGGGCGGCTGGATGATGTGCAGTTCCTGCCATACGCGCTGCCAGACGCGAAGGTGGCCTCGATGATGACGAACGCGCCGCCCAGCTTTACCTCCAGCACGATCTCAGGCGGGAACGCCACGCAAGGCGTTGCCTATACTGGCAGCATCGCGGGGAAAGCGACGGATTCAGATACAGGCGACACCTTGAGCTACAGCAAGATAGACGGTCCAGCCTGGCTCACTGTGGCGCCCAGCGGTGCGCTCTCCGGTACTCCGACCTTTGATGACTCTGGAGTCCAGGAGTTCACTGTCATGGTTGCTGATGCGGCGGGGGCCAGCGCTGCGGCGCAGCTGACCATCACCTTGCCGGCCGTGTCCGGAAACGGCACTTGGGTCTCAGCTGGTAGTGGCGGCACCTGGAGCGATGCGGTGAAGTGGAGCAACTCCTTTCCGGCAAATGGGGAAGGAAACACCGCAAACTTCGGAACGGTGAACATCCTCAGTGATCTAACTGTCACCCTTGATCGGTCGCGTTCGATTGGCTCGCTCGTCTTCGGTGACACTTCAGGGGCGCAAAGTTGGACCTTGAACAACTCGGGAGGCGCCACGTTGACCCTGGACGCCGCTGCTCCGACGATCACTGTCAACCAAAGCACTGCGACGATCGCGGCGCCGCTTGCCGGCACCGCTGGACTCACCAAAAGCGGAGCGGGCACTCTGATCCTATCCGGCGATAACTCGCTCTCCGGAACCTTGTATGTCGATACCAGCGCCACCAGCGGGAGCAGTGGCGTTCTCCGGATCACGAATCCGGATGCAGTCGCCGACATTGGTAGCATCTCGATCCGCAACAACAACAGCGGCAGCTCGACCTTGGAACTCGACGGCACTGCGCGGGGGATCACCGCCGCGGCTCCGATTGCCCTTAGCGGACGCAATGTAGCCGTCCCCGCCATCCGCAGCCTCGCTGGCGCAAATACCCTCTCCGGCGGAGTCACACTCAACGGAGGCGGAAGCAACTACATCTTCCAGAGCGACGCCGGCGTGCTGACGTTGGCGGGGACGATCACTTCCAGCACAGGCGGTTCGCGCACGGCGACCTTCCAGGGCAACGACAGCTTCCACGTGTCAGGCGCCATTTTGGATGGAACCTCAACCGTCCTGCCGATCACCAAATCGGGTTCCGGCACCCTGACGCTGAGCAATGCAAACAACACCTTCAGCGGGAATGTTGTCGTTTCTGGCGGCATCGTGGTGGCAACAGCTCCTGCTCCTTTCAATGTCACCAACGCGACAAAAGGTCCTCTGGGTAATCCGCTCACCGCGGCTCGGACGATCACCGTTCAAAGCGGGGCGACGCTTGTCATCGCCATTGGGAACGTGTTTGGCTCCGGAGGGCAGTCCACGGCGCCGGCGGTAAGCCTGATCATCAATCAAGGCGGCACGGTCAAAACGGCTGCTTCTTCCCCGCCCACGGCCGGCGCAGGTGCGGGTGACGCGAATATCTTTGGTCCGATCACGCTGAATGGGGGCACTTTGAGCACGGGGAACGGCTTCAGCTCTGCGTGGCAGTCAGCGATTCTTACTGGTCCAGTGACCGCTGCTGGTAGCACGGCATCCGTGATCGAGACCCACGCCGCAAACACCGCCGCCAATGGCCTGAGTCTCGGCAAAGCAGGCGGGGGCACCATTGCGTTCGATGTGGGCGCGGCTGGTCTCGTGGTCTCCGCGCCTTTGGCGAATGCGGCCAACAACAGCACCGGCGGCTTGAGCAAAACCGGAGTCGGCGCGCTCACGCTGAACGGAACGAACACCTACACGGGCGTCACCAATGTGACCGCCGGAACATTGGCTGTCGACGGCAGCATCGCCAGCGGCGGAACCTTGACTGCCGCAAACGGCGCGACGCTTGCCGGCGCCGGGACGATCAACGCTGGCGCCACCATCAACGGCACGCATCGGCCGGGTGCTGCCATCGGCACGCAGACCTTTGGCGCGTTGAGTTACGGCAGCACAGCACGGCTCTCCTGGGAACTCGGGAGCAACAGCGTCTCGGCGGGGGCATTCGACAAAGTCACCGCGAGCGGCCCTGTCACGATCACGAGCGGTGCGGCTGTGGAAGTTTCGCTCGCACCTGTCGGCGGAAGCGTCGCCTTGAACGATGCTTTTTGGACCCAGCCACGGAGTTGGGCAATCCTGACGGGATCCAGCATCAGCGGAACCTTTGCGCTGGGGAATGTCAGCGCGGATCCTGGCGGACGCATGGTCTCGAACTACGGCGTCTTCGCGCTGCAGCAAAATGCAACCACGGTGACCTTGAACTTCACTCCGCACTCGCCGCAGCAAAGTTGGCGGCGACAAAACTTCGCCGCCAGTGAATGGAACAACGACGCCATCTCCGGTGACACCGCGGATCCAGACGGCGATGGAATATCCAACCTGCTGGAGCGCGCTTTTGGCGGTAACCCGAAGCTCGGGGAAAAGAATTTGTTGCCGGCGGTGGATCAATCAGGTCCGCACTTCAGTATCACTTACCGGAGGTCAAAAGCCGCCACAGACCTGGCTTACACCGTCCAGGAAAGTCTGGATCTTTCGCCCGATTCCTGGACTCCAGCCGTCGGCACGGCCTCAATTCTGACGGACGACGGCAGTGTGCAGGTCATGCGCTTCACCGTCCCCGCGGGGAATGACACGAAGAAGTTTCTGCGCCTCGGATTTTAACCACCCGGAATGCGCAGGGGGAAGAGCAAGCAG
>DASVRR010000248.1:0-19233 GCA_036388515.1 Chthoniobacteraceae bacterium | reverse complement strand
ACGGCGGATGAAAAGCTCGCCGGCGCTCACCAGCGCGGAGCAGTCCAGAGCTTCCGCACCGCGCTGCCGATCTGGCCGGACCCCGCGCGTCAGGCCGCCAATCTTCCGGAAGTCGCGCCGCTCCTGAGCGAAGCTCCGCGGCTGGAGCAAACGCTGCGTGCCGCTGGCTTCAACGATGCAGCTTTTGCCCTGACGCGAGGCGTGCTGGAGCAATGGTCCGCGTGGGCGGGGAAGCCCGTGCCGATCTGGCCGGACAACGAAACCAGCCGCTGGATTTTCCGCCGTGCAGCGAGTCACGGTGGGGAACGTCAGCTGGCGCTCGGGATGGTCCAGCCGACGCCCGGCCAGGAAGCGGCGTTGACGGAAGCGCTGCAAGGAGAAGGCGTCTATCTGGTTAGCTGGAACCGTCTCGGGGCGGAACTGCAGCGCGTGATTCCGCGCGAGTTTTCGCAAGTCATCGCGGCCCTCACGGTCGCGGTTTTGATCCTGCTCTGGATTGGGTTCCGGAGCATCCGCGCGGTTTTGCTGTTTTGGTTCACCACGGCTTTGGTTTTGGTTTGTCTCGCGGGAGCAATGTCGCTGCTGGGGATGAAATGGAACTTCTTCAACATGGCCGCGCTGCTTCTCCTGCTCGGAACGGGCACCGATTACAGCATTCTCCTGCTCCTCGCGCTGAAGCGAAACGGAGGCAACGCGCTCGCCGCGCAGCGTGAACTCGCGCTGGTCGTTTGTCTTTGTGTTTCCAGCGCCGCCGCCGGCTTCGGGACGATCAGCTGGGCAAACAATCTCGGGCTCGCGAGCCTCGGGCAAACCTGCGCACTCGGGCTGGTGATCGATGCGGTGATCTCGCTTTTCCTCCTGCCCCGCGCTTGGGAGATGATTCATCCGAAGCGCGCCGCCGAGCCCGTCGTCGCGGCGTGATTTTCCCTGGCCGGAAGCTCCGGCGCGCGGCTTCAGCGAATCGCCAGATCGCCGGGTTCGTGGCCGCGGATTCCGTGATCCGCCATAAATTTGATCAGCCCGCGCGGATACCGGCGGTGCGTGGTTCCGCCGGACGCCATGCAGGCGATTTGCGTTTCGATGTGGCGATGCAGCGCGCGCATGGGAGCAAAGTCGTAGTCGCGCCGCATCGAGAGTCCGGTGTGATACATCGCGAACATCCGACCGTCGTAGTAGTAGCTGATCAATTCCATCCAGGAGCGAATCAGCTCCCGCATCTTCCGCTCGTAGCTGGGAAGATCTTCCAGCAAATCGGTGAGCAATTCCGCCGAACGCAAGGCGAGCCAAAGTCCGGGCGAAAGCATTGGATCCACAAAACCAAACGCATCGCCGCTCATTGCCCAGCCGGGACCGTGGCCGCGATTTGAGACGAGTTGGTAGTTGGCGTGAGGCACGACTTCGCTGACTCGCTGCCGACTGCGGCCAGCAACGCGGAGCACAGGATCCCGCTCGATTCCCGCCTCCAGCCGATCCTTCGGAGTGCCGCCGAGTTTCGCTGCTTCGTCCTTGTTCAGGACGATGCCGACGGAAAGACGATCCTGGTGCGGAATGCGCCACGACCAGCCGCGTTCCAGTTGCCCGATGATCACCTGGCCGCGCGGCTGCTCCTCTTCAAAGCCGGTGTAATGAGCAAAGTAGGCGACATCGCGCCGCGGTCCAATCTCCGCACCGATCTCCAGCAGACGCGCAAAAACGCGGCTGCGACCGCTCGCATCCACCAGCAAATCCGGCTGTTTCCCGCCCAGCCAGGGCGCGAGCGCGAGCGTCTCGGCGGACAGCTTCAGCCGATCCGATCCGTCGCGCTCCAGCTTCGCTCGAGCGGGAACCCGCTTCACGCCAAGCTCGGTCGCGCGATCCTCCAGCACCTGATCGAAAGCCGGTCGGGGAACATTGTAAGCATATGTCGGAAGACCGCAGCGTCCCACCGGTTCGAAGCAGAAGTCGATCGTCTCTCGCTCGCCGAAAACAAAAGAGACACCGGGTTTATACAAGCCGATCGCGGCAACTTTTTCTTCCACGCCGAGTCGGCGCAAGATGGGGATAATCGCCGGGATCAACGATTCCCCGACGATCAGCGCAGGGCGTTTGAGTTCGTCGAAAAGTGTCACCTCCACGCCTTTCATCCGGAGCAAAATGGCGAGCGTAGTTCCGGAAGGTCCCGCGCCGATGATTCCCACCGTCTCGACCCGCCGCTTCATCGCTGAATCTTCCCGCTCGGCGTCAGCGGAATGCTGTCCACCAGCCGAAACTCGAGCGGAACCTTGTAGCGCGCCAAGGCCCGGCGGCAATGCGCCGCGAGAGTCCCTGGAGTCGGCGCGTTCGCCGGATCGCGCGGCACAATTTCCGCCACGGGAACCGCGCCAAATCGCGGATTGGGTCGTCCGGAAACACGGGCGGACTTGACCTGCGGCAGCTCGCAGAGCACCGCCTCGATTTCTTCCGGAAAACATTTCAGGCCCGCAACATTGATCACCGAATGACTGCGACCGAGGAGGTGAATGTCGCCCTCAGCATCGATCCGCGCCAGGTCGCCGGTGCGAAACCAGCCGTCACTCAAAATCTCCTCGCGCGTTCTCCACGGCTGCAAATAAGCATCCAGCATTCCCGGGCCGCGGATCAGCAACTCGCCTTCGTCGTTCAATCTCACGGAAAAGTCCGGCAAAGGTCGGCCCACCGAGCCCGGCTTCTCGCGGGCCCGTTCCAAATTGAGCAGCGGCAAACCGACTTCGATCACGCCGAGTCCTTGCGACAGCGGCAAACCGAATCGCGCGTGGAACAACTCGGCGGTCGCGAGCGGCAGAGTCGCCGCCGTCGAAACCGCGAGGCGCAGCGTCGGCCACGCTCGCGCGGAACTTTCCGCCGCCAGCATCGCGTGGTGAAACGGCGCGCCGTAAAGCACCGTCCCGCCGTGTTCGATTCCGGCGGCCAGGATGTTCTCCGCAAGGTGCGAGTTCTCGATGATCGTCGTCGCGCCGTGCAGCAGATAAAGCATGATCGAGACGGCGAAATGATGCGCCATCGGGAGGATCCAAACCACGCGATCCGCCGGCCCGATCTTCAGTCCGCGGTTTGCCGCCGTGACTCGCTCCAGCAGAGTTTCGTGGGAAAGGACGACGCCTTTGCTGCGCCCAGTCGTGCCGGAACTGAAGCGGATGAACGCCGGATTCCACGCGGACAAAGCGGCTTCATCGAACCCGAGCGGCTGAGCTGCAAGTTCCCGAATCGCCCCGTCTGCCCCGATGATTGCGCCGACTCCGGTTTCCCGGAAAAGTCGCTCACGTTCCGGACCGGCCAGTTCGCCGGCGACGGGGACGAGGCATTTGCCGGCGCGGACGATCGCGAGCGCTTGCACCACGTGTTCGGCGCCGTTTGGACAATCGAGCGCCACGCGGGCGGGAAGTCCAGCCAGCCGGGCGGCGGCAGCTTCGACTCGGGCAAAAAGTGCGCGGTAGGTGATTTGTTCCCCACTGGAAATCAAGGCAACTGCTTCCGGATTCATCCGGCTTTGGATCTCCTGGACGACGTTCACGAGGCGAATTCCTGCCGAAGTTTCCGGATCCGATCGGCCGTCGCTTCTCCGTGCAAGGCCAGCGAAGCCGCGGCAAAACCGGCCGCTTCGCCCGTCGCCAGACAAGTCCCGATGACCCGAATGGAAGCCTGCGCCTCGTGGCTGCAAGAGAGACATCGGCCGGCCACAAAGAACTCCGGATGATCCCGGAAACGCAAGGAACGGAGCGGGATTTCGCACGGACGACCATCGATGGGATACCTCAGCCGAGGCCCGCGGTTCGTCTCCCGGAGTTCAATCGGCCAGGTTGCGAGAGCCACGGCGTCGGCAAATTCACGGCCTAGCTGGAGATCGTCGGCTTGCAGCCGATACTGCCCGGCCACTCGACGACTCTCCCGAATTCCAACTTGGTTCGGGAAAGCTGATGCAAAGGCGCGGAGGAACTTGGGTGAGTTGTTACGAAGAAAGCAGACGATCTCTGAAGCCGTCTGCCGCCCGTCTTGTTCCAGAGTTGCCAGCGTTTCGGGGTTCGTGGGATCGAAGTCGCTGGAGCCAGCGAGGTCCAGGGTGGCGAACACTTCGCCGGAATGTCCGGTGGCGCGGAAAGCCACGCCGAGCGCCGCCGCCGAAAGCTGACCGTCTTTCACTCCGGAAGAAATCAAGCCGGCCAGTCCGAGACGCACGTCGTCCCCAAAGTCGTTTGTGTCCACGCCAGCCATTCCGAAGATGAAGGCCGGCCGCTGGAGTCGATCGGAAGGAGATTGCTCAAACGGCGCGCCGATCAGCGCCGCGACCACGCCATCCCCGGAAGCGTCCACAACCGTTTGCGCACGGACATCGATGGATTGGCCGCGGCAACTCAAAGTCGCCTCGCCCGCCGCGGAAAGCCGGCTGACTTCGGTATGAAGAAGCAGCTTTAAGCGAGGCGTTTCACGGATCAAAACGTCGGCAAGACAGGCGAAAGCGGTCGGATTTTGCAGCAAAACATCCACTCGGCCCATCCGAACCGGTCCGCTCGCGCCGCCGCTCTCGATAAGCCGCCGAGCAAACTCGCTGGCAAATCCCGGGTTGGCCAACACCGGCGGCCATCCATTCGACGGCAGCCGGTAAAGTCCGCAGATGGAATGCACCAGCGCGGCCGGCGCCATTCCGCCGATGGATCCGAGCCGCTCGACGAGCAACGTTTGCGCGCCGGCTCTTGCGGAAGCAACCGCGGCGGCCAAACCCGCGCTTCCTCCGCCGACCACGAGGACGTCAAAGGCCTGCATCGATCAGCTCCGGGCGCGGTTCGCCGACCGCGTCTTCCAAGGTTTGCCCGACCCACAAGCGGCGTTCTTCTTCCGAGAGACAGCCTTCGCGCCAGGAGAAAGTGATGGTCAGCCGGTAGTCGCGTTCGCTGAAGAAGATGCCGGTTCCAGGCGGGGTTCCGACGCACGGCAGATGAAAGGCGTCCGTGATGGGAGCGCCCGCGAATTCCCGCAGCTCCGGAGCAAAACTGCCGGTGTGGGAATGGAAGAAGGAGCCGATCTCGCCTTTGAACTTCCACCGAACCACGCGCATGAAAAGCGACGCGGGAAGACGACTCATCAGCTCCAAAATTGCGCTGAAGGATTCGTCCAGTTTGGCGCGCGACATCTCGGCAAACTGTTGCTTCAGAACCAAGGCGGCGGTTCGCACCGACGAAAGTTCCACAGGCTTCAGGGAGAAGAAAAAGATCGCCACGTGATTGTGGAAGATCGGTCCGCGGGCACCACGTTTTCGGGTCTGGACGGGGATGCTGATCACCTGCCCAAACTGCTGCTGGCGGCGGTGCCGGAGCACCCGATCGTGAGCGCGCGCGGCGCACGCCAGATAGAACGACATGGGGAACAAAGCGCCGGTCGCGCCTTCCGCCTGAGCTGCCACCCGGCGCGAATCTTCCAGACTCAGCCGAGTGACTTGGAACCGGCTTCTTCTCCGCCTCGGTTTTGCTCCACCCAACGAAACAACACCTTCATCCGCAAGCATTTGGATACGTTTTAACGCTGGCTTCGCGACACGGGAAGCCACTTGGAGACTGAGCCGCGGGGAAGATTCTGCGGCAACCGAGATCGAAAGTTCCCGCTCTCCGGCAAGGCTGGCGATTTCTTCCAGCAAAAGCTCGGCGCCCTTTCCGTCCAGCAACACATGCCGCCAGGAAAGCGCCAGCAAACAGCGGCCATTTCCGAGTTCCGCGACATCCAGCTTTGCATTGAATTCGGTTCCGCCGACCACCAAAGATTCCGCGAGCACGCTCTCCAGCCGAGTCCTGGCCGAGTCCACCTGGACTGCACCGGTTCCAAGAAATCCCGGCGAACCTGCTTCCCGCCACAAGCCGACCGGAAGCGGCGGAACGCGACCGGCGGGGACTTCCCAGTACGGGAGCAAAGTGCGCCAGCTCCGCCGCAGCCGCGCGACGAGCAAAGGATGCTTTTCAGTGACGCGAGCCGCCGCCCGATTCAACTGCGCGAGGTCCGGAGCACGTTCGAGTTCCAGCACGGAAGAACTCACGTGTCCTCCCTGCCCCGTCCGCTGGAGCAGCGCCTCGTAGGCCAGGAGAAACCCATCCGCTACTCGCAATGGGACCCGTTTAGGACCGGTTCCGGCCCGCATGAAAAGTCCTCAGGCCGCCCGTCGCTCGCGGATGAGCTGGGCGAGGTGCTGGGTGGTGCTGAAATTCTGTTTCGTCAGATCTCCTTCCGGAATGGAGACTCCGTATTCCTCCTCCACCAGAATGAGCAGCTGCATCAGAGCCATCGAATCGAGCCCGGCCTCGTAAAGGTCCGAGTCCGCGCTGAAACCGGGCTGCGTCTCCAGGAGACGTTCGCTAATCAGAGAGACAAGTTGCTGTTCGAGGTTGTCGAGCGCGGGGATCGGTTGGCTGGCCATCGGGTGGAGCGGTGTGAGTTAATGGATGGTCTCCGCAGCGTCAAGCGCCGAGGCGGTGGAAACCTTTTGTTCCACAAGACGCCAGCGACGGGGCGAACGGGGCCGATTCAGTCCGAATCAGCGCAGTTGCGAGTCGTCCGGAATGACGCACGAAAACCCTTGTCGCTGCAACTCCGTGGCCACTGCGAGGATCGTTTCCCGACTTCGCGGCCGGCCTTCATGCAGCAGGATGATCGCACCGGGGCGGACCGCAGCGGCGACCTTCCGCACCACTGACTCCGGCGAAGTGGCAAAGCTGTCGCCGCTCCGGATGCTCCAGGCTATCAGCCGCATTCCTCGGCTCGCGAGCAGCGGATGAAGCCGGGTGTGCTTCAGCCCGACGGGCGAGCGAAACCAACGCGGCGCCGGGATGCCCGCCTGATCCAGAGCCGCGTTGTAGTCGTCGATTTCCGCGCTGAGTCGAGCTGGAGGCAAAGCCCAGAACGTCGCGGCCGGATGGGTTTGCGTGTGATTGGCGACGGAATGCCCGGCGGCCAGGAGCTGGCGGGCAATGGCGGGATTTGCCTCCAGTTTTCTCCCCACCAGGAAGAACGTCGCGCGTGCGCCGAGCACCCGAAGTTCTTCCGCGAGCCGCTCCGTTTCGGTGGGAATTGGTCCGTCGTCGATGGTCAGCCAGACTTCTCTCCCTCGCGGAAGAAAGCGCGTCACCACCGGCCCAAACCAGGAGCAACCCGGCCGCATGATCGACATCGCGAAAGCGGTGTGCGCCAGCGAGGCCGCGGCGATGGTCCACGGATTCGCAAAACCGGTGAGCGCCAGCGCGGGCGGCGAGGCGAGATTCGTCCCGAGAATGATCTTCCGGAGCAACGAAATGGGGGTCGATGCGAACATGAAGCTGTCGTGAGCCTACTCTTCCGGAGCAAATTGCGGCTACCTTGAACCAAAGCTGGAACCGCCGCGCGCTTCCCTTTCTCGCTGGCCTCCGTATTTTCTCCCGACCATGGAAGACACCTACGACGTGGCGATCATCGGCGGCGGCCCGGCCGGCAGCACGGCAGCGACTCTGCTCGCGCGCGCCGGTCGCCGGGTCGTCGTTTTGGAACGCGAAAAGTTTCCCCGCTTTCACATCGGCGAATCGTTGCTCCCCTACTCGATGCCGACTTTCGAGCGGCTCGGGATCCGCGAAGTGCTCGACCGCACTTTCCTCCACAAGCACGGAGCCGAAATGGCGACTTCGTGTGGAGGAAGCTGCGTGCGGTTCCATTTTCGGGACGGTTTTCGGCTGGATTACACGCAGTCGTATCAGGTGGATCGCGCGACTTTCGACAAGCTGCTCCTGGATCACGCGCGTGCCGCGGGAGCAGAAGTGCGCGAGCAAACTACGGTCGAGAGCGTGGCTTTTACTCCGGAAGGCGCGACCTTGCACCTCGGTCGCAGCGAGCCGGATGCGGAGGAAATCCGCGCGAGTTACGTCATCGACGCGAGCGGGCGGAACACGGTCATCGGTTCGCACCTGAAGCTGAAGCAACGCTACCCGACCTTGAACAAGTTCTCGGTCTTTGCGCATTGGGAAGGCGTCACGCGTGAGCCGGGCACGGATGGCAGTTTGACGCGGATGGTGCGCGGCGCGGACCGCTGGTTCTGGATGATTCCGCTGGGAGAAACGCGGATGAGCATCGGCCTGGTGATGGATACCGCGAACTTCAAGGCGCTCGGCCAATCTCCGGAAGAAGCACTCGCCGCGGCGCTCGCTGCGGAGCCGGTGATCCAGGCGCGAATGGCGGCGGCGGAGCGCGTGACGCCGGTTTATTCCACCGGCGATTATTCCTACCGGAACTCCGCTTTTGCCGGCGAACGCTGGCTGCTGGCGGGCGATGCCGCCGGCTTCATCGATCCGGTATTCAGCACCGGCGTCTTCCTGGCGCTCGCTTCCGGGGAACAAGCGGCGGACGCCATCGACCTCGCCTTGCGGGAACCGGCGCGTCGGGAGAAAACCTTTGCGCGTTACAACCGGAGCCTGCATCGCGTGATGGACCTGTATCTTCGCTTTGTGGATTCCTGGTATTCGCAGGAGTTCGTGGAAGTCATTTCCTTCCCGAACCCGCGCTTCAATCTTCCCGGCGCGATCAACGCCGTGCTCGCGGGGAACATCCGCGGAAGCTTCGCCATTTGGTGGCGCATGCAGCTCTTTTATCTGGTGGTTTTCCTCCA
The DNA here is from genome assembly GCA_036388515.1 of Chthoniobacteraceae bacterium. Lineage (GTDB taxonomy): Bacteria > Verrucomicrobiota > Verrucomicrobiia > Chthoniobacterales > Chthoniobacteraceae > Chthoniobacter. The sequence continues at coordinate 10,607 of DASVRR010000248.1, read as the reverse complement.
GCGACGCCTGCCGCTTTGTCCGCGGCTGAGTTTGGTCCCGCAGCGCGTGGTTCCGGACGCGCTGGTTTCCAGCGCTCCTTAGAAAAGCCGCGCGGCTTTTATCCGCGAGCGTCGCGGCGGCTGGGCGTTCGTCTCGTGGGCGTGTCTTCCCCGCTCGCTGGCCGGGATTCTTCCGTAATCCGCGCGCGGAAAACTGAAATATCAGTGCTTTCAAATTGCGCGCCAACCGTTCCATAGTCCCGCCCGCTCAACCCCGAACCTCCCCAAAAACATGTTCCGCTGGCGTATCGCCATCCTGGTCAGTGTCGCCATCGCGATCAGCTATCTCGACCGCCAAACCCTGCCTTGGGCGCTCAGCGCGATCACCCAGGACATCCCGGTTTCCAACCAGGTCAAAGCGTTCCTCGACTCGGCTTTCCTCATCACCTACGGCCTGATGTATCTCGGCGGCGGCCGGCTCATCGACTGGCTCGGCACGCGGCGCGGCTTCACTTCGATCATGATTTTCTGGTCGCTGGCTTGCGCGAGTCACGCCTTGGCCGGCGATTACGGACTGCCGACGATCTTCGGTCTTTCCTTTGGCGTGATCATGCTCGCGGCGAGCCGGCTTTTGCTCGGCATCGGCGAAGGCGGAGGCTTCCCCGCAGCCACACGCGCGGTGACGGAATGGTTCCCCGTGCAGGAGCGTTCCACCGCGATGGGGATCATCAATGCAGGCACGGCGGTAGGCGCGGTGATCGCTCCGCCGCTGATTGTTTTGGTTCTCACTCAGGTGGATTGGCTCGGACTTGCTTCCTGGCGCTGGGTCTTCCTGATCACCGGCGCCGTCGGCCTAGTGTGGACGATTTGGTGGTGGTTCGATTACCTCCCGCCGGATGAACATCCGCGGCTCACCACAGCGGAACGCGAGCATCTTCACAGCGTCATCGAATCGCCGACCGAAGTCGCTCCGCCCGCCATTCCGCTTTCCGCGATTCTCCGCTTCCGCGAAACCTGGGCCGTGGTCTTCGCGAAGTTCCTCAGCGACGGCGCGTGGTACTTCTATCTCTTCTGGCTCCCGAAGTTTTTGCTGGAAGCTTTTCACCTCGACCTAAAAACCGCCGGGCGCATCGGCTGGATTCCGTATGCGGCATCCGGCGTCGGCTGTCTCTGCGGCGGCGCACTTTCCAGCTGGTTGCTCCAGCGCGGCTTCACCGTGAACTGGTCGCGGAAGCTCGCGCTCGGAGCCAGCGCCGCGCTGATGCCTTGGGTCATGTTTGTTCCCCAGATGCAATCCGTTGGCTGGGTCATTTTCATCTTCAGCCTCGCCTTCTTCGGTCAGCAATCCTGGTCCACGCTGGTCATGATTTTACCCACCGACATGATCCCGAAACGCGCCGTCGGCACACTCGCCGGTCTGGTCGGACTGGGCGGCGCCATGGGCGGCGTCACGCTGGGGCAAATCGTCGGTTATCTCCGCGATCACGGCTACAGCTACACGCCTGTGTTGATCATTGCCGGATCGCTGCACATCCTCGCGTTCATCGTGATTTGCGTCGGCATTCCGCGCATCCGCACGCTCCCCGTCACCGGCTCCACTTTACCTGCATGAAGATCACCCAAGTCCGCACTCGCGTCGTCCAATGGACGGGCAAGACCGTTCCGTTGCCGCCGCATTTTTGCACCAATCCCATGGATCTCGTCGCGCCGATGCTCGATCCGGCGACGATGGGCACGTTCACTTTCCACGGCTGGCTGGTGGTGGAAATCTTCACGGATGACGGGCTCGTCGGGATCGGGAATGCCGCGCTTTCGCCGCTGGTCACGAAGCAAGTCATCGACCTCTATCTCAAGCCGCTGCTGATCGGCGCGGATCCTTGGGACATCGAGCTGCTCTGGCAGCACATGTACCGGAAGACGATGGCTTTCGGCCGGAAAGGCATCGCGCTCGTGGCGATCAGCGCGATCGATATTGCGCTCTGGGATCTGCTCGGGAAATCCGCGAAACAACCGGTTTATCGTCTGCTCGGCGGACGCACCAAGCCGCGCATTCCGGTTTACGCCAGCCGCCTCTACAGCACGCCGCTGGAGGAACTCGCGAGCGAATCCGCGAAGTATCAAGCGGAAGGTTATCAGGCGATGAAGCTGCGCTTCGGCTGGGGTCCAGTCGATGGCGCCGCCGGCATGCAGCAAAACCTCGCGCTCGTCCGCACCGTGCGCGAAACCGTCGGCGACGGGATCGACATCATGGCCGATGCCTACATGGGTTGGACGCTGGATTATGCGAAGCGGATGATGCCGCTGCTCGAGCCGTTCAACCTGCGCTGGCTGGAGGAAGCCGTCATCCCCGACGACATCCACGGCTACGCTGCGCTGAAGCGCTTCGGGAGAATTCCGATCGCCGCCGGAGAGCACGAGCACACCATTTACGGCTTCCGCGAACTGATCGAAGCGCGCGCTGTGGATTACATCCAGTTTGACACCAACCGCGTCGGCGGAATCACCCAGGCGCGGAAGATTTCCGCGCTCGCCGAAGCGCATTCCATCCCCGTGATTCCGCACGCCGGGCAGATGCATAACTACCACGTCGTCATGGCCAGCTTGAACTCGCCGATGGCGGAATATTTCCCGCCGGTCGATGTGGAAGTCGGCAACGAGCTCTTCTGGTACATCTTCCAGGGCGAACCCGTCGCGAAGGATGGATTCATCGATCTGGATGAAAATCTTCCCGGCCTCGGGCTGACGATCGATGAGGAAAAGCTGAAGCAATTCACCGTCACCGAATGACCCGGCTGGTTCAGCTCCAGCGCGGAGAAACGCGGCGAGTCGCTCTCGTGGAAGAGCCGCAACTTCGCCTGCTCTCCGCGAGCTTTGCTTCCGTGCATGCGCTCGCGCTGGAAGGAATCGCCAGCGGCGGTTCGCTTTTGTCTGTGGTCGGAGAGGCCGCCACTGACGAGCTTCTGGAGTACGATCCGATTTATTCCGGAAGCTCCGAGTGGCGTTTGCTCGCGCCCTTTGATCATCCGGAAGAACCAGCGCGCTGTCTGGTTTCCGGCACCGGATTGACCCATCTCGGCAGCGCCAAAAACCGCAACGCCATGCACCTGAGCAACGACGCGGAACTGACCGACAGCATGCGGATGTTTCGCTCCGGCTTGGAAGGCGGACGCCCCGCGCCCGGCCAGATCGGCACCGCGCCGGAGTGGTTTTACAAGGGCAGCGGAACGGTTCTCCGCGCGCCGGGTGAGCCGCTGGAAGTTCCATCCTACGCACTCGACGGTGGGGAAGAAGCGGAGCTCGCCGGCGTGTATTTGATCGATCCCGCCGGTCAGCCGCGCCGCGTCGGCATGGCGATCGCCAATGAGTTTTCCGATCACCAGTTTGAGAAAACGAACTACTTGAATTTGGCTGGATCAAAGATCCGCGCCTGCTCGCTCGGGCCGGAACTCGTCCTCGATCCGGAGTTCGAGTTTGTTCCCGGCACCGCGACCATTGAGCGCGCTGGCGAGATCGTCTGGCGGAAGGAAATCGCGACTGGTGAAGCCGAGATGTGCCACAGCCTCGCAAACATCGAGCATCATCACTTTAAGTTTGAAGGTCACCGCCGCCCCGGAGACGTGCACGTTCATTACTACGGCGCCTGCGCGTTGAGTTTCGGCGATGGAGTGAAGCTCGCGGATGGCGACGTGATGATCGTCGAGTTTGCCGGCTTCGGTCGCGCCTTGCGCAACCCGCTCCGCATCGCCGCGACGAACCAAGTTCCAGTCACCGTCCCATCTCTCGCATGAATTCTTCCACTCCACGCATCGCTTTTCTCGGCCTCGGCATCATGGGTTCCGGCATGGCCGCACGCCTGCTCGGCGCCGGTTTTCCCGTCACCGTTTACAATCGAAACTCCGCCAAAGCCGAGCCGCTGATCGCCGCCGGCGCCGTGCTCGCGGCGTCACCGCGGGAAGCAGCCGCGGATGCGGAAGTCATCGTCAGCATGGTCGCCGACGATTCCGCTGCGCGCGCGATGTGGCTGGAGGAAAACGGCGCTTTATCCCGAGCAAATGCGGGCGCGATTTGCATCGAGTCCAGCACGATCACGCTGACTTGTGTCCGCGAACTCGGCGCAGCCGCAAAGGCGCGCGGATGTGAATTCCTCGACGCGCCGGTCACCGGGAGCCGCCTGCAGGCTGCTTCCGGCGAGCTGAACTTCCTCGTCGGCGGTCCTGCGGAAGCAATCGAACGCGTTCGTCCGGTCTTTGCTGCCATGGGGAAGAACGTCATCCCGCTCGGACCGGCGGGAAGCGGCGCGTTGCTCAAGTTGATCAACAATTTCCTCTGCGGTGTGCAGGTCGCGTCGCTCGCGGAAGCCATGACGATGATCGAACGCGGCGGACTCGACCGCGCGCAGGCGCTGGAAGTCCTCACCACCGGCGCTCCCGGAAGCCCGCTGCTCAAGACGCTTTCCGCACGGATGACCGCGCCCGACTTCACCCCAAATTTCCTGCTTCGCCTGATGGCCAAAGACCTCGGGTACGCGGCTCAGGAAGCTTCCGCGCAATCGCTGGAACTGACCACCGCCGCCGCCGCGCTGAAGCTCTTTGAAAATGCCGTGGCCGCCGGACATGGGGAGAAAGACATGGCCGCCGTGATCGAACCGCTCCGCAACCGCTGAATCTATGCCGCTCCAACCCATCCTGATCGCCGGCCAATGGCGCGCCGCCGACTCCACCGGAATTTTTCGTCCGGAAAATCCTGCGACCGGCGAAGTCCTTCCGGATGAATTCCCGATCAGTTCCTGGGCCGATTGCGATGAAGCACTCACTGCTGCGGTGGCCGCCGCCGCTGTCCTGCGCCGCACCCCGCCGGAGCAAATCGCCAAATTCCTCAACCGCTACGCCGAGCGCATCGAAGCTCGCCTGACGGATCTCGTGGAAACAGCTCACCTCGAGACCGGCCTCGCCAAAGCCCCGCGCCTCACCCAAGTGGAACTGCCGCGCACCACGGATCAACTTCGCCAGGCTGCTCAGGCGGTGCTCGATGGTTCCTGGGCTGAGCCGACCATCGACCAAAAGCTGAACATCCGCTCGATGCTCGCGCCGATCGGTCCGGTGATCGTCTTCGGTCCGAACAACTTTCCGTTCGCCTTCAACAGCGTGGCGGGCGGCGACTTTGCCGCGGCGATTGCCGTGGGGAATCCAGTGATCGCCAAATCGAACACCTCGCATCCCGGCGTCACCCGGCTGCTTGCGGAAGAAGCGCGTCTTGCGCTGGAAGAAGCAGGCCTTCCCGCCGCCACCATCCAGCTGATCTACCGCACCAGCCATGCGGATGGGGAAAGACTCGTCGCAGATCCACGCACCGGCGCCATTGGATACACCGGAAGCCGTTCCGCCGGGCTGAAACTAAAAGCGGCCGCAGATGCCGCCGGAAAGCCGATCTATCTGGAACTTTCCAGCGTGAATCCGGTGATCTTTCTTCCCGGGGCGCTGGCGGAACGCGGGACGAAGCTGGCCGAGGAATTTGCTGGAAGCGCGCTCCTCGGCAGCGGCCAGTTTTGCACCAGCCCGAGCCTCGTCATCCTGATCGAAGGCGCCGCTGCGGAGGAGTTCCTCGTCGTGGCGAAAGCTCGCTACGAAGCCGCTGCTCTCACGCCCCTGCTCTCCTCCGCAGTCGCGCGCGCTCTGGCGGCAAGTGTCGAGACGCTACGTTCGGCTGGCGCGGAAGTGGTCACCGGCGGCAATGCGGTGGACGCGCCCGGTTGCCGCTACACCAACACGCTGCTGCGGGTCAGCGGCGACGCCTTTCTCGCCTCGCCCGAAAAGCTCCAGACCGAGGCTTTTGGAAATGCTTCCCTGGTGGTTCTGGCAAAAAGTCCCGAGCAAGTTCGCGAGATCCTGACGCATCTGGAAGGAAACCTCACCGGCTCAATCTACTCGGACACGGCCGGCAGCGACGATGCGCTCTATGAGGATCTTGCATTGATTCTCCGCGAACGCGTCGGCCGCTTGCTGAACGACAAAATGCCTACCGGAGTCGCCGTGACTCCCGCGATGCACCACGGCGGGCCTTACCCTTGCACCGGTCATCCCGGCTTCACCGCCGTCGGCATCCCCACTTCGCTCCGCCGCTTCGCCGCGCTCCAGTGCTACGACAATGTCCGCCCGCACCGCCTGCCGGCCGCGCTGCGCGATCGCGGCGACGCAAACATTTAGCGGATCTTTTGTTGCGCCGAACGAGCGCTTCCAGACTTAGATTCCCAAGTGGAGCGTTCAGGTTCCGGCATTCCGGAATTGGGAGCGTTGGGCGATTCCGAGCGAACCAGTTCCACTTCGCCGCGCTGGCTGGTGAAGGTTAACCATGGATTTCCTGAGTCGTCTGGCGGAATTGGCACAGCTAAATCCTAGGGATCCCCAATCCCGGGCTCGGGGATGCTGATGGCGCGCTGTCTGATGGATCGCGTAAGGATTTCCTTTCCTGCGGGAAGAGCCTGGCCGGCCATGCCTCGGTAGCGGAGCGGCTGGTATCCGAGCGCCATAAGTTTATCCAGCGGCGCCTGCTTCAGCGCTGGCTTCCAATCGGGCACGCCTCCCGTTTCATAGAAGTAGATCCACGACCGGTCGGGCCGCGCCCATCCAGCGAAAAGAAGCACGTGCTGGCGCGGAATGTTCAATAAGTCGCCAGGCGCAAGGAGATCCGTCGTGGGGAGGACATCGCAAATCGAAGGGAGCTGCGACGAGTCATACGCAGCAGGGAGCTTCAGGCACCGGGAGACAAAACCCGAGCAATCAACCCCGGCGGCAGCCCGACTCACCGCCGCGTTGTCCGCCAGCCGTTTCGCAGGAGTGGAAACATCACCGGCTGCGAGGCCCGCAGCGATCGCCCGGTCGAAGCTCCCCGGATCATCGAAGCCGCCCCATTTATACGGGATGCCGGAATTCACCTCGCCCGGCACCCACCAGCCCCGTCGGCCAGACCGCGGCTGATAGCCCACGTCCGGCGTATCCACCCGGATTCCCGCCGGGTCGGAGCCATGCAGAATGTTCCGGGCAAACGGCTTCCAGGAGTGACTGGAATACCGCTCCGCGATCGCCAGTGCCTCCGCGGGTGTCACCTGGGACGGAGCGGACGGATCGCCAGCGGCGGCCGACGTTCGGGAGGTGGCTGTCGGTCCGGACCAGGAACAGCCTCCGAGCAGGCCGGCGGCCAGGAGGATCAGAAGCTGCGCCGTCCGAATCAGGAATGGAGTTGGCACGGGTCACGAGCCTTGATTATAACCGCCCATCTCGCGAGCGAAAACCTGCGCACGCTCCTGCCCATTCATGTCCCCTGCTCAACCATCTGCCCGGTCCCGGTCGATGCTCCTGCACGTGGCGTGGTTGCTCGCGCTCTTCGGCGGAATGCTTGCGCCCCTTTCTGCTGCGGAGGGCCGGACTCGGGTCGCGCTCGTGATCGGCAACGCCCGCTACGAGCCGGCCTTGGGGAAGCTGCGCAACACGAGCAACGATGCAAAAGCCGTGGCGAATACGCTGCGGACGCTGGGCTTCGCAGTCACGGAACGGCACGACCTCACTCGGGACAAATTGATGCGCGCGGTGGATGAATTTCGAAAGACGTTATCCGGCGCCGAGATCGCACTTTTCTACTATGCAGGGCACGGCCTTTCGGTGGCCGGCTCGAACTACCTGATCCCACTGAAATCGGGGTTTGATCCGCAGGACGCGGAGGAAACGACGTTGCGGATGCTGGCCGAGACGCGGCTCTTCAATGCGGAACAAGTCATCGCCGATCTGAGCGCCGCGGGCGCCCATTGCAACCTCATGATTCTCGATGCCTGCCGGAATACTCCGCTCATGCGGCACAGTCGGAGTCGCAGTGTCAGCGGCGCCTCCGGTCTCGCGGAGATGAAGCCTCCGGCGGGTTCCCTGATTGCATTTGCTACGGAAGCGGGACGCACTGCATTCGACGGCGATGGCCGCAACGGTCTCTACACGGAGGAACTCCTCAGGAACATGCGCTCGCCCGGCCTCACGATCGAGCAGGTCTTCAAACGCACGCGGGCCGCGGTGGTCGCCCGATCGAACGGCGGCCAGGTGCCTGCGGAGTATTCGCGCCTGATCGGCGACGACATCTATCTCGCGGGTGAAGCAAAACCCCATCCGCCGCAGCAGGTCGCCGCGCCGTCACCCACGAAGACCACGCCTCCCGCTCCGAGTTCCAAACAGTTGGTGGAGCTGGCGAAAAACGGGAAGATCCGCGAGTGCCTGGAGGGACTGGAATTGCTCGCGGAACAGAAGGGCGCTGGAGAGTTCGCGATCGCCCCTCTGGAGATCCTGCTGGAGGCGGTGAAAGAGGATCTCAAAGAGGTGGTGGCGCCCTCGACGAAAGTGATCGCCGCAGCAGAGACCTGCCGCGCCGTGCTGCGGGTGCTTGCCGTGGCGGTTCCGGAGGATCACCCGCAACTGAACGTCCTCAGCGCCAAAGCGCACAACCGCCGTGGCGACGCTCTCCTGATCCTTGGTCGCGCGGAGGAGGCCATTTCTGAGTTCGACCGCGCGGAAGAGCTCGCACCGAATGATGCCTACGTTTTTTACAACCGAGCCAGAGCGCACATGGCGAAAGGCGACCTGGAGGCCGCCAAAGCAGACCTCACCCCGGCGGCGAGCGACCGCTTCAAGCAGCCCAAAGCGCGGAAGCTCGCGCTAAAGGCCTTGGCGGAGTTGCTTTAGCTCCTGCCGGGAAGCGTCAGCGAATCATCCGTGGCCGCGGCCCGCCGAGAGTGCGACGGCTCCTCTGCTGTTCGCCGCGGGCGCCAAGGCACCGCTTCTCCCGCCGCTACGTCGAGGATGAGGAACATCGGGTCTGGCGGACGAAGGCCGCGCACGAAGAACTGCAGACGAGAGAGCGTCGGTGAGGTTGTGGTAGTTCGACTCGGGACCGTCCAACTGAGCAGTTACCGACGCCAGGCGATTCGACGGTAGCGCTGTCCACCTCGCGACGCTTCTGCGCTCGGCGGTCCGAGTTTGCGGTTGCTTCAACCCGGAGCGCCACGCATTTTCGCCGTCCCTTATGAGCCAGCAAAAAGAGATTCCGTTGATGGAAAAGATCGTGTCGCTCTGCAAGCGACGCGGCTTCATTTTTCAAAGCTCGGAGATCTATGGCGGGATCAATGGCTTCTGGGATTACGGTCCGCTCGGCGCCGAGCTGAAACGCAACCTCCGGGACACTTGGTGGCGCGCGATGACGCGCGAGCGCGAGGATGTCGTCGGCCTCGACGCGACGATCATCATGCATCCGGCCATCTGGAAGGCGTCCGGGCATGTGGACACGTTTGCGGACATGATGCTGGACTGCAAAACATGCAAGGGGCGCTTCCGGGCCGATCACGTCCAGAGCATTCCATGCCCCCAGAGACCGAGCAAGGCAGTGGCCGAATGCCATGGGGAAAAGACCGAGCCGCGCGCTTTCAATCTGATGTTCAAGTCGCATTACGGCCCGATCGAGAGCGACGATAACCTCTGCTATCTTCGCCCTGAAACAGCGCAGGCGATTTTCGCTCAGTTTAAGAACGTCGTGGACTCCTCTCGGCAGAAAGTGCCCTTCGGCGTCTGCCAGATTGGCAAGGCCTTCCGGAACGAAATCACGCCGCGGAATTTCACCTTCCGCTCCCGGGAGTTTGAACAGATGGAGCTGGAGTTCTTCATCAAGCCGGACGAAGCCATCGAGCTCCAGTATGGCTCGGTGGCGCGGTGGTTCGACGGAGCAGATCTCGCCGAGCCGCAACCGAACTGGGGCTGGGAGATGTGGCACCGTTATTGGGTTTCCCAGCGGACCGCGTATTACCACAGCATCGGACTCACCAGCGAGGTGCTGGATTATCACTGGCAGACTCCGGAAGAACTCGCCCACTACGCGCGTGCCTGCGTGGACATTCTCTTCAAGTTTCCCTTTGGCACCGACGAACTCGAAGGCATCGCGGCGCGAGGCGACTTCGATTTGTCCGCACATCAGGATGCCAGTAAGAAGTCGCAGGAAGTTTTCGACGAAGAACTGCGCGCGGCTGCAAACAAGCTCGATGAGACCGCCAGAAATGCGTTCGCCGCAAAGGTTGCGGATGATTGGGCGGCGCGGGCGCAGCGCAGCGGGAAGCCGGAAGACGGTGCCCGCACAGCAGCTCAGGAGTTCTGCGAAAAGCTCTTCAAAGGCAATTATGTTCCGCACGTGATCGAACCTTCCGCGGGCCTGGATCGGCTGGCGCTGGCGATCCTGGCAAATGCCTATTCAGAGGTCGAAAAGACCGACGCAAAGGGAACTACCGAGACGCTGACGGTGCTGCGGTTTCATCCCCGCGTGGCACCGATCAAAGTTGGCGTTTTTCCGCTGCTCAAAAACAAACCCGAACTCGTGGCGAAAGCGCGTGAGGTTTACCACCTGCTGAAGGCTCACCTGACCGCGTTTTACGACGAAGGCGCCAGCATTGGAAAACGCTACGCCCGGCAGGATGAAATCGGGACTCCGTTTTGCGTGACGATCGACTTCGATACGGTGGGAGAAAACGGACCCGATCTGCTGGACACCGTGACTTTGCGGCACCGGGATGATGGGCGCCAGGAGCGGGTGAAGATCAGCGAGTTGCTGGG
>DASVRR010000247.1:0-20240 GCA_036388515.1 Chthoniobacteraceae bacterium | reverse complement strand
CGGTGATGACCGGATTCGACCAGTCGCTGCAGCGAGCCATTCTCGGCTTTGAACCACATCTCAAGGTGAGCAATGGCCAATCGCTGGAGGATTGGCGAGGCGCGCTGGAGGCGATCAATCAGATCCCTGGAGTCGTGGGTTCCGCGCCGTATGGGCAGGGGCCGGTGATGATGGAGCGAAACGGCCGCGTGCACACGCCGGTGATGCGCGGAATCAATATCGGCGATGAACAGAAGCTGCTGGATCTGCGGAAATTCGTGGATGAAAAGGGGCTCGGAAAAGTCGACGATCTCACCAGCGACACGGCGATTCTCGGGATGGCTCTGGCCCGCGAGCTCGGAGTGGAAGTCGGCGAAACTATCAAGGTGTATGCGCCGGCAAATGTCGACGCAATCATGGCCGAACTGCAGCGGCTTGAGGACGATCCGGAAGCCAAGCCGAAAACCTTGCAAGAGCTGAAAGGCGAGGTGGTTTTTCCCGCGACCCTGAAGGTCGTCGGCATCTTCAATTCCGGCCTCAATAGCTACGACTCCGCATTCGTCCTCGTGCCGCTTTTCCTCTTCCAGGAGCTCTATCAACTCGACGATGCGGTGCATGGGATCTCGGTCAAAACCACCGATCCATTTCACGCCGGGGAAGTGCAACGTTTGATCAACGAGCGCCTGGAAGGTTCCGCCGTCGCCGTGAGCTGGTATGAAGAAAATAGCCAGCGCTTCGACGCGATCCGCATGGAGCGTCACGTGATGTTTGTCATCCTGATGTTCCTCATCGTCATCGCGGCCTTCGGGATCACGAGCACGCTCATCACGGTGACCGTGCAGAAGACGCGCGAGATCGGCATCATGAAAGCGCTCGGTGCCGAAACGAGGCAGATCATCTGGGTCTTCCTAGCGCAGGGAATGTTCGTCGGTTTCTTTGGAACGCTGACCGGCCTGGCGCTGGGACTGACCGCGCTGTATTACCGGAATCCTTTCAAAGAGTGGCTTTCCGGCGTGCTCGAAATGGAAATCTTCCCCTCCGGCATTTACGAGTTCGAAGGCATTCCGGCGGAAGTTGTTCCCCGCGATGTCGTCGTCATTTGCATCAGCGCCTTTGCGATCTGTTCCGTCGCAGCCTTGATTCCAGCTTGGTTTGCGGCCCGGCTTGATCCGGTGAAAGCCTTGCGCGCGGACTGAATTCCGCCTCCGTGGTCAGTCAATTGATCGAAGATGAAAACCTTTCTTATTTTGCTCCTCCTCCTCGCCGGCGTTTCGCTCCTTGCCAACAACATCAGTCGCTACGGCATCTACCCCGTGGCCTCTACCCTTCTTGCCTGCAGCATGTTGATGAGCATTCCTCGGATTGCCGCCTTTAGGCGGGAAACTGGCGCGGTTTCCCGGCAGAAAGTCTAATCGGAAGTCGCCAACCAGCGTTGCCCTGCGTCGGCGTTCCTGTTTTCATCCGCTCATGCGCTCCAAATTCTTTGCCGCCACCACTGCCGTCCTGCTCGCTTCGACTGGCGCATGGGCTGGCTCGCCATCCGCGGCTCCGGAGAAAACGGTCGCCGAACCGACGCGGACCGAAGTGCCGCTGAACATTCTGCGCCTCCGCTCCAGCTATGTCTTCGAGAGCGACTTCGACAATGACCGCGGTTCCGGAGACGCGCTCGCCAACAGCATCGAAATCAGCCGCCGCTTTGCCCTCGATCTTCCCTGGCCAAAAGCGGCGGACGGACAATGGTTTTTCCGCCTGGGAGCCGAGTACGCGCGCTTCGATTTCAATCACACGGGCGATCTTCCCCTGCCGAATACGCTGCAGAGTTTTGCCGCAGTCATTGCTCTGGAATATCTGCAGCGAGGAGAAGTCGGAATCTTGCTGGAAAGCGCGCCGGGATTTTACTTTGAAGAAAGCGTCAGCTCCGAAGCCTTTGCTGCGCCGACGCTGCTCGCGGCCGCGTTCCCGGTGAGCGAGAAATTGTTCCTCATCGGAGGAGCAAGCTACCATCCTTTCCGCAGCTACCCGATCCTCCCAGTCGCCGGTGTGCTGTGGAAGATCAGCGATCGCTGGACGCTGCGAGCGATTGTTCCCGAGCCGCGTCTGATCTTCCGCGCAGGAGATCAGCTCGCGCTGTGGGCCGGTGCGGAACTTTCCGGAGGATCGTTCCGCGTGGATGAAAGCGGCGACCGCGATCCGAAGCTCCGCGGAGCAGTGCTCACCTACTCGGAATATCGAGTCGGCGCCGGCTTCACCTACGGCGATCCAAATCGCACCGCGATCGACTTCGGAGCAGGCTACGCCTTCAACCGGAAGTTTGATTACCACCGCGCCGATGAGGATTACGAGACGGAGGAAGGCGCGCCTTACGTAAAGCTGACTTTCCGCGCCGGGTTCTAAAGCGCCGTTTTTGCTCCGCCAGTCTGATGCCTTCGTTCGACATCGTCTCCGAGATCGATAAACAAGAAATCGATAACGCGATCAATCAGGCCCGAAAAGACCTGGTCACGCGCTTCGATTTCAAAGGCTCACCGGCGAGCATCGAGTGGAACGAAAAGGAGTCGAAGATCGAGCTGAAGGCGGAAGACGGAACGCGGCTGAAGAGCCTGAACGAGATTGTCATCGGCAAGCTCGCGAAGCGGAATATCGATCTCCGCAATGTGGAGCGGAAAGACCCGGCAATCTCGCCGCTGGGCCATGCGACTCAGGATTTTGTGATCAAACAAGGGCTCGATGGCGACAAGGCAAAAGAGATCGTGAAGGCGATCAAAGCCGCCGACTACAAGGTGCAGAGCGCTCTTCAGGAACGGCAGATCCGCGTCACCGGGAAGAAACGGGATGATCTCCAGGAAGTGATCGCTTTCTGCCGGAGCAAGGATTTCGAGGTCGCGCTCGCTTTCAAAAACTTCCGCGACTGAGTCGCGGTGACGATTGCGATCTTGCAGGCCCACGTGCAGGGACTGCGGAATAGTCCACGAAAGACACGAAAAGCACGCAAGGAACTTTCTCTGCCCGCGAGCTCACCCGAAAGGTGAACGGCTCCAAACTCGCAATTCCTTCTTTCGTGTCCTTTAGGGTCTTTCGTGGACTCTCCCTTGTTTCTTTCCGGATGAGGCGAGCTACAGCTTGCTGAGCAGGCGGTCGACCTGGACGTGCTGTTCGATGAGCGTCTGGATCTTGTCGATCTTCTCCACGTCTCCGGGCAACGTTTTCACCGTCATCGAATAGATCGAACTCGCGACGCTGTAGCTGTCCAGCGGCGAGGCGATGGTGGGAACATCCGAGTTTTTCAGGAGCTCCATCACTGGCGGACTCGGGATTAAATCCCCGGAGAGCACCAGCCCCGCGATGGATTGTCCGTCCAACTCACCGAGCGCGCTGGTCGAGAGCGCGGCGAGGATCACGTCCTCCCGATCTCCCGGAGTGATGATCAACGTTCCGGGTTTGAAGTATTCCATCGCGTGGGACGAATTCATCGCGCCGATGACGATCTTCAAAACCCGCCGGCGCGACTTGTTTTTCCCGTTGAGGAAGGTTCCGCGCGTCGTCTTGGCGATCTGTCCCAGCGTGGCATTGGCGAGGATTGGTTCGTCCGGAATGGCGCCGATCAAATCGATTCCGAGGCGCTCGAGCCCGCGCCGGGCGAAGTCGCAGACATATTCGAACTTGTCCACTTTCACCTTGTTCAACACCACGCCCACGAGCTCCACGCCTTCCTGGTCGAAGAGCGCTTTGTTCAGCGCAACTTCGTCGATTGGCTTCCCGATTCCGCCTTGAGTAATCAGGATCACCTTGCTTTCCAGCAGCCTCGCGACCCGCGCGTTCGACAGATCGAAGACGGAACCGACGCCGGCGTGGCCGGTGCCTTCGATGATCACGAAGTCCTTTTCCCAAGCCGCTCGATCAAAGGAATTTTTGATGCGGCTGACTAAGAAGTCGTTGTTCTGGTGCTCGATGTAGCGCCGCGTGAAGTCCGGCTCGACCGCGATCGGGCTCATGGCTTCGAGCGGCGTCTGGACGCCGAAGGTTTGGTTGATCAGGACCGAATCTTCGTCGATCCGCAGGCCGTCCACTTCCACGAAGCGCTGGCCGACAGGCTTGATGAAACCGATGCGCTCCCACTTCTTCCGCAGCGCGCCGAAGAGCCCGAGCGCGGTCGTGGTTTTGCCGTCGTTTTGCTGGGTCGCTGCAACAAAGACCCGAGGCGTGACGGCGTTCATCCGGCGATGTCGCTCGGATAAAGTTTCCGGAACTCGATCGCCTGCAGGCCGAGGATTGCCGCGACTCCGAGGATGTCGTCTTCGGACGCGCCGCGCGACATGTCGGCGCAAGGTTTGGAAAGGCCCAGCAAGATTTGCCCGTAAGTTTCGGCGCCAGCGAGATGCTGGACCAGCTTGAGACCGATGTTCCCCGCGTCGAGGTTCGGGAAGATCAGGACGTTCGCTTTTCCCGCCACCAGGCTGCCGGCCGATTTCTTTTCCGCAAGATCGGGAAGAAGCGCGCTGTCTGCCTGGATTTCGCCGTCGATTTCCATTTCGAGTCCGGCGGCTTTGGCTTTCTGTTTCGCGAGCGCGGTGGCGGCGGCGACTTTTGCTGGGGAGGAAAGTCGGCCGTCGCCTTTGGTGGTAAAGCTGAGCATCGCCACGCGCGGTTTATTCCCCGTGAGCTGGCGGCAAATCGTGCCGGTTTGCACCGCGATGGTCGCGAGCTGATCCACGGTCGGATCAGGAATCACGGCGCAATCCGCGAAGAGCATCACGCCGCGCTCGCCGTAGCGTTTGTTGGAAAGATCCAGCATCGTGCAGCTCGAAATGCTCGTGGTGTCCGGCAGCGGTTTGATCAGCTTGATCAGCGGCCGGAGCGAGCTGCTGGCCGATTCCCGCGCGCCGGTGACCAACCCGTCCACCTGGCCGTATTGCACCATCATCGCGCCGAAATAGTTGGGGTTCCGGAGAATCTCTTCGGACTGCGTCGGACCGAGATCGTGGTAACGCTTCAGCTTCTCCAGGCGCTGGATGAAAGTCGGCATTTCCGACGAGGTCGCCGGATCGATGATGCCGATGTGATCGAGGCTGATGTCCTCAGCTTTGGCGATTTTCTCGATCTCTTCCCGCCGCCCGAGAGCCACCGGCGCGCCGAGCTGCAGCTTCACGTAACGCGCGGCGGCACGCAGCACCCGAGGCTCGGTCCCTTCCGGAAAAACAATGCGTTTGGGGTGCCGCTTCAGTTTCTGAAAAACGGTCTCGATGAAGCTCATGGCGGCGCAGTCTTAGGTGAGCGGCGGCGGGTGACAAGTGGCAAGTGGCGGGTTGCCCGCGCGGAAGCTTCCGTCTAAGAGCACGCTGCGTGTACGCCAGCCTCGCCGATTACCACGTCCACACTCCGCTCTGCCGGCATGCGGAAGGCTGGCCGCGGGAGTTTGCCGCGCGCGCGGCGGAACTCGGCTTGGAGGAGCTCGGATTTGCGGATCACAATCCGATGCCGGAGGCCTTTGACGACTGGCGAATGCTGCGCGGAGAGTTGCCGCGCTACCTGGAAGAAGTGGAAAAAGCGCGCGCCGAGTTTCCGGAGTTGGTCATCCGGCTTGGATTGGAATGCGACTATCTCGCCGGCGGGGAAGCCTGGATCGAGGAACTCCGCGGAATGGCGGACTGGGATTATTTCATCGGCAGCGTGCATTATCTTCCGGACGGTTTTGAAGTGGATCATCCCCAGTTCATCGGCCGTTACCGCGATGGCGATGTGGAGGAAATCTGGGCGCTTTACTGGAAGACTTACGCCGCCGCGATTCGCAGCGGATTGTTCGACTTCATGGCGCATCCGGATCTCCCGAAGAAGTTCGGCTTCGCGCCCGCGGGTGATCTCCGGCGCTTTTACGAACCCGCGATTGCGGCGCTTGCGGAAGAAAATCTGCCCTTTGAAATCAACACGGCCGGCTGGCGGAAGCAATGCGCGGAACAATATCCGGCGCTGCTGTTTCTGGAGCTGGCGGCGCGCGCGGGCGTTCCGTTGCTGATCAACTCAGACGCGCATTCTCCGGAAGAACTCGGGTCCGACTTCGCCGGAGCAGTGACGCTGGCTAAGACCGCCGGCTACACGCGCACGGTGCGTTTGGAGCAACGGCGGAAAACTTTCATCGATCTGCCATGAAGCTGGTGGCTCGCGGCGTCACCTTTGAGTGGCCGCGCCGTCCGCTCGTCATGGGGATCGTGAATCTTGGGGCGGATTCGTTTTCCGGAGACGGACTGACGGATCTCGAGCAGGCCTTGGAACACGCGCGAAGTCTGGTCCGCGACGGAGCGGAGATCATCGACGTCGGTGCGGAGAGCGCGCGGACGAATCGCCCCGCAATTGGGGAAGAAGAGGAAGCCGAAACGCTGATCCGGTTCATCGAGCGCTGGAAGGAGCTGGCGCCTTTATCCATCAACACCTGGCGTCCAACGGTGGCTCGAGCTGCCTTGGCGGCGGGCGGGCATTTGCTGAATGACATCGGCGGTCTTCCCACGGAGGAAAATGCCCGGATCTGCGCGGCGGCCGGCGCGGCGCTGGTGATCATGCACAGCGTCGGCGCGCCGAAAGTCGCTCACACTTCGGTCGCGTATGCAGATGTGATGGCGGAGCTGGGGAAGTTTTTCGCGGGGAAGATCGGGATCGCGGAAGCAGCGGGGCTTTCTCGGGACGCGCTGCTGCTGGATCCGGGAGTCGATTTCGCCAAGCAACGGGCGGATAACCTCCGGATCTATCGGGAACTAAAATCGCTCACCGTCTTCGGCCGGCCGATTCTCCTCCCGGTCTCGCGGAAGACCGTGATCGGCGAGGTGCTGAATCTTCCGGAGCCCGCAGAACGCGACGCGGGAACGGTGGCTTGTATTGTGGAAGGAATGCTGCAGGGAGCCGCGATCTTCCGCGTCCACAATGTCCGCGCGGCGGTGCAAACCGTCCGGATGATCGAAGCGATTCAGGCGGCGGAGGCTTAATCCAGCACCGACTCCGGCAACCGCACCGGCACATCATGTCGGGCAAGAAACTGTTTCACGTCGGAGACGGTGTATTCGCCGAAGTGGAAGATGCTCGCCGCCAGCACGGCGTCCGCTTTTCCCTCGCGCAGCACGTCCACCAGATGCTCCAGCTTCCCCGCGCCGCCGCTGGCGACGACAGGAACCCCGACGGATTCGCTGATCCGGCGCGTAATGACGAGGTCGTAGCCTGCTTTTGTTCCGTCCGCATCGATGGAGTTGAGGACGATTTCGCCGGCGCCAAGTTCGAAGACGCGCCGCGCCCAATCGACGGCGTCCCAGCCCGTGGCTTTCCGGCCGCCGTGGCTGAAGACTTCCCAGCGATCCGGCGACACTTTCTTGGCGTCAATCGAAACGACGATGCACTGGCTGCCAAACCGCTCGGCGCCTTCCCCAATCAACTCCGGAGTCGCGAGTGCGCTGGAGTTGATGCTGATTTTATCCGCACCCGCGTGGAGCATCGCGTGCATGTCCGCGACGGTGCGAATCCCGCCGCCGACGGTCAGCGGCATGAAGCATTTCGCCGCGGTTCGTTCGATCACTTCGATCATCGACGACCTTCCATGAGCACTCGCGGTGATATCGAAGAAGACCATTTCGTCCGCGCCCTGATCATTATAACGGAGCGCCAACTCCACGGGATCACCCACCGCTTTGAGCCCATCAGACTCAGCGCGTCCGAACTGCACGCCGCGAGTGACGACGCCGTCGTGGACATCGAGGCAAGGGATGACGCGTTTGGTCAGCATTGTGGGAAATGGGAGGTTTTAGGGCGAGGACCGGGCCAAACGCGTCCGGACTTTGTCAGAAGACGCGCCGAAATGAAAAGCATTGACCTTTGATCAGGCGATCAGTAGAACGCGACGGCCTGCGGGCACCTTCCACTCGAAACATCACAGGCTCTATGGGCAACAACAATCTCGAAGACCCGTCTGAAGACGACGCAGCTGAAACTCCGGCGAAAACCGGGAGCTTCAAGGTTTCGACTGACCCGGTGACGTTTGCGGAAAGCGAAGGCGACGTTCACAAGTTTGACGTCCGGCAAACTTCCGTTTCTTCCTCATCAGACGCGCCAACTTCGAGTCCGGCAGCTCCCGACTTCGATGATCTCGGCGAGCTTCCCACGAGTTATCACGAGGACACGCTCTTCCTCGTCGCCCGGGATCCGCGATGGCTCTTCACCTACTGGGATTTCGACTGGTCGCCGTATCAAGCGAGCGCGATGCGCGGAGGAATCGTGCAATTCTTCCTCAAGGTCATCACCGCGGAAGGTGCGGATGAAACGCTGGTCGAGATCAAGCCGGAGGCGAGGAACTGGTATGTGCCGGTGAGCTCGCCGAATTCCGGTTACTTCGCTGAGATCGGGTTCTTCGAGCCGGATGGAACCTGGCGGAAAGTGGTTCAATCGGGCTTGGCAACCACTCCGGGAGAAGCCTTGGCCACGGAAGAAGTCGCGGATTTTGCCACGGTGCCGGCGCACCTCAGCTTCGAGCGGATGCTCGAGATGCTGCAGGAGCATATGTCCGAAGGGGAAAGCCTGCTCTCTGCGCTCTCGCGGATGGCTGGGGAAGGTCAGCTGCAGTTTCGCGATGGGGAAGCGCCCACTTGGTCGGACGATCAGAAGCGTCTGCTCGCCGCCTTGCTGGGCGACACGCTCATTGAGCGGCTTTCGCTGGGAAGCGACGAGATCGATCAGCTCCTCCGGAAGCAACTGGACGAACGGCCCCCAGACCAAACGGCGACCTTGCTGCTCGCGGCGTCTCTCTTTGCTCCCGGGCCACATAGTCTCTCCAGCGGCATCGGCGCGAGCTGGAGTGCACAGCCCTTTAGCGTCCATGCGGAACGCGGGTTCTTCATGCACGTGAACGCCGAGATCATCTTCTACGGCGGGACGCATCCTGACGCCTCGGTGAGGATCAACGGTCAGGAGATCAAGCTCAGTCCGGATGGAACCTTCCGCTATCACTTCACTCTTCCGGACGGCGATTTCTCGATCCCCGTGATCGCCACTTCGCCGGACGGCGTGGAGCAACGTTCCGCCACCTTGAGTTTTGCGCGGGGCACCGCGAAGACAGGGCAGGTGGATGATTCCGGGCAGCCGGAAAATCTCGGCCCGTTGATCGGCAAAAAGTAGTCGCGCGACGACTCTTGGGATAAAGGTGGCGGCTTGAGACGTCCACCGCGGGATCGATTCGCCGACGAGTTTTTCAAGTTCCTCGAGGTCGAGCGAAATGCTTCTCCGCGGACCATCGTCAACTACCGCCATGCTTTGGCGGAGTTTCGCAAGGCTACGGCCGAGCCGGCCTGGAAGGAACTCACGGCCGACGATTTCCGCCGGTATCTTTTTTCCTGCACCAAGCGGAAGATGGCGCGACCGACGATCCGCCTGCACTTCTCCGCACTGAGGACCTTTTATAAGTTTCTCACCATCCGCTTCGGCCTGAGCGTCAATCCGCTGAAGGACGTGCAGCTGCCGAAGCTGGAGCGAAAGCTACCGGTCGTCCTGACCGCGAAGCAGATCGACGAACTGCTCAGCGCGCCTTTGCGGGTGGAAAAACAATCTCAGGCGCCGAGCTGGATGCCCGCGCGCGACGTGGCAATCCTGGAACTTTTTTACTCCAGCGGGCTGCGTCTGGCGGAGCTCGTCGCGCTGGACGTCCAGCACGTGGATCACTACTCCGAAAGCGCCCGCGTGCTGGGAAAAGGCCGCAAGGAACGCATCGTCCCCGTCGGGAAACCGGCGTTGGACGCGATTCAACGTTATCGGCAGCAAGCGCGGATCGAGCGCGGTCCGCTCTTCATCAGCAAGGTGCGCCGCCGGATCACTCCGATCAACGTCGGCCTGATCCTCCGCCGTTATCTGCCGCACACGAGCATCCCGGTGAATGTCAGTCCGCACAAGTTGCGGCACAGCTTTGCCACGCATCTGCTGGATGCCGGAGCGGATCTCCGCAGCGTCCAATCGCTGCTCGGCCATGCGAGCCTTTCGACGACCCAGATCTACACGCATGTGACCGTGGAGCGTCTGAAAAAAGCTTACGACGACGCCCATCCGCGCGCGTGAAGCGCGTCCGCTTGAGTTGGTGGCTGGTTTTGTCCACGGCCGGGGAAGTTGTGGGATTTTAGCCAGATGCGCCGTGAAGCATCTTCGTGCGCTGCTTCATCTTTCCCTGTAAATGCTCCGCAAACTGCGGGTGGCATTCGGTTTGCTAACGGGACGCCGCGCCGACTTCCCGCACGTTCGCCTTCCGGAAACATCGCTCTCAGGAGCCGTGTCTCCGGAGGAAAACGAGGGGAAGAGCGCGAACCAACCACTAACCAAAAACACCCATCGCAGAATGAAAGTAACTCGCCATCTCTCCCTGCTCACCGCGGCCGCCGTGCTGTCGTGGCTGACGCTCGGAGTCACTCAAGCGCAGGACGCCGCTCCGGCTCCCGCACCTTCCGCTGAAACCGCTCCTGCCGCCGACACGCCAGCGGCTCCCGCCTCCACCGAGACCGCCGCTGCGCCAGCCGACGCCACTTTAGAGCAGCGCGTTACGGACATGGAGCAGTATTTCCAGAACATGGGAGTCGGCGCAGCTGGCGACGTAAAATGGAACTCGAAGATCGCGAATGTTCCCGGTCCTGGTCACAACGCTTGGATGATGACGGCGGCCGCTTTGGTCCTCTTCATGACGTTGCCCGGGTTGGCGCTTTTCTACGGCGGTTTGGTCCGGAAGAAAAACGTGCTGAGTGTCTGTGCCCAATGTCTCGGCTGCGCCGGGTTGGTGACGGTGCTCTGGTGGGCCTTTGGCTACAGCCTGGTCTTCGGGAAGAACTTCACCGCAGATGGTGGCGGCTTCCTGGGTAAGATCCTCGGCGGTACCGAGTTCTTCTTCCTGAAGGACGTGACCTCCGCGCCCAACACCGATTACTCCTACTGGGTTTCCCAGAATGTCTTCGCCATGTATCAGATGATGTTCGCGATCATCACTCCGGCACTTATCGTCGGCGCCATCGCCGAGCGGATGAAATACATCTCCATCATGCTGTTCATCGCGCTCTGGATGTTCGTCATTTACTTCCCGATGGCTCACATGATCTGGGGCGTGACCGGACTCATGAACGGTGTCTGGAACTCAGGCGCTTCGATCAAGGCGATCGACTTCGCCGGCGGCACGGTGGTTCACATGACCTCCGGCTGGTCCGCGTTGATTCTCTGCATGATCCTCGGCAAGCGGCTCGGGTACGGCAAAGAGAAGATGGCTCCGCACTCGATGGTCCTTTGTATGGTCGGAACGGGCATGCTGTGGGTCGGCTGGTACGGTTTCAATGCTGGTTCAGCCGTGGCTGCCGACGGCGTCGCCGCGAACGCTTTCATGACGACGACACTCGCTGCCGCAACCGCCGGGTTTGTCTGGGCGATGGTCGAATGGATCCACAAAGGTCATCCATCCATCCTCGGCTTTTGTTCCGGAATCGTCGCTGGACTCGTGGTGATCACGCCCGCTTGCGGCTTCGTCAATTCCACCGGAGCGATGATCATCGGCCTGCTCGCGGGGATCATTCCTTACATCTTCGTTGTGTTTGTAAAAGGAGCGTTTGGCTACGATGACGCACTCGATACCTTCGGTGTCCATGCAGTCGGCGGAACGCTGGGAGCCATCCTCACCGGGGTGCTCGCCACAGCGGACGTGAACGGGAACCTGAATACGAATTTAAAGGAGGTTCTCGCCAGCGGGCTTCTCATCGAGCAGTTCAAAGCAATCGGCCTCACTTTGGCGCTCTCGATTGCTGGCACCTTTGTGATCGCCATGATCGTCAAAGTGGTGGTCGGACTCCGCCCAACGCCGGAAGTCGAAACCGCAGGTCTGGACGTGCAGGAGCACGGGGAAGAAGGTTACATCCTCTGATCGCGAACTAACTCACCCAAGAAACAAACTAAAAGTTCGTTCCCGGCTGCTCAGCTTTGAGCAGCCGGATCGGACACGGTTCATCATGAAAAAAATCGAAGCGATCATCAAACCCTTCAAGTTGGAGGAAGTGAAAGAGGCCCTCGCCGACATCGGTGTCGAGGGGATGACGGTGAGCGAAGTCAAAGGCTTCGGCCGTCAAAAAGGCCACACGGAGATCTACCGCGGCAGTGAGTACACGGTGGATTTCCTCCCGAAGATCAAGGTGGAAGTCGTGCTCGCCGACGGCCAGGCCGAAGCGGCGGTAGCGGCCATCATCAAAGCCGCTAAAACCGGCAAGATCGGCGACGGAAAAGTGTTCATCTCGCCCGTGGAAGAAGCCGTGCGGATTCGCACGGAAGAGACCGGCGAAAAAGCAGTCTAGTTCGCCGCAAAGTGGCGCGCGGCCTTTGGCAACGCGTTCACTGGAGCATGAAAAAGTTCAGGCGGCAGAGCTCACGCTCTGCCGCCTGATTCTTTGTGAATACGGCCCGCGCCTTCCGGCCAATTTAGTCGTCGAAGTCGGCGGCGAGAGACGGAATCAAAGCCTCGATTGGCTTCTCCTTCTTCGCCAGAGCGCGGCGCAGCTTCATCAGGGCAATGTTCTGCAACTGCCGAATCCGCTCACGCGTCACGCCGAATTTCTTCCCCACTTCTTCCAGAGTCTTGGCTTTGCCGCCATCGAGACCGAACCGTGAGAAGATGATTTTCTTCTCCCGATCATCGAGCACCTTGAGCAAATCGCCGACTTCATCCCGGAGGTTTTGGTCGCGCAGTTGCTCAAATGGGGTCTGAGCCTCGAGATCGCCCACGATTTCGCCGAACTCAGTGGAATCATCGTCGCTGATCGGAGCATCGAGGGAAGCAGGGCGAATCGAGACGGTCTTCAGCTGCGAAATCTTCCCCGCAGCGAGCCCGACTTCTTCCGCAAGTTCGTCATCGGTCGGTTCACGCCCTAATTCCTCGCTCATCTGCAATGCGACCCGGCGCATCTTCGAGATCTTATCCACCAGATGCACCGGAAGACGGATTGTCTTCGACTGGTTGGCGAGGGCGCGCTTGATCGATTGTTTGATCCACCAAGCGGCGTAAGTCGAAAGCTTCCCGCCTTTTGCTGGATCGAAGCGCTCGACCGCCTTCATCAGGCCGATGTTGCCCTCTGAGATTAGATCCAGGAGCGGAAGTCCCAAGTTCGCATAGTCGTGCGCGATCTTCACCACGAGACGCAGGTTTGAGCGAATCATCAGCGAACGTGCGGCCTTGTCCCCCTTCTTGATCTTGGCGGCCAACTCAATCTCCTGAGCAGGAGTCAGCAGCGGGATCTGGCCGATCTCGCGCAGGTAAATCTTGATGCCGGAATCCGAATCTTCGCCTGATTTGTAGTTCATGGGATTTGTGCCTCAGCGGTCTAGTAGCAGATAGGATGCGTAAGAGAAGATTGTTCCGGATGCGTTTCTTCTCGTCGGAAACGAGTTTCGCACGGGCAATGTCTTTCGAATGTGTTTACAATGAATGCTTTTCTTCCCCTCGCAAGGAAAATGTTTATCTAAACTTAACCTCGTTGAATATTACGTTCATCGACTCCAATCCTTTGAACTCGTTCAAACCTTTTTACTTCCCCCGGCGGCTCTGACACTCTCCCGCCGTGCTGGCTAAAGTGTATTCGGCTGCGGTTTACGGCGTTGACGCGTATGAGGTGGAAATCGAGGTGAACGCTGCTTCCGGCGCTCCGGTCATCGTCGTGGTCGGACTTCCGGATGTGGCGGTGAAAGAGAGCAAAGATCGAGTCACGACGGCCATCTCGAACAGCGGCTTCCATTGGCCCCGTGGGCGCACGACAATCAATCTCGCGCCGGCCGACGTGAAGAAAGAGGGACCGAGTTTTGATCTGCCGATCGCTCTGGGGATGATCGCCGTCGGCGCGGAGATCGAGCTGCAGGATGTGGAGAAATACTGCTTCGTCGGCGAATTGGCGCTCACCGGTCAGGTCCGGCCGGTGAAGGGCGTGCTCCCGGTGGCGCTGGAAGCAAGGCGCCAGGGGCGGAAGGCGGTGATTGTTCCGGCAGCAAACGCGCGAGAAGCCGCGATGGTGGAAGGAATCGAGGTTTATGGCGTCCAGAACCTCCGGGAGACGTTCGAATTCCTGACTGGCGAACGCCAGCTAACACCCGTCCGGGAAGACGTGAGCCGTTTCTTCGAGCGCCATCGCCAGTATGAGGTGGATTTCTCCGAGGTGCGCGGTCAGCACCATGCGAAACGCGCGATCGAAGTCGCAGTGGCTGGAGCCCACAACATTCTAATGATCGGGCCGCCCGGTTCAGGCAAGTCGATGCTCGCGAAGCGGCTTGCGACGATTATTCCGCCGATGACGCTGGAGGAAGCGATCGAATCCACGAAGATCCACAGCATCTGCGGTTTGCTGCTCGCGGGAGCCGATTCCTTCGTCGCCACTCGTCCGTTTCGCTCGCCGCATCACACGATCTCCGACGCAGGATTGCTCGGCGGTTCCGCAAATCCTACTCCCGGGGAAATCAGTATCGCGCACAACGGTGTCCTCTTCCTCGATGAGCTTCCCGAGTTTAAGCGGAGCACCCTGGAAGTCTTGCGTCAGCCGCTGGAAGATGCGCGGGTGACCATTTCTCGTGCGGCGGGATCCATGACTTTCCCTGCGGAGTTCATGCTGGTGGCGGCGATGAACCCCTGCGAATGCGGCTACTTCGGCGACCCAAAGCGCGAATGCCGCTGCTCGCCAGTGCAGGTGGAGCGTTATCGCAACCGCATCTCCGGCCCGCTGCTGGATCGCATCGACATTCACATCGAAGTCCCCGCCGTCCAGTATCGCGACATCTCCAGTCAGGAACCTGCGGAAGCTTCCGCAGCCATCCGGGACCGCGTCGAAGCAGCGCGGAAAGTCCAGCAGGAGCGGTTCGGGAACAAAGGGCGCGCGCGGACGAATGCGCGGATGGGACCAAAACAGATCAAGGCATTCTGCCCGCTCGGGGAAGAAGCGGAGGGGATGATGAGGATGGCGATGACCGAACTGAATTTCAGCGCGCGCGCTTACGATCGCATTCTCAAGGTCGCGCGGACGATCGGTGACCTCGAAGGGCAGGAGCAAATCCAAGCCGCGCACGTCGCGGAAGCGATCCAGTACCGAACGCTGGATCGGAATCTCTGGGCTTGATCTGCTACAGGACCGGCTCGCCGAGCAGGTCGTAAACCTGGGTGCCAGTGATCCGCACATCGACGAACTCACCGACCGGTGCCGGCCTGCTGAGGAGAATCCGGCCGTCGATGTCCGGAGCATCCACGGCGGCGCGCGCCACCAGCGGCTGATCGACTAAAGCCCGCAAGGTTTTCCCCACCTGCGCCTCCGAGATCTCCCGGGCGATTCTTTGCTGCAGCTTCATCGCCTTCTTGAAGCGCGCTGCCTTCACTTTTGTCGGGAGTTGCCCTTCCATCTTCGCCGCTCGGGAACCTTCTTCCTGGGAGTAAGTGAAGACGCCAAGCCGTTCGAACCGCGTCCGGGCGATGAACTCCAGCAGATACTCAAACTCCTCTTCGGTTTCACCGGGAAAACCAACGATGAAGGTCGTGCGAATCGCGATGCCAGGGATGCCCGCTCGGATCCGCGCGATCAACGTCTCGATGTGTTCGCTGCTGGTCTCGCGGCGCATCAGTTCCAGCATCCGCGGATGGATGTGCTGGAGCGGCATGTCGATATAACGCACGACCTTCCCGCACTCGGCGATACAGGCGATCAACTCATCGCTCCAATGCGCCGGATGCGTGTAGAGCAGCCGGATCCAGAACTCGCCTTCGATCTTATTTAGCTCCCGCAAAAGACGAGTGAGCGTGGGTCCCTTGGAGGAATCGACCTGCGCCCGAGGGCCTGCTTTCTCCGACCAAAGATCCATCCCGAAGTAGGTCGTGTCCTGGCTGATCAGATTGATCTCCTTCACGCCCTCAGCGACCAACGCGCGGACTTCGGCGACGACGCTCTCGATGGTGCGTGAACGATGCCGGCCGCGCATCTGGGGAATGACGCAAAAGCTGCAGGGATGATTGCATCCTTCGGCGATCTTGGTGAAAGCAGTGTGCGCCGGAGTCAGGCGGAAGCGCGGCGTGTCGTAGTCCGGGATGTAAACGGGTTTCCGGGTGACGAGATTGAGCGGCTCCCAACTGGTGTCCGTCAGCGCGGACGGCTGAGCCAGGATGCGGCTCACGATTTCTCCGGTCTCTGCGACCTGATCCAGACCGATGAAAGCGTCCACTTCCTTCATTTGTCCCGCGAGATCATGCGAGAACCGCTGCGCCATGCATCCACTGACGATCAGTTTTTGCCCAGCCCGTTTCTTCAGCCCGCGACCCTCGTGCGCCTCGAGGATTGCCTCGATCGATTCCTCCTTGGCGGAATCGATGAACGCACAGGTATTCACGATCAGAACGTCGGCTTCATCCGCATTGCTGGTGATCTCCATGCCATGCTGGAGCACACCGCCGAGCATGATCTCAGCGTCCACGAGATTCTTCGCGCAACCCAGGCTGATCATGCCCACTTTCTTCCGGACCGGAGCCATCGCTTTCATCCCCGTTAGCGGATCTCGATTCCCGGAGCCTGGTAGGCGATCGGGGCGCCGTTCTTCCGGATCAACACAGCATTTGGCTCCCGAGCTTCGATGAAAAACCGGCTGCCCGTCAGTTTCAGCGCCGGAGCATCCGCATAGATATCGCCTTCGAAGATGGGGGAAGACTTTGGGTCGTCCTTGCGCACCGTGATCCAGGTCGTCTTGACCGGCTGCACGAGGACTTCGTTTGCTGCAGCCAGCGGGGCAGATCCGGGATTTCCTCCGGCAACAAAGTCCCGATCCGACGCCGCGGGTTCGGGTGCACTTGGGGTTGTTGAAGTAGATCCCGCACCCGCCGGCGGACTCGCTTCTTCTGGATTCCTCCCCATCGATGCCGCGGGCGCAACGGGAACAAGCCCCGCCGCCATTTTCTCCGTGCGCACAGGCGCCGGTTTTCCGAAGCGCACCGGCTCGCCTTCGATCCGCTTCCAATACACATACATCTGAAAACCAAACGCCCCGAGCAGCAGCAAGCCGACGAACGCCACGAGCGGCACAATCGAAGGCGCACGCCGGCGATCTCGCGGCGTGTAGGTCGCCCGGTCCTCTTTCACCGTCTGCGCCGCGCCATTGGAGAGGTATTGATAATCCGCCACGCTGATGTGGTTGGTGCTGTCCAAGGTGGCGGCAAAATCCGTCACGTCGATGTTTAGAAAGCGACCGTAAATCTGCAGGAACCCTTTCGCGTAGGCGTTGCTGGCAAAGCGCGAGTAATCGTCATTCTCCAGGGCCGTGATTTTGTCGGGACGCAGCTTCGTGGCGTGCGCCGCCTCGTCCACCGTGAGCCCGCGCTGAAGCCGGGCCTGGTTGAGTCGGGTGCCTACGCTTTCGAGCATCTGGATGAAGGAGTTTTCAAGTGGGGTGTTCCGATAGCACGAAATCGGCCTGAGCACAGGTGCGACTTTCACGGAGTGCGTTTTCTTTTCGCCTCCTCCGGACGGATCACCCGGGATCCGAGTTTCTGACCGCTAGCGCGCAGGTGCGTTTGCCCTACGGTAAGCGTTGGGCGCAATCCCGTGCTCCCGCTTGAACGCCACCGTGAAATACTCCGTGTGATCGAAGCCGCAGCGGAGCGCGATCTCGCTCACGCTGAGCTTGCTGCCGGAGAGCAACTCCCGGGCGCGGTTGAGCTGCACGCGCCGGATCTCTTCATGCGGGCTGCGGCCGATCAGAGACTTCATGCGCTGCTCCAGGGTGCGGCGCGCCATCGGCGTATGTGCTAGGACATCGTCCACGCGGATGTTATCACAAGCATGCTGGCGAATGTAACGCAGCGCACTCGCGATCTGCGGATCATCGATCGAGAGAGTGTCCGAACTCTGCCGCGTGAATACACCCACCGGCGGGACGAGGTGAATCGTCGAGCGTGGGATTTCCTCCCCGGCCAGTTGGCGGGCGAGCAGTTCGGCAGCGAGCCAGCCAGCACGGTGCGTGTTCGGGGCGACGCTGGAAAGCGGCGGCGGAGAAAGCGCGCAAAGAATCTCGTCGTTGTCCACACCGAGCACCGCGACTTGCTCCGGCACCGCGAGACCGGCACGCCGGCATGCGCTCAGCACCTGCTGGCCGCGGGCATCGTAGCAGGCAAAAACGGCCACCGGTAGCGACAGCGTTCCCAACCACCGAGCAATGGCATCGGGCTCCGGATCACCTTCGGTCTGCTGGCGAGGCTGCTCAGGATATTGATCAAAGCGAAAACCTCCCGCCCGCGCCAGCGCGGCAAATTTCGAGCCCCGAGCGACCGACCACGGAAACCGGGAATCACCACAGTACCCAAACCTCCTGAACCCACGCTCCACGAAATGTTCAAACGCGGCTTGAGCGATGGCATCATTGTCGGTCGTGACGACCGGAGATCCGGGGAGCAAACCGTACGAGCTCAGGTCCACCGCTGGCAACCGCGAGGAGGTGAGCGCCGAAGCGATTTGCTCAGTTTCGACGCGCGCGATGATCCCATCTCCTTCCCACTGGGCCAGCCAGGGTGGCGGACGATCCCCGCGGCCATGTTCCGCCAGATAAACGTCCCAAGGGCCGTTCGCGCGGATGAAATCCTCGATGCCCACGAGCAACCCACGTGCAAATGCATTGGAGGTCTCGACCAGCAGTGCGACGCGCGGCGGAGTCGGAGCGGATGAACGGGTTTGCCTGGGGGAAGAAGGCGGCACGGGATAGCTGGTCAGGAAGGCAGCTTCGGAGCAAATAGGCAAGTCAGCGACTTGCCACGATCTTCCCGAAGAAAGCTAAACCTTTAGCGCCGGGTGGCTACGGCGGATCGTGCTTAGTTTACGATTCTTTCTTCCGGAATACCGCAGCTTGAACGTCGTCCGCGTTCAGATCGCTGAGATCCACTGTGAGCCCCGGGCCGCGTTCCGTGGCAACCTGAATGCGCCCGGCGATCGACTTGGCTGCTGGATTCGCGAAGTACTTCATGGAACCGACTGTTAGATGAGTCGGGAACACAATCACTAACAGTGAGTTTTCATCCACACTTACCATTAAGGTGCTGAAGTTCTCCCCCTGCTGATACATGCTGGTGAAGTTGCTTTCATTCACTAGAGAGGCCATGAACTGAACTGCGTTATAGGCGTTCGATCCCAGAGTCGCGAAGGTGGTTGTGTCGATTGCTTCCTGGCTGCCGCATTGGTGAATGAGGTAGCCCGCTTTCTCGACGAGCAGAGCAATGTTTGCCTCGCTCTTGTCGAGCAGCTCCTTCATCACTGCGTTCAGGTGATCGAGATCTTCCTGGTTAAGCTGGGGAAATTGGCCCATGAAAGTTTTAGTCGTCCGGAAGCTATTTGCGGACGCCGTCGTTCAGGAATTTGTGCAGGAGCATGCGCGTGATCATGTTCAGAGTCTCGAAGACTCCCTCACATTTGCTGGCGCTGCCCTCAAAGGTGGGCACTTGGGTTTCGCGGTTGTTCAGCAGAAAATCGAGGTACTCCACAGGAGCCGCGTCGGGCAGATCCCGTTTGTTGTACTGCATTACATAGGGAATCTCATCCAGGTTTAGATTAAGCGTCTTAAGGTTATCTTCCAGATGCTTGAACGTCTCGATATTCTCTTCCATCTTGTCGTACTGAGAATCCGCCACAAAGACGATGCCATCCACGCCGCGGAGCACGATCTGGCGCGTCGCATTATAGATAACTTGCCCCGGCACCGTGAAGAGCGCGAACTTGGTTTTGAATCCCTTGATCGCCACCGTTTCTAACGGGAAGAAGTCGAAGAATAAGGTGCGGTCGCTGCTCGTAGCTAGTGAGGTAAGTTTCCCTTTCGCTGTCGAATCGGGAACCTGCACGTTGCGATGAACTTGTTCCAGATTGGTCGTCTTGCCGCTTTTGGCAGGACCGTAATAAACGATTTTTACCTGCAGCTCTTTGGTCGCTTGGTTGATGATGGCCATGATGTTCGAATTAGGCTTGCTGAGTCTGCTTGGAGAGTTCGTCGGCGATGACTCGCAGTTCGTGCCAGGGAAGGGATTCACCTGGCTTCCCGAGCACCGCAAAATAGATGAAACCGAGGCGGTAGATCTGGCAGTGCGCGCCGTGAGTGGTGAAGAGAAGGTCGTCCACTTCGCCGAGCTTCATCTCTCCGGAATATTGGTTGAGGCGCGCGAAGATTTGAGGCAGGAACGCCGCGACCACGTCGCTTTTCACATCTTCCGGAAGTGAGTGCGCGACGAGCAAACCTTC
>DASVRR010000246.1:0-15237 GCA_036388515.1 Chthoniobacteraceae bacterium | reverse complement strand
CGACATGCTCTCAGCGAGCGCGCGACAGGCGACTCCGACCTCATCAACGGAATTGCCGGTGTTCTCGCGGAACGGCACGAACGGCACCCCCGCGAGCTCGTTCCTTGTGCGGGGCTTCTTGCCGAATTTTGCCGAGCCGTCGTCGGGCAGTTCGACCGATACAACGCCGATCCGAAGATTTACGTCGGACTGCGCGCGAAGTATGAGCGGCTAGCAGAGCTTTTCACCCGCATGACCAATGAACCCGGAAACGGCTAGCCATGCGCTCCAGACGAACACGCCCCGGGGTCACGCCGCCTGCTTTCGTAGCTCCACCGCTGCCGTGCGCGCGACCCGCCCTCTACGTCCCAGCGGCTTCTCCGTCCCACCGGCAGGCTCGCCCGCGGCGCGTGTCGCTGAGCTTGGGGGCGTTCGGCGACTCGCCGGGTCTCCCGTAATGAACAGACCAATTCTCACCTTGTTTTCAGTGACCGCGTTATTCGTCGCGGGATGTGCCGCGCCTCCCGCTTCCAGCCGAACTCGCGAGTTCAACATCATTTACGATGGTCCGCCCAATCTGAACGGAACCCAAGCGGTTCAGATTGCAGCTCGCACCGCGATCAATGCCGGTTACGATCTTCGGCAGTATGCGACACCTAAGGTGCGTTACTCCCACACCAACGAACACGATGCATGGTTCATCGACTACGGCGGAATGGGTGGTCTTCGTGGGAACCATTTTTCTGTTCGTGTGCACGATGAGACCCGACAGGCTCAACTCTCTCGCGGCCGGTGAACTATCAACCAACGTCGCCGAACCATGCGTCCAGCGAACTCGCTCCCCTGTGATTGAGGTCGTTAGGCGACTTCGCACGTCTCCGCTAGAATGAATGCCTTCGAAAGACACTTCGAACGCGTCGCCTAATGCCAGCCGTGAGAAAAGCAATAGAGTGGCGGCGACGCTCGTTCTGGTCGGAGTTCGGATGGGGCCTTCCATTCTTCGTCAGCGTTATCGCGTCAGCTTGGATTGGCCCGATCGGCTTGTGGGTGGGCTTTCCTTGCTGGGCAGTCGGCTTCTATCTCCAGCGCCGGCGGATGCGGCGGTGCACTTGTCCTCAGTGCCACGCACAACTCAAACGGGAGATGAAGGACGACTCTCGCATCACGTTCTACTGCCAGCGGTGCGATACCATCTGGGACACCGGTTTCTATCAGGACAGTCCGACATAACCAGCCCCGCACGCCGACGTGGCGGCCGCGGACACCGAAGCCGGCCGGGCCTCTGGCTTTCCGCTCCACGAGTCCGAAGTTCAGTCAGCGAAAACCGGGAGTAACCCCACTGCAGCGCACCGGCTTTCGGCGGTTCGCCTTCTGAGATCTGCGGCTTTCCAGTGCTCTCAGTCGGCTACGGTGCGGCGGCTCCGCCCGCCGTCCATCGCGGACACTCCCACCTACCCTCAGCGACCCCTCCGGGCGTCACGGATACTCCCCCCAGAGCGCCAGCACTTTCTCCAAAGCATAGAGATCATTCGTGATTGTCCCGTAGACACGGGCCTCGTTCTCACCCCCAAGTGCGACCGCGAGGGTGATGTTTTGCGCGTGGACATCGAGTCCGAGGAAGAGTAGCTGTTTTTTCATGGTGTGCTTGCTGTGTCTTGGTTCATCCATTGGTGACCTTGCTTCGGCAGTGCTCCCGCTCCTGCGGCTCTGCGCGGTCTTGCCGCGTAACCCGCGTCTCGACCTCTCTGCAAGCACACCATTCCCTTTCTTCTCCAGAAAGCGCTGCGCTCCAGTGAGGCACAGCCATAAAGTCTAGGCGACTTCGCACGTCTCTCGTGAAAGCCACACTCAAACAGCTCTTCCTTTTTGGCGTATCCGTATTCTTGGGAGCGCTGGTTTGGTTGCTGTCAGAACCGATTACCGGCCACCGTGAACCGTGGGATGCCCATTCCCCTTACTACCGATGTGCGTTGCTTGCCGCCGGTTTTATCCCCGCCTGTTTCTCTGCGCGCCGATTTTGGGTATGGGCAATTGGAGCGTGGCTCGGGCAGGCGATCGCCTTCTTTAGTCTCGTCCTGTCAGTGCCAGGCCCCAATTTTTGGCCGCTGGGCATCTTGCTCCTTTCCCGCGATGCGCTGTTGAGCTTAGCTGGCGCCGCGATCGGTGCGGGAGTTCACTACCTTATTTTTAGACGCGGCTACCAATCTACCAACGTCGTCTAACTGTTGTACCTCAAGACGTTGTCCGCGGTTTTTCGAGTCTTGAGGAAGGAGGAAGGGAATGCAAGGCGAAGTGAGGGCGATGCGAGTTATACTCCTGAAGATAGAAAGGGAGGAAGGTTGCGCGGTGGTTACTGAAGTATAAGCCGTCGGACAGCTTACGAGTCCATCGACCGGATCATCTAACTCGCGCCAGCCGCGGCTTCCGCTTCACCAGCTGCTGCTGCTTCCGCGGCGCGGACGCTTCGGGCCACGCGGCGGCGAGCGGGCCGGTGCATCTTGAGGACGCAAGTGCTCCGGTCGCCCAGCGGAAAGTCGCTGCCGACTTCGTGCAGGGTCGGCGTCACAAAACCGTCTTCATCCTGCGTGTTGATCACCAGCTCCCATTTCCCGCCTTTCGGTCCGGGAAGATGGAAGGCGAGCGGTTCGTTCCACGCATTGAAGAGCAGGAGGAAAGTGTCGTCGCGAATCGGCCGGCCGCGTTCGTCCTCGATATCCAGCGACTGCCCGCTGAGCAGCAAACCGAGGCAACGCGCGTTTCCATTGGTCCAATCTTCCTCGTCCATTTCTTCCCCGAGCGTGTCAAACCACATGATGTCTTTGATCCCCAAGCCGTAGATCCGCCGGCCCTGGAAGAACTTCGGACGCCGGAAGATCGGATGATCGCGGCGGAAATGGATCAGCTTCGAAGTGAAATCGACCAGCTGGTCTTCCGTCGTGAAGTGCGTCCAAGGATACCAGCTGATTTCGTTATCCTGACAATACGCGTTGTTGTTCCCCATCTGGCTCCGCCCGAATTCGTCCCCACCGCAGAGCATCGGCACGCCTTGGGAAAGAACCAGCGTCGTCAGGAAATTACGCCGCTGCTTGCGGCGGAGCGCATTGATCGCTTCGTCGTCGGTCGGACCTTCCGCTCCGCAGTTCCAGGATTGGCTGTGACTATCCCCATCGTTGTTCCCCTCCTGATTTAGCTCGTTGTGCTTCTCGTTATAGGCGACGAGGTCGTGCAGCGTGAAGCCGTCGTGCGCCACGATGAAGTTGATGCTGGCGTAGGGCCGCTTGCCGTCCCACTGGTATAGATCGCTGCTGCCAGTGATCCGCGCGGCAAACTCCGCGAGCTTCCCTTCATCGCCTTTCCAGTAGCTGCGCACGCAGTCGCGATATTTGCCGTTCCACTCGGCCCAGCCGACGGGGAAGTTTCCGACCTGATAGCCGCCGTCACCCACGTCCCACGGCTCGGCGATCAGCTTCACCGTCTGGAGCACTGGATCCTGGTGGATGATATCGAAGAATGCGGACAGCCGGCTGACGGCGTGGAGTTCGCGCGCCAGCGTGGAGGCGAGATCGAAGCGGAAGCCGTCCACGTGCATCTCCTGCACCCAGTAGCGCAGCGAATCCATGATCAGCTGGAGCACGCGCGGATGCATCATGTTCAGCGAGTTTCCGCACCCGGTGTAATCCATGTAAAACCGGCGATCGTCCGCGACGGTCCGGTAATACGCGGAGTTATCCACGCCGCGGAAACAAAGCGTTGGACCCATGTGATTGCCCTCCGCCGTGTGGTTGTAAACCACGTCGAGAATCACCTCCAGCCCTGCGGCATGCAGGTTCTTCACCATCTGTTTGAACTCGCGCACCTGTTGTCCTTGCACGCCTCCGGCGGAATACGGCGCGTGCGGCGCGAAGTAGCCGATCGAGTTGTAGCCCCAATAGTTCGAGAGGCCTTTGTTGACCAAATAATGGTCGTTCACAAAGTGATGCACCGGAAGCAACTCGATCGAAGTCACGCCGAGCTTCTTGAAGTATTCGATGGCAAACGGGCTGCCGATCGCCGCGTAGGTCCCGCGGATTTCCTCCGGAATGTGCGGGCAAAGTTTCGAGAAGCCCTTCACGTGGACCTCGTAAATCACCGCGCTGTGCAGCGGAACATTGACCCGCCTTTCCCCGCGCCAATCAAACGCGTCATCCACGACCACGGACTTCGGGATGCCAAACGCATCATCCCGGTCATCGATCGTCAGGTCCGCGTCTTTATCCCCGCTTTGCTGATAGGCAAACATCTCTTCGCCCCAGACGATTTCACCGGCGATCGCCTTGGCATAAGGATCGATCAGCAGTTTGGCCGGATTAAACCGATGCCCATTCGCCGGATCATACGGCCCGTGCACCCGGTAGCCGTAGAGCTGGCCTGCTTTCATCCCGGGGACAAAACAATGCCAGACTTGATCGGTGTGCTCCTTCTTCCGGATCCGCACGCTTTCCTGCGGAGCATCCATGGAGTCGAAAAGGCAAAGCTCCACGCCTGTCGCGTTCTCCGAGAAGAGAGCGAAGTTCACTCCTTCTTTGGTGACGGTGGCTCCGAGAGGATAGGGCTGACCCTGCCAAATTTTCGTGTGGGACATGGATGTTTTCTTCGGCGTTCCGCCTCCGGGGACAAGGAACGGGTGTGAGTAGATGCGCGGACGTATCGTTCCTGCGGCGGGAAGACGAGGAGAGAAGTCAGAAGTCCGAGGGGAAGATCGTCAGCCGCGGCCGTTACTGACTTCCGGCTCGGCGTTCGCCTTCTTCCGCCCCGCCTCGCCGCCCCGGCTTTTCACTTGGCAACGCGGAAAGCGCTCCGATACGTTCGCCGCCCACTGCATGAAACGACTGCTGCTCTCTCTCGCGCTCTTCTTCCTCGGCCTCTCCGGGGCGCGGGCGCAGTTCGGCAGCTTCGGCGACGTGCCGATCGAGATCAATGCGGAGGAAACGCGCATCGAAGGCGGCGTCGCGGTGGCCGATCGCGACGTGCTCATCCGCTACGGCAACACCACGATCTATTGCGATTACGCCCAGTATAATCCCGACACGCGCGACGTGCTGGTGCAGGGCAATGTCCGGATCTTCCGCGACGGGCAGCAATTCACCGGCGAACGCGCGCTCTATAACCTGGAGACCAAAATCCTCCGCGCGTCCGACTTCCGCGGCAACTTCACTCCGTTTGCCTTTGGCGGCGATACGCTCGGCTCCATGGGGAACAACGCGTATCTGGTGAAGGACGGCGTCTTCACCACCAGCGATTCTTCCAAGCCGGATTACGTGATCAAGGCGCGCACCGTCCGGATTTATCCCAACGACCGGATCATTTTCCAGAACGCGCGTTTCTACGTCGGGAAGACGCCGATCTTTTGGTTTCCGTATCTCTATCAGTCGCTGAACAAGGAGCAGAGCTTCACCATCACTCCGGGCTACAGCAGCACGCTTGGCGCGTTTTTGATGGGGCAATATACTTTCCCGCTGGCGGAGAATATGTCCGGCAAACTGCGCGTCGATCTGATGAGCGAACGCGGCCTCGGGCTGGGCTTTGAGGCGCGCTGGCAGGAAGGCGGCGAGATTGCCGCGGAAAGTAATCTCACGACGATTGCTGCCGAACCGAACGCCGCTTCCACGGAGCGCGAGCAAAAACGCGGCAAAGGCTGGGGAAGGTTCCGGAGCTACATCATCGACGACGCGAATCCCGGCGTGAACAAAACCGCGCTCGCTCGGGAAGAAATCGAGAGTCTGCGCTACCGCGTTTCGCTCCAGGATCGCACCTATTGGTCCGAGGACATTTATTCCTCAATCGACATCAACAAGCTCAGCGATCGCCGCTTCCTCCAGGACTTCGAGCCCGGCGAGTTCCGGCAAAACCCGAATCCGGACAACGCCGTTTCAATCACCAAGTGGGATGAAAACTACACCGTCAATCTGCTCGCGCGGACCCAACTGAACGACGACTTCGACGTCACCGAACGCCTTCCGGAAGCGGCGCTCGACATCAAGCGGCTCCCCATTCTCGGGAAGAGCGGACTCTTCTACGAAGGGGAAACCAGCGCCGGTTATCTGCGCCGGAACTTCGCCAGCGGATCGCTCTTCCCGGACTACGACACAGCGCGTGCGGACACCTTTCATCAGATCACCTTTCCCGGAACTTACGGCGGCTGGCTTTCGCTGGTGCCTCGCGCGAGCGTGCGCGGCACTTACTACCAGGACAGCGGCTACACGGAAGACTTCCTCACCAGCGAAGAGATCGAGGAAGACGTAATCGACGAGGACACCGGCCTTGCGGAGATCGATCCAGCCACGGGGCGGAATCGGACGACCCGGCGCACGGTTTCCAGCCGCTCGCAGGAACTGCGACTCGGCGGCTCCATTTTCCGCCCGGTTTTCAACACCGGTCTGGAAGCTTCCTTCAAGATTTCCAAAGCTTACGAACAGGTGCAATCCCGCGCCTGGGGCCTGGACGGTTTGCGCCACGTGGTGCAGCCGTTCATGAA
The DNA here is from genome assembly GCA_036388515.1 of Chthoniobacteraceae bacterium. Lineage (GTDB taxonomy): Bacteria > Verrucomicrobiota > Verrucomicrobiia > Chthoniobacterales > Chthoniobacteraceae > Chthoniobacter. Next base: position 8,744 of record DASVRR010000246.1, on the reverse strand, counting down.
TGCTTCCTTCACCTACACTGGGGAAGATCCCGACCGGATTCTGCAGTTCGATCGGCTGAACCAATCCACGCAACTCCCGCCGCTCGACTTCCCGCAATTCAACAGCATCGATTCCATCGACAACTGGTCCATCGTCCGTCTCGGCGTCCGGAATCGTCTCCAGACGCGCCGGGATAACCTGACCTTTAACTGGCTGGAACTGAGCACCTACTTCGACGTGAACATCGATCGCCCCGACTTCGGCAACTCGCTGCCAATGTCCGACACGGGAACTTTCTCGAATCTCTTCAACCGACTCCGCTGGGTGCCGGTTCCCTGGGTCAGCTTGAACCTCGACACGCAGGTGCCGCTCTTCGACGACGGCTTCAGCGAGGTCAATACCAACGCAAACTTCCTGGTCACGCGCGACGTGCAGCTGAACATCGGCCACCGCTACATCAGCGGGAACACGCGCTTCACCGACAGCAATCTGCTCAACCTCGGCGGCTACTTCCGGCTGGGAGAAAACTGGGGATTCAGCTTCCGCGAGCAGTATGAATTTGAGGACAGCGTCCTCGAAGCGCAGCGCTACGAGCTGCACCGCGATCTCTCCAGCTGGGTGGCTTCACTCGGCCTGATCGTCCGCGACAACGGCAAGGTCAACAATGCGGAGAACGACGCGAGCGAGGAAGTCGGCGTGCTCCTGACCTTCACCTTGAAAGACATCCCCGGCGTGCGCATCCCGGTCGCTCTCGATCCGGATAACGCCACCGGCGGCTCCAGCAAAAACCGCTAAGCGGAAACCGCGCGTCTGCGCCGGCTAAAGCTGAAGGACATCTGGAGGGCATCGCGCCGTCGATGCCACGGCGAGCGCCCCGCCACGGAAGCGACAGCGCGCTTCCCTCCACTCTGAGACGGACACTTCCGTCCGGCAGTGGTTCTGGAGACTCTGCTCTTGCCTACCGAAGAGGCTCAACGCTTAATCCACCGCTTCGCGCCCGCCAGCTAAAGAGTTCGCGGGGCATTCAAGTTTACTCCAAAAAGAAGCACCAATGGATCTCTGCATTATCGGTTCGGGTTATGTCGGTCTCGTCTCCGGCGCATGTTTCGCCGAGGTCGGTCACCACGTGGTTTGCGTCGATAACGACCAACGCAAAGTGGACGCGCTGCAAGCCGGCAAGATCCCGATTTACGAGCCCGGCCTGGAAGATCTGGTGCATCGCAACGTCGCCGCAAAACGGCTCCGTTTTACCCGCTCCACGGAAGACGGCGTCGATAGCTCGCAGGTCGTTTTCATCGCCGTCCCGACGCCTCCGCAAGCGGACGGCAGCGTGGATCTTTCCTTTATCGAGCGCGTCGCCCGCGAGATCGCGAGCGTCCTGAAACCGAATCAGTATCGCGTGATCGTGGACAAATCCACGGTCCCCGTGAAGACCGGCGAAAAGGTCGGCGACACCATCCGCCGCTACAACAAAGATGCGGAGTTCGATGTCATCTCGAATCCGGAGTTTCTGCGCGAAGGCTGCGCGGTGCCCGATCTCATGAACCCGGATCGCGTGGTCATCGGCAGCGCCAGCCAAAAAGCCACCGACTTGATGAAGCAAGTTTATGAGCCATTCAAAGCGCCGATTCTCGTCACCGACGTGAACAGCGCGGAGTTGATCAAGCACGCGGCAAACAGCTTTCTTTCCCTGAAGATCAGCTACATCAACGCGGTCGCGACGATTTGCGAAGCTGCTGGCGCCGACGTGGAAATGGTCGCCGACGGCATCGGCATGGATCGGCGGATCGGGCGCAACTTCCTCAACGCCGGCCTGGGTTACGGCGGCTCCTGCTTCCCGAAAGACGTGAAGGCGTTCATCGCGATCAGCAAGCAACTCGGAACGCCGTTCAAGCTTCTGGAGGAAGTGGAGCGGATCAACGACGCGCAGATTACCCGCTTCATCGATAAAGTCCGCGAAGCGCTTTGGGTGCTGAAAGACAAGAAGATCGCGGTCTGGGGATTAACCTTCAAACCGGACACGGACGATGTCCGCAACTCCGTCGCGATCGACCTCGTCAATCGTCTGGTGGCCGAAGGCGCGCACGTGTCCGCGTATGATCCGAAAGGCGCGGAGAAAGCCGTGGAATGGGGCTTGATCGATCCAGCAAAAGTGAAGCTGGTCTCCAACCCGCTCGATGCGGTGCAAGATGCGGAAGCTTTGCTCCTCGCAACCGAATGGGAAGAGTTCATCAACGTCGATCTGAGCGAAGCCCGCACGCGCATGCACACGCCGCTGGTGTTCGATGGCCGCAATCTCTTCAACCCCGAGACAATGCGCGATCTCGGCTTCATTTACCACGCGGTGGGTCGGCCCGATCTGAAGTAGGGAAGTTCCGGGTGCAGGGAGCCGCGGCTCCTATCACTCGTAACTCGGCACTTGGCACCCGCAACTCCGATGCCCGCCAACGCACGCCATCACTCGCTGCGCGCGCTCCTCGAGTGGGAGAAGGGGCGCACCTTTTCCGACGAAATCCTCCACACGCTTTTCGAGCGGCAGCGGCTGAGCGCGCTGGATCGCGCCTTTGTCATGGAGACCTTCTTCGGGACGCTGCGTAACCTGAGCCGGCTCGACTTCCTCATCGGCCGGCTTCGTGAAGGTCCGTTGGATCCGGAGACCCGAGCGGTTTTGCGGCTCGGCCTTTATCAGCTCTTCCACATGCGCACCGCGGCGCATGCGGCCGTGAATGAAACCGTGGAACTCGCCGGGCGCACCCGCGGCTTGGTCAATGCCATCCTGCGTCGCGCGCTGCGGGAACAGGAGAATTTGCGGGCCGAACTCGAGCGCGCGCCGCTGCCGATCCGCACGTCTCATCCGGAGTTTCTGGTGGAACGCTGGATCGCCGCTTTCGGGCCGGAAGCTACCGCCCGGCTCTGCGCCTGGAACAATCAGCCCGCCGAAGTCCACGTGCGCGCCAACGGCCTCAAAGTCACCGCGGGCGAATTGCTCCGCGCATCCTCCACCGCGACTGCGTCGGCCGCGCATTCGCTGATGCTCCGCGTCGAGACGCTGCCGTTTTCCTGGCTCGCCCGCGGCCTTTGCTACGTGCAGGATCCCAGCACTTTGCTCGCGTGCGATCTGCTCGATCCGCAGCCGGGCGAGCGCGTGCTCGATGCCTGCGCCGCGCCCGGAGGAAAGACCACGTATCTCGCGCAGCTCATGCGGAATGAAGGCCGGATCCTCGCCTGCGATCTCTACGAAAGCCGCGTGCAGCGCCTCCGCGAAAACCTCCAGCGACTCGGCGTGACCAACACCGAAGCGCTCGTCCACGACACCATGCAAGCCGGTCCGCCGCTGGAAGCCGCCAGCTTCGACCGCATCCTCATCGACGCGCCATGCAGCAATACCGGCGTGATCCGCCGCCGCGTGGATGTCCGGTGGCGGCTGACGGACGAAGATTTCCTCCGGATGCCAGCGCAGCAACTCGCGCTCGTTCGACGCTGCGCCGCTTTGCTTAAGCCGGGCGGCGCTTTGGTTTACAGCACTTGCAGCCTGGAGCCGGAAGAAAACGAGCAACTCGTCGCGCGCGTGCTCGCGGAAGTGCCCGGCTTGCGTCACGTCGAGACTCGCCGCGCGCTTCCTTTCCGGGATGAAACCGACGGCGCATTTGCAGCCCGGTTCACGCGCGTCGCGTGAGGAGAAGGGGAATGAAAGCTCGCTTCAAAATCGCGGCGTTGATTCTCGCCGGAATCACTGCGCTCGCTCTGATCTTCCTCGCCGCGCAGCGCGTCATCGCCGTCGCCCGGGTGCAAAATTCCGTCTCGCGCGGTTGGGAAATCAAATTTGAGTCGCAAGGCCGTCCGGCAGCTCTCCCGACGTGGGCTGATGATGCGACCGGGAGTTTTTTTGATTGGGCATTCGGGCACACCAAGGGAACCAGCAACCTTCAGATCATTCATCGGGAACGCTTCCAGGCACTGTTCCGTGGGCCCATTACTGAGATCGGCATTTACGAGCCTCATGAACTTAAAGCTGACGCTCTCGCTTTTGCGCTGCGGCAGTTCCCAAGCTTGCGTCGCCTCGCCATTGAGACAGGGATCAGCACTCCTATCGCGGCTGACTGGAAGGTTTTGTCGGCATCCTTGCGCGCGCTCCCTCGCCTGGAAGAACTGACCTTGTGGAGCGGAGACATCACCGACACCGATCTTGCCCCGCTGGCAGGTCACCCGAACCTGCGTTCGGTGGTCGTTGAAGGAGGACCGCTCACGTCCGCTTGCGCTCAGACGTTCGCCACTTTCCCACGACTCTCGAAGCTCACCATCAGCGCGATTATCTACGAGAACGGATGGCTCACCGCCGCCGAACGCACACGCTTCGCTGAACTTCTTCCCGGCGTCGCGCTGACCCTTGATCCTCCGCTTCAAAACCCAGCCGCGGCAACGATCGAAGACCTCGATTCTTCCCCAGCTTCAGCATCCGCGCCTCCGGATTCGCCGTGAATCAAGCGCCCAGCTTGATTTGTCATCCTCCTCAATTAGCATCCCGCCCATGTCCTCCCTGACCGCACATTTCCGCCGTGCACTTTCTGTCGGCTTCGTCGCTGCCGCCCTTTCTTCCCCAACTGTATCCGCCGCCGAGATTGGTTCCGCGGAAGGGCGCACCGGAGTGCTCAAAGGTCCGGAGCGCGTTCCGATCCCGAAGCTCCGGGCGGCCTCGGATGAAGGGACCAAGGCGCTGCTGAAGTTCCGCCTGCTGCCCGGCTTTGAAGTCGATCTCTGGGCTGCGGAACCGCTGCTCGCAAACCCCGTCGCCTTCACTCTGGATGAACAAGGCCGCGCCTACGTGGCCGAGACGTATCGCTATCGCACCAGCACGCTGGACATCCGGCATTACATGTTTTTGCTGGAAGACGAGCTGGCCTCGCGGACCACGGAAGACTGGGCGGCCTACGTGAAGAAAAGTTTCCCCACCGACTGGCAGAAGCTGGAGATCGAAACCGAAGTCGTCCGCCGGGTGGAAGACAAAGACGGCGACGGCAAAGCGGACGCCTCAAGCGAGTTCGCGGCCGGAATGAACACGATGCTCGACGGCATCAACTCGGGCGTGCTCGCGCAGGACGGCAAGGTTTGGGTGACGAACATGCCGAATCTCTGGCTCTTCAGCGGGATGACGCCCGATGGCAAAGCAGCCAAACGCGAGAGCCTGAGCTTTGGCTACGGCGTGCGCTTCAACTTCACCGGACACGATCTTCACGGCCTCGCGATGGGTCCGGATGGCCGGCTTTACTTTTCCTTTGGCGATCGCGGCGCCAGCGTGAAAACGAAGGAAGGAAACCTTCTCGCTTTTCCGGATGAAGGCGCCGTCTTCCGCTGCGAACCGGACGGCTCGCATCTCGAAGTCGTTCATCGCGGCCTGCGCAATCCGCAGGAACTCGCCTTTGACAACCAGGGAAACCTTTTCACCGGCGACAATGATTCCGATCAAGGCGACCGCGAACGTTGGGTCTATGTGGTGGAAGGCGGCGACTCCGGCTGGCGCGTCGGCTGGCAGCACAGTTTGCTGGGGAAGGATCAAAATCCCTGGCTGGCCGAAGGCATGTGGAAGCCGCGCGGCCCACAAACGCCGCTGTATATTCTCTCGCCGATCGTCAATCTGGCGGACGGCCCGTCGGGACTCGCGCATTATCCCGGCACCGGCTTGCCGCCGGAGTTTGAGGACAATTTCCTCGTCTGCAGCTTTGTCGGTTCCTCCGCCCGGGGGCAAATCTCGATGCTCCGCGTGCAGGAGTCCGGCGCGAGCTTCTCCGTGTTGAAGCAGCCCGCCACTTTCCTCGGCGGCACCCAATCCACGGATGTGGAGTTCGGCCCGGACTCGAAGATCTATTTCAGCGAATGGGGAGAAGGTTGGGAAGGCACCGGCCGCGGACGAATCTACCGCACCTGGAACACCGCCGCGCATCAGACGCAAGCCGCGCAGATCGCGGAGGTGAAAAAGCTGTTGGCGGAAGGTTTTCCCCAGCGCGAGGTCGGGGAGCTTGGCAAATTGCTCGCCCATCCGGACCAACGCATCCGCCTGCGCGCGCAGTGGGCGCTCGCCGCCAAAGCCGATGGGGCGCCGGTTCTGCTGGAAGCCGCTTTGAAGAACAGCGATCCGCTCGCGCGGCTGCACGGAATCTGGGGCATCGGGCACATTGCGCGCCTCGCTGGTTATCGGGATAAAAACGCGTCGGCGGAGATCTTGAAGCCGATCCTGCCGTTGCTCACGGACGCCGATGCGCAGGTTCGGGCGCAGACGATCCGGGTCCTCGGGGAGAACGGCGCAACCGGAAGCACCGTTCTTTTGTTCAAGGCGCTCACGGATCAAAGTCCGCGCGTGCGCTACTTTGCCGCGCAGGCTCTGGCGAAGCTCCGGCAGCCGGGCACCGCCGCGCCGATTTTCGCCATGCTGCGGGAGAACGACGATAAGGATGAATATCTCCGCCACGCGGGCGTAATGGCGCTCGCTCATGTCGGGAATGTTCCGGCGCTCACTGCGGCCGCGCTGGGTTCATCTCGCAGTGGCAGGCTGGCGGCGCTGCTCGCTTTGCGCCGGCTGGAGAGACCAGAGGTCGCGTTGTTTCTGGGAGACGACGATCCGCTGCTCGTGAAGGAAGCGGCGCGCGCCATCAACGATGTGCCGATCGCCGAGGCTTTCCCCGCGCTGGGGGAGACGCTCGGCAGAGCAAATACCGACGAGCAATTCACCTTGCGCGCAATCAATGCAAACTTCCGCATCGGCACACCCGCCGCCGCGCAAGCGCTCGCTGCTTTCGCCGCCGACCCGCAGGTCTCCGAGTTGCTCCGGCTGGAGGCAATCACCGCGCTGACCGCGTGGCCGAAGCCGTTTGCCCGGGATCGCGTGGTCGGACTTTACCGTCCGCTGGATGCACGTGCAGCACAGCCAGCCATGACGGCGCTTCAGGGCGTGCTCCCGAAGCTGGTGGAGGACCGTTCCATCCGCGTCGCGATGCTTGCGATCGACGCGGTTTCAGCTCTGGGGATGAAAGATCAGACCGCCTTGCTTTCGGCGCTGATTGCCAAACCTGCAGTCGCAGCCAAAGTGCGCGGTCGGGCGCTGGCGGCACTCGCCGCACTCACCGAACTCAACGATCCGAAGCTTTCCGAAGCGATCAAAGTTGCCATCATCGATCGTGATCCAGCCTTGCGGATCGAGGCTGTCGCTCTCCTCGCCAAACTCGATCCGGAACGCGCCGCCGTTCAGTTGACCGAGGTTTTCGGTTCATCCGGAGTCGCAGAGAAGAAGATCGTGGTGACGGCGCTTGGCGAAATCAAGGCAGCCGCCGCGGACCAGGCGCTCGCCGGTTTGCTGGATCAACTGATCGCCGGCAAAATCCCGGCCGAGGTTCAGTTGGAAGTTCTCGATGCCGCGAGCAAACGCACTGCTCCGGTGGTCAAAGAGAAGCTGAAGAGCTACGAATCAAATCTGCCGAAGAACGATACCCTCGCCGCTTTCGTCCCCGTGCTGGCAGGCGGCGATCCGATCATCGGCGAGAAGCTCTTCAAGGAGCACGCGATCGCGCAATGCCTGCGCTGTCACAAGGTCAATGGCACCGGCGGAGATGCCGGGCCAGACCTCACCGGAATCGCCGCCAAAAAGGACCGGCGTTATCTGATCGAGTCCATCGTTCATCCGGGAGCGCAGATTGCGGAAGGATTTCAGTCGCTGCTGGTGACGCTGAACAACGGCGACATGCAGATCGGGATCGTGAAAAGCGAAACCCCAGCTGATTTAACTCTCCAGACACCGGTGCCTGACGCGCCGCTGGTGACGGTAAAAAAGGCCGACATCAAGAGCCGGGAAAACGCTCCCTCCGGAATGCCGGCAGGCTTCGGCGAAGTGCTGACCAGGCGCGAGCTGCGGGACATTTTGGAATATGTCGCCAAGCTGAAGTAGCGAAGTCCGCTCCAGCGCAACGCGACTTCGGGCTGCCCTTCAGCCGAGGATCTCCGCGAAGAACTTGCGCATTGCATCCCAGGACTGCTGGTCTGCGGCGGCGTTGTAAGCGTTGCCCTTCGATTTATCGTCCCCGGCTTTCGGATTGGTGAAGCTGTGCACCGCGTCGGGATAGGCGACGAACTGGTATTTGACCTGCGCCTTGGCCATCTCGTCTTTGAATGCCGCCTGCTCGGCTGGCTTCACAAACGGATCATCCGCGCCATGGCAAACCAGGATCCGCGCTTTTACCGCGCCCGCCGCGGCCGGCAAAGTGGTCCCGAGTCCGCCGTGAAAGCTGACCACTCCGGCGACATCGGCTCCACTGCGCGCGAGTTCCAGGACCGTCGTCCCGCCAAAGCAGTAGCCGATCGCCGCCACTTTCTGCGGGTTCGTCTCAGGCCGTTTGCGGAGTTGTTCGAGGCCGAGGTTCACGCGTTTCCGGAGCAGCGGAAGATCCGCTTTGTAGCCGCCGGCGACTCTTGCCGACTCCGCCGGATCCGCGGGACGCACTCCTTTTCCATAGATGTCCGCGGCAAAAGCCACATAACCGAGTTCGGCCAGCATCTTCGCCCGATGCTGGGCGTACTCCCCGAGCCCGCCCCAATCATGCACCACGAGAACGCCCGGACGTGGCCCGCTTTTCGCGTCGTCGTAAGCGACAAATCCTTCCAGCACGGTCTCGCCGTCGCGGTATTCGACGAGCTCCGTCTTCACTACTCCGGAAGCAGTCTGGCTGAGCATGGCGAGCGCGAGCATGGAGGGAAGAAATCGAGTCGGATTCATGAGCGG
>DASVRR010000245.1:0-8171 GCA_036388515.1 Chthoniobacteraceae bacterium | reverse complement strand
CACCGCGGGGTCCGGGAATTTTTTTCAGGAGCTGAAAGCGCGGCAACTTTGCGCGGAGCTTCTGCTCCTCCCTGGCGCGTGCGAGGAGCCACCGCGCATCTTCCGGGACATCCTCGATCACCGGAGCGTAGGCGTAGGCGGTTTGAAGATAGAAAACGGCGGCGAGATAGCCGGGATTATAGAGGATCAGCCGCTGGTCATCCGGAACCGCAGCGTCGATGGCCGCCGCCAGCGGCCGCAGATCATCCGCTCGATTAATCCAGCGAACGCCAGCCGCTGCATAAAGCAACATTGCTCCGCCAAAGAGCGCCGCGCTGGTCACCGCCAGCCAGGGCGTTTTCAGACCAATGCCGCGGCGGGCGAGAACCAGCACGCAGCCGGCAATCACCACCGTGGAGAGCAACGCCACCGGAATCGCGCGCCGCAGATCAAAATTCATCCAGAGACTCCGCACATCGGTTGCCGCGAGATTTGCTCCCGCAGCGAAAGGCGCAATCAGAGCACCGGCGAGCAGCACGGCGGCGAGAAGCCGGTTGCCAGCATGCCACCAGCGAGCGGCGCGCTCAGATGGGGCGCACTCCGCCAGCGCCCAGGCAAGAAAGAAAGCGAACGGAACGCCGAGCGGAAGCACGTAGCGAGGAAGAGTTCCGGGAATCAGCAGCACCAGGCAAAAACACAGCGCGGAGGCAAACGCCACGCCGCGCAATGTCGCGCGCAGGCGTTCTTCCGGAACATCCGGCGCGGAAGTTTCGGCGGCTTCCTTCCGGCGAAGCACTCCGACTCCGAGCGGAAGAAAAAGGATCCAGGGAAGTTGATCCGCCAGCGCACGCGGAAGGTTGCTGAAGTAATTCCCCGCGTTGAACTCGCTTTTCGTGAAGCGCTCCACGCCCTGCCGTTTCCACACTTCTTCCACACCACGAGTTTCCTGAGACGCGAAGTACGGCACCGCCCAGCTGGCAAAGATCGCCGCGGCGAGTGCGATCCCGGCGAAGTGCGCCGGATGCCAAAGCGTGCGCCATTCCCTCGTGGACCAAACCACGCCGATCACCACCGCGTAGAAGAACAGCAAATGCAGCGACGGACCTTTCGCCAGACACGCAATTCCCAGCAAAATCCCGGGCACGATCCAGACCAGCCACACCGAACGTCTCTGCGTCCGCCAGGCCAGCCAGCAGACGATCGCCATCCCGCTGAGCGGCGCGTAGATGCCCTCGATTTCTGCTCCGGCGAAGCGCGCTTTTGCCAGCAAGCCGACTTGCGTCATCGCAAAAACCGCCGCGATCAAGCCGGTCTTCACTTTCAACCAACCGCCTCCGGTCGTGGCGACAATCGTCAAGCCAAGTGCGAGCACGCAGAGCGCGGAAGGCAGACGCGCGGTCCATTCGTTGCGCACGCTGGTCAGCTGGAAGGCGCCGGCAATCATCCAGTTCACGAGCGGCGGTTTGCGGAGAAACGGTTCGCCGGCGACGTATGGCACCAGCCAATTCCCGGTTTCCAGCATCGTGATCGCGGGCAGAATCCGGCGGCCTTCCTCACCTTTGATTTCCGTCGAGCCCAGCCCTGGCAGATAGATGAGCGCCCAAAGCACCGCGAGGATGGCGCAGGCTTGGAGGCGATTCATCGCGCGCTTTCTGCGTGAGGAGTCCTGCGGAGGAAAGGAGAAACTCAAGCGCACTCGACCGCGATTCCGCCGGAGTTGCGCAGGCGGGGAAACTTTCCTCGTCGGTCGCCAAGCCGCCGTTTATTTAGAACGCATGCCTTACCCGCGGCTTCTCCCCATCCTTTTGTTCGCCCTCTGGACGGCTTCTTCCGCGCAAGCCCAAACCAAACCGAAAGGTGAGCACGTCGTGCTCGTCATCTGGGACGGAATGCGGCCGGACTTCGTGACTCCGGAGGTCACTCCGACGCTGCACGCGCTGGCGAAATCCGGAACCTTTTTTGCCCAGAACCACTCGGTTTACATCACCTCCACGGAAGTGAACGGAACCGCGATGGTCACGGGCTGTTATCCCGGGCGCAACGGCATCCTCGCCAACCGCGAGTATCGTCCGGAAGTCCATCTGATGCGGCCGTTTGCCACGGAAGATCCGCGCGCGATCGCGGTGAGCGATGCCTTGCGCGGAGGCAAATACGTCGGCATCCCGACCATCGCCGAACGGGTGCAGCAAGCCGGCTTCCGGACCGTCATCGCCGGGACCAAACCGGTGGCGCTCTTGCATGACCGTTCCCGCGAGCGGAGCAATTCCCACAACTCGGTTGTCCTTTTCGCAGGCAAATCTTATCCCAGCGACTTCGCGCGACACGTCAGCACTTTGTTCGGCAAATTTCCGGACCAGCCCCCGACCGGAACTCTGGCGCCGAACACCGCTCAGAACGCGTGGACCACCAAGGCGCTCGTGGAGGAACTCTGGAAGGATGGCGTGCCGAAATTCAGCACGCTTTGGCTTGGCGATCCAGATTTCACTCAGCACCTGACTCAGCCGGGTTCGCCCACTTCGCTGGAAGCGCTCCGAAACTCAGACGCAAATCTCGCCACCTTGCTGGCGGCGCTCGAGGCAAAAGGAGTCCGGGAGAAAACGAATGTCTTCCTCGTCTCGGATCATGGTTTTTCAACGATCGATCGGGGCGTCGATTTGGGCAAACTCCTGCGGGAAGCTGGCTTCAATCTCGTCCGGGAATACAAGCAAGCACCCGTGGCAGGCGAAGTCCTGCTGATCAATCTCGGCGGCAGCAATCAGCTCTATGTTCCGGATAAAGATCCCGCCGTGATCAGCCGGCTGGTGGAATTCCTGCAGCGCAGCGACTTTGCTGGACCGATCTTTACCCGCGCGGGTTTGCCCGGAACCTTCTCCCTGGCGCAAGCTCGGATGGATTCTCGCGACGCGGCGGACATCGTGTTTTCGTTCCGCTGGACGGACGCGCAGAATCGCTGGGGAACACCCGGCTCTTTTGTCGCCGAAACCTCGCGCCCCGGCTACGGAACGCACGCTTCATTGAGCCGCTTCGACGTGCATAATACCTTGATCGCCGCCGGGCCGGACATCCGCGCGGGCTACGTAAATCCGCTGCCGACCGCCAATGTGGATGTCGCCCCGACGATCCTCCGGCTGCTCGGCATCACTCCCACCGAGACTCTGGATGGCCGCGTTCTGGAAGAGGCGCTCCTTGGTTTCAAAGGCCAGTCGCCCGAACCAAAGACGCGCATCATCGAAACCGACGTGAAGATTGGGGAACAAACATGGCGCCAATACCTGAAGTTCACCGACTTCGGCGAGCACAGTTATCTGGACGAAGGCAACGCCGGCCCGCCACCCGCGGGGAAGCCTTGATCCTCGCGTTCCGCCGCGAACAAAACGAAGGCGGAACTTCGCCGCGGGCTAGACAAGGCGCTCGGAAACTCGGGCAAGCACGTCGTTGAGATTGAGCCTGCCCAGCGCTCCGTCGGGAGCTTCGATCACGGTGACTTGGGGATTGGCGGGAGCCCAGATGGCGGGATCGGTCGGACCAAAAAGCAGCACGCAAGGTGTGCCGACCGCCGCGGCAAGATGCGAGATCCCGCTGTCATGTCCGACAAAGACGCGGCATTGCTCCAGCACCGCCGCGAGGTGGGGCAAGGGCAGATCGCGCGCAATCCGGATCGGCAGGTCCCGCCAGCTTTGGCTCAGCTCCGCGAGCCGCGCGTGATCTGCTTCCCCACCGATGAGCACAAACTTCGCGCCGGGATTCTGTTGCTGGAGGCGGAGGCCGAATTCCTCCCAGCGCACAACGGGCCAGTTCTTGGTATCGCTGCCGCTGCCCGGATGAATGGCCACGACTTTCCCGGTGAAATCGCGGAGAAACTCTGCAGCAAAAGCGCGGTCTTCGGTGGAAGGATGGACCCGCGCGGCGTGTTCCTCGAGGAAGAGCGCGAGGCTTTGCAGCGGCCTGGCGAGCTGACGCGCGGCGTGCTCTGAATCGTCGATCTTCGCGTAGGCAGAGATCAGGTTTTTGACTCCCGCCCGACGCAGATTGCCCTGGAAGAAACCATCCGGATCGAAAAGGTAACTGACGACTTGCTGGAAGCTGGCGAAGTATTCGGTGAGGTCGGGCGCGAGTTCCGAGCCGGGGATGAAGAACCCGGACATCGCGCTGTATTCGATCGAGCGCGTCGCGTCGGCGTAATGCCGGCCTTCGGCAAGAGCGACGATGTGCCGGTAGCCGAGGATTTCCAGATGAGCTTTGGGGAACGCCTCGCGCAGGAGCCCGATGGCGGGGAGCGTCAGGATGAAGTCTCCGATTGCACCGCCTCGGATGACGAGCAGACGGGGCTTCACCACGGGAGAAAAGGAGTCGAGCGGCGCGACCGCTAATGCCTGGCTACTGGCTGTTCGGAGTCATGCCGCCCAAAGGTCCCTGCCCTTCCCATTTCTCCGGACGGTTCCAGGGAATGGTGCTGACTCGATTCGGATCTTCTTCCCCTTGCTGCGCACAAGAAGGCAGCAAAGCCAGCATTGGCGCGACCAGCAGAAACAGCAGAAGCAATCGCATCAGCCAGCGACTCTGCTTACTGAGGCAAAGCTGCGCTGGCACCCGGAGCGGCCGCCGGAGCCGGAGCGGCATTGGTGCGTGCTCGAGGTCCCTCGAAGACCACGCGATCACCCGGCTGCACCGTCACCCCGCGGCGGACGGAACCGGGAATGATGTCTGCAATCGAAGTCGCGGGCTCAACGGAAGTGATCCGGGCGCGGGCGATCTGATCTCCGCCGCGGGTGACGATGAGGGAAGAACCAGCCATTGCGCCCTGCCGATCGCCGATGTTCAGCACCACGAAGTTCCATTCCGGCCTCACATCCACGATCCGGCCGCTGAGGCCGACTTTCGAAACCTGATCTTGATAGCGCTTCACTTCGCGGCTGGTGTTGGCGAGTTGTTCCTCAGCGCGTTGTTTGGCTTGGTTCAAGGATTCGACCATCGCGGTTTTCTCCGCGCTTTCCGCCTGCGCCTTGGTCAGGTCACCCCTGAGCTGCTCCATCTGCGCGGTCAGTTCAGAGACATTGACCACCGGTGCTCCGGGAGTTCCCGTCGGAGCCGCCGCGAGATCCACCTTAATTTTATCCAGCTCGGTCGTCACCGCAGCGAGCCGGGTGCTGAGATCATCCTTGTCCTTCTTCAGGTTATTGAGATCGCTGGTTTGCGCTTCGAGTTTGGCAGTCGCGGCCGTGGACTCTTCCTGAGCCTTCTTCATCTCGCCTTCCGTGCGTTTCAGATTTGTCTGCGTCCGCGCCAACGCGTCCTTCGAATCGCGATACACACCCTGCAGCTTGTCGATGTTGCCTTTGGCCATGAAGCCGAGGACTGCTGCTGCAAGCATGATCGCAATCGCGAGTCCGACGAAGAGTTTTGCCATATTCGATAAGGGAGTCTGGGAAATGAATGGGGGGCCGCGGCGCGCTGTGCAGCAGCTTGGGTGAGTGCCTTTTAAGCCGCGATATTTTTTCAATGCAAGCGGTTTCCAGAAAATTTCGGGAAATCGTTTGTCATCATGAATTCAGCGCTCATAATGCCTGCCTCCGTCAGGGACTATGGATTGAAGGCAGACGAACCCCGCCAGGGCCGGAAGGCAGCAACGGTAGTCCGACTTTCTCTGTTGTAGCTCTCTGGCGGTTCTCTTTTTTCCTCCCGAAGCGGAGCGCTTTTCCGTCACCCGGCCCGCCTGGATTCAAGGCGGCAAGTTCACACGCATTTTTGTTGGAGTGCTTCCGGAAATCCTTCTAATTGCGCCGCATGTTTAAAACCGGAGCGCAGATGACGATCCTGGTGCTACTGGCCGGACTCGTCCTGATGCGCGAGTCCCGCCATGAGCCTCTGGATGCGTGGGACAACGCCTGGGCCGATTTCCTCGCGATGCACAGCCGGCACGGCCAGTCGCTGGCGCCGGTGACCTTGGTCGAGATCGACGACGAAAGCCTGCAGAACCACGTCTGGCCTTGGACTCCGCTCGATTTTTCGCTCTTCTTCCAGGCGGTTTTTCCCCATCAGCCAAAGGCGCTCGCCGTTCCCGAGGTGCTCGATTGGAACCGCCTCGCGCTTTCCGTGGATCAGGCGCAAAAGCTTCCCCAGTTTGAGAACATCCTGCGCGACTCGCTGCGACGCGCTCCAAACCTCCTGCTCGGGGCCGAACTCGGCTTTCCGGATGATCCGCAAGTCGCGCCAAAGTGGCAGGAAGTGCCGTTGCTCCGCCACGTAAAAGGCGATCTGGCAAACCTCGTCGAGTTCCCCATCGTCGAACATCAGCCGGCGGAAGATTATCGCCTCACCGCGCAGATCGGGTTCACCAATTTGCCGGCGGTGCACGAGCGGTTCAACTCCGTTCCCCTGCTCTTCCGACACCGGGGACAGGTCGTTCCTTCCTTTGTGCTGCAAGCCGCGATGCTCTGGGCGCAGCTCACGCCGGACGCCGTGAAGGTGGAGCTCGGCTCGCACCTGACGCTCGGGGAAAAGCTGCGTATCCCCATCGACAGCCGGGGACGCATGCGAGTCGATCTGGGCACGCCGAAAACCACCTTTTCCTTCGACGATCTGCTGCTTGCCTCGGAGCAAATCGAAGCGAAGAACCCTCCTGTCGTCGATCTCCGGAAGATCAAGGACACGATCGTCATTCTTGCCCGGACGGACGCCGAAGCGCGGACGTTGCCGCTGGCCGCTCGGCGCAACGGATCACCGGGAGAACTTTTTGCCGCCGCGATTGCGACGATCCAAAATCAATCGTTCATCCGGAGGGCGCCGCTCTGGACGGAAGTGCTCGTGTTGCTGGCGATTTCTCTCGTCAGCTTTCGCCTGCCGCGCGTCACCAAAGGCCGCGCCCTCGTCCTCGGATTCGTCACTCTGGCGATCTACATTCTGCTGGCGATGGCGGTCTTCAATCGCTGGCTGATGTGGCTTCCCGGCGTGCTCGCCTTCGGGATGCTGGGATTCGCGGTGATCTTCCGGCTGGCGGTGCGGGATGCGGTCGGGCGGCCGAAGAAGCCGGTCATCCTGTAGCCGCGATCCGGCGGCTCGCGACACGGGTTTCTTCCCGAGTGGTTTCCAAAGCCGCGCCTTGTTCCGCAGCGGGTCGGCGCTCGGGAGAAAATCCATTGCCTTCGCCGGAGTGGCTCCGCATCTTCGGCCACAGGAAATGGGGGCCATTACTTTTACAAATCTCACCCGGCAAGTCGAAATCGGCGCGAACAGCTACCGCCTCGAACTTGCCGGAAAACGCATCGTCCTCGACTCCGGAATGCATCCGCGGTTTGACGGGGAAGAAGCGCTTCCGCAGCTGAACCTGCTTCCGGATGAATCGGTGGACGCGATCGTCCTCTCGCACGCGCACCAGGACCACGTCGGTTCGCTCCCCGTGCTCATGCGCCGCCAGCCGCAAGCACCGGTTTTCATGACCGAAGCGACGCGTCTGCTGAGCGACGTGATGCTGCACAATTCGGTGAACGTGATGCTCAAAAAGAAGGAGGAAGGCGTGACGAGTTATCCGCTTTTCACCCACCGCGAACTGGACGGCGTGGTGCGGCGCTGGCGGCCGGTTCCGGTGCATCAGCGGTTCGATCTGCACGGCGACCGGCTGCGGGTCGATGAGGACGCGGACGTCACGCTCGAGTTCTTCGACGCGGGACACATTCTCGGTTCGGTTGGAACTCTGATCCGCGCGGAAGGTCGGACGATTTTTTACACCGGCGACGTGCAGTTTGATGATCAAACGATCATGCAAGGCGCGCGGTTTCCGGAGTATCCGCTGGATGTTTTGATCATCGAAACCACGCGCGGCGATCGGGCGACTCCGGAAGGATTCACGCGGGCGGGCGAAGAGGCGCGCTTTGCGGAAGCAATCCGCTCCGCGTTCGCAAAAGGTTCCGGAATCTTGATCCCGCTGTTTGCGCTCGGGAAGACGCAGGAAGCACTCGCGATGTTCCACGAGTTTCGCCGCCAAGGTTTGCTCGGGCTCGGGCCGATTTACATCGGCGGGCTCGGGACGAAATTGACGGAAATTTACGACAAGCTGGCGCATCAAACTCCGCGGCAAAGACACGATCTCCAGCTGCTGGATGCCGTCGCGCCTTTCACCATGGCGGGGAAAGCCGCCGAAGCGACGCCGCTCAAAGGCGGCCGGTTGTATGCGCTTTCCAGCGGGATGATGACGG
>DASVRR010000244.1:0-3046 GCA_036388515.1 Chthoniobacteraceae bacterium | reverse complement strand
CGCAGCCGGGAAGATCCGGCGGGAAGCTCCGGGATTGCCTCCAGCGCAGGTCCGCGCAAGCTTGCAGCATGTCGATGCATTTTCCCCGTTGCCTGCTGCCCGCCGCGCTGCTCCTGGCGATCGCGGCTCCTTTCCCGATTCACGGCGCCGAGAAAAAACCGGCGCCGCCCGAATACGTCGAGGCCGTGAGAACGGCGTTGCGCAGCTTTGGCGATCGGGACTTCGCCCAGGTTCTTGCGGCACTGGATCGAGCAGAAGCGATCCTGCCCCCGACGCCGCTCACCTTGAACACCCGCGGCGCGGTGCTGCTGGAGCAAAGGAAGTTTGCGGAAGGCGAAAAGCTTTGCCGGCAGGCGCTGGAGCTGGACCCGAAGTTTTATCCCGCCCGCTTCAACCTCTGCGAAATCCCGATGATGCAGAAGCGTTACGGAGAAGCGCGCGCGATGTTCCAGAAGCTGCTGGATCAGCAACCGAAAGACGAACTCACGCGCTACCGGATTCTGCTCACCTGGTTGCTGGAGAAAAATGATGCGGAAGCTCGGCGCACGCTGGAGTTGCTGCCTTTCCCGGGCGACACGCCGGCTTATTACTACGGGAATGCTGCGTGGCATTTCGCGCATGGGGAAGAAGAGGAAGCGCAGAAGTGGATGGTCCGCGGAAACTGGGTTTTCCCGAAGCAAGTCACGGTGAACTTCTCGGACACTTTCAGAGATGTCGGTTGGATCAAAGAGGCTCCGGCAAATGGCGGAAACCTTCCGGATGCCGGCACTGGCAGCGGCGTGGTTCCGCGTTCAACTCCTGAGTCCTCGAAACCCGCGCCGGCTGAGTGAAGCACGGCGGCTATTTCGCGGATGATCCGTGGAGCAGCCGGAGCACGCCGCGAGCGGGAATTGGCAACCAATCCGGTCGGTTATTGAACTCGTAGCCGACTTCGTAGATCGCCTTTTCCAGCAAAAATGCCTCCAGCAAGCGGATGACGTCGCCGGCCGAGTGGGGAACAAAAATCGCGCCTCGCGTGGCTTCGCTCCAGCCGCGCAGAAAAGCACGGCTCGCCGCTTCCGACCAAACCTCCGCCCGAGGCTCCAGCGCACCGCGATCCGCGCGCGTCACCAGCCCGGCGTGAGCCGCATAGTGAAAGGAGCGCAGCATCCCCGCGACGTCCCGAAGCGGCGAGCGTTTCAGCCGGCGCTCAGCCAAAGGACGCAGCGGCTCTCCTTCAAAATCGATGATCACAAAGTCCGCGCCGGTATTGAGCACCTGGCCGAGGTGATAGTCCCCGTGCGTGCGGATCTTCGCCGCTTGCAGCGGACCCGCGGAAAGCTGGGCCAGCCGATCCTCGATCGCGCTCGCACCTTCCAGCAGACTGGCGATCAACGGATCGGCCGAACGATTCGCCAGCGCAGCGAAGAGGCTCTGAGTCGAAGCGCGGATGGCTTGCTCCAGCTCCTGCTGATCGGTGGCGGCGAAATCTTCCGGAGCAAACGCCGGGTCGGTGGAATCTCCGGCAAGCGCGAGATGCAGCTCGCCGGTTCGGGTGCCGAGTTGTTCCGCGCGGCGAAGGAATTCCTCCCCAACGACGGCGGCGGTTTCGGTGCTCAACGATTGCTCGTCGAACAAACCGGCTGGAGTCGGAGCGGGCTGGGAAACCTGAAGAACGCGCTCGTAGTACGCCGCGACTTCGGAGAGCGCCCAAGTCCAGGCATCGCCTTCGTTTTGCACCAGGCCCAAAGCCAGCCCGAGCACCTGCGCCGCGCCGTCTTCCGGACGATATTCGAGCGCTCCAGCAAACGGCGGCACATGAGGAAAATGCTGGCGCTCGGTGAGGAAGCGCGTGATCTCCGCGTCGGGATTGATTCCCGCCTCGAGCTTCCGGTAGAGCTTCAGGAAAACCCGATCGCCGTAGATGATCGACGAGTTGCTTTGCTCCACCTTGAGCAGCCGGCTGGAGACTTCCCCAGCTTCGGTCAAGACCGCTCCGCTGATTCCGAGCAACTCCCCGCGCCGCCCGGGAAGCTTTCCGCTGCTGGTCATCAGCCGGCGCAAGGCGTCCCGCGCCGAATCGCCGTAAAGCGCATCGAAGATGATCGTGCCTCCGGTGGAGGAAACCGCGATCACCGCTTCGGGCGATTCGCTCTGGATTTGCCGCGCGATTTCACCGGCGCCGGTTTCCAGGAGAAGCTGGTAGGTTTCCGCGGAAGCATCCGCATATTCCACCTTCAGGAAGACAATCCAGGACTCGCCGAGCGGCAGCGCATCCTGGATGCGGAAGATCCGCGGAGAACGCGCCTTTCCTCCGAACCAGCGGCATCGCTGGACGTACGTCGGGAGGATTTCCTGCTCAAATTTCTCCCGAGCCGGACCTTGCTCCCCGAGCGCAGCAGAAAGAGCTTCTTCGTAACTGGGTGGCTGCAGGGAGCCGGAGGAAGTGGAGTGGGACATGCCGCCAGAGAATCGGCCCTTGATCCCCAACCAGCCGCCAGCACTTCACGCTGAAATACGCCTCGGGGGAAAACTGACCCGCGGTTAGTTTCCCGCGAGTTCGCTCCGGAGAATCAAGGACAGCACCTTCACGCTGAGTTCGTTGAGACTGAAGGGCTTCGCGATGAACTCGTTCCCGCCGCACAGCGTGGATTGCACGCGATTTTCGATCGTGGAAAGCCCGGTCAGGAAGACCACCGGAGTGTTCGCATGCAACGGAAGTTCCCGGATGCTTTTGCAGAGCGCAAATCCATCCATGCCGGGCATGCTCACATCCAGCATGATCAGGTCATAGCGACCGCCCGCCAGCTCCATCAGGGCCAGCGAAGGATCCTGAGAAATGCTGGTGCGCATCATTTGTTGCTGCAGCGCGAGCTGGATGCAGTGGCAGTTTTCCTCGTCATCATCGACGACGTAAACGTGAGCTTTTGCCGGATCTTTGAATTGCGCCAGACCGCGCTCTTTCATCAGCGACCCGAGGAATTCGATGGTCTGGGTCACCGTCCGCAAAGTGGACGAATTAATCTGCTCCGGGGTCTGGTAAAGTCCCTGCGTGAATTCGGCGAAG
>DASVRR010000243.1:0-24003 GCA_036388515.1 Chthoniobacteraceae bacterium | reverse complement strand
ACCGGTCCGCTGGCCGGGCTCATCCGAGCGGGGAAATCGATCCAGCTTCGGTGCTCCCCGAGACATCGGCAGACTCCAGGCATCCGGCGCCCGCAGCTGGAGCAGCGACAGGATGAGAATGGGGAACAACGAACGCGGCACAACGGCTTAGCTCCGCTGGATGATCAACAATTTCAACTCCGGCGTTCACCCTGTGCCGCGATCAACTTTAGACGGCGGTCCTCCGGCGTAGGTGATCATGCAGTCTGTGGAAGACTCCTGCCCGCAATGCTTGCAGCGCAACCAAAGGTGCGCCTGGCGGAAGAAGTAGGTTCCAGCAGGTTGCTGACAATTTGGGCACTCCAGACCAGCGAGAAACCGCCGGATCCTCAAGATGTGCGGGATCACAAAAGCGCTCGCGACGAACAGCACGCCCACCGCGCCAAGCCACGGATGCCCCATTCGCAACCCGGTCGTCAGAAAGCCGACAAAGATGAGGAAGACCCACAGCGTGCGGGGAACCGCGCGGTGCCAATAGAGCGCGCGCAAACGGTCGGCGCATTGAACAACCGAGGTTTGCGGAATCGGGGTCACGAAAGCCGCGAATAACTGGACTCAATAGTCTTTGCCGCAGTGGCGACACTTCCGTCCGAGAGTCGGATGGTATGTGTGATATGGTCCAAACATGGCGAATCGATGACAGTGGGGACAACGGAAAACGAAAAATTGGCCGACTGCGAATAGCAGGAACCAACTGAGAAAGATGTGAGACTCATACTCGCGCAGGACAGTGTCACCCAAGGAGACTGCGAGAATCAAGAATCCACCGAGGTAGACGGTCCCCAACAACACTGCTCGAGTCTGTAGCGTCATGTTGACCAGAGTTTCAGCGCCTAACGAGAAATCACGTATCCAGCGTGAAGCCGATTTTCACTGTCACCTGCCAGTGGGCGATCTTGTTGTTGTCGATGTGGCCGCGGACTTCGCCGACCTCAAACCAGCGCATGTTCCGGATGGTTTGGGCGGCGCGGTTGACTGCGTTGTTCACCGCGTCTTCGATGCCGATCGGCGAGGAGCCAATCAGTTCAATCTTCTTGTAAATGTGGTCGCTCATGACGCCCAGCTAAGCCCGCCGCCAGCCGCGTCGCAAGGTCCGTCAGCTTTGGCGAGCGGATGAAAGCGCCGCGCTCGTTTCCATTCTTGGAGGCATCGGCGCTGCGATGCTCGAGGTCCGCCTCAACGCGCGACGCTACGGTCGATCTTCCAGCAGAAGTTCCTGCTCCGCCTTGCGATCGCCGAGTTCCGGACGCTGAAGGGGAACCGTGATTTGCTGCTCCTGGTAATCGAGGACGACCGAGCCGTCATTGATCCGGAAGACGCGGATCCGCGCGCCGGGTGCAATCGGAGAAGTGGCAACCGTCGCGCTGCCGCCAGCCGCGCGCTGTTGGCGCAGAAATTCGCCTTCGCTATAAGTCCGCCCATTGATAATCGCGAGGGAAGGCTGCCCGAGAAGGATGCTGGTCACCTTGAAGTTGCCGGGTTCGAGCGTCACCTTTGGCACCACCGTGAGGCGGCCTGCTGGGGAAAGCTGCGACTCGCTTCGTTTGGTCCAGCCGATTGGCCAGAACGGAGTGCGTTGCTTCGCGTCTGAAGCCGTGAAGCGCGACTTGTTTTTCAGCGTGTAAGGCGTCGGTTCGGTCTCTGCGGCTTCGGAGGCAAAGACGCTGAGGAGGCCGAAGGCAAGAGCGATAATTGGGATCCGGTGAGTCATTGTTTGGCGAGGTTTTGGACGGTGATCAAGGCGTGCTGGCTCTCGGCGTCTTCCCGGGTGGTTTCAATTTGCAGGGTGGTGATCTCCAGCAGTGGTTCTTCGTTTTCCAGAGCGGAGATCGCGGAGCCGAGTTCCCCATATTGCACCTTCGGCAAATCGATTCCCCACGAGAGCCGGCGGAATCCGCCGAGATCTTTCTCCGGAGTCTCTCCGTTCAGCTTGGTCGTGGATTTCTCGATCCCGTGCCGGCGCAGGAAGTCATTCACCCGCGGCGGAAACCAGGCCACCGGCGAACCTTCCGGAATCAGAGCTTCCACTTGTTTGACGACGGAAACTTTGACCGGCGCGGTGCTCTCGAGTTCCTGGGTCCGGCGGATTTGCGTCTGGGCTTCCTTGATCTGCGGACCGATCAGGTCGGCGGTCGCGCGCGCCGCCTTTTGCTTCTTTTGCAAGGGGAAGAGGAGCAGATCGAAGTAGCTGTAAACGATGCCGACGAGCAAGAGTCCGCCGAGGAAGATTTTCTGGATTTCGTCTTTGCCGAGTTTCATGGCTTAGCGCTTTTTCCGGGTAGTCGCCGGCACCGCTGGGGCGTCGTCGTGAGTGATGAGCTGGACGTTGATGGCGAAGGTGGCGGTCGCGAGCTGCTTGCTCTCCAGCATCACGAGCTCGGTGCCATCTTCCAGGGACTTGAAGTTCGAAGTGACCGTCTTGAATTTCGATCCGAACCGTTCGGCGATGGCGGTGCGCAATTCTTCCGCAACCCGGCGCGGATCCTCGCCGGCGGAGAGGCCATCCAGCACCAGGGAACAAGTCCGTGGGGAATCACCGGCGACACCGCCCGTGAAGCGAGTGATTTGTACCTCGCGCGGAACCACCCGGGAAAGCTCATCGAGGATTGGTCCCCAGTAGAAACGCTTCTCGATCCGGCCGATCAGCCGATCCGCTTTGATGATCTCACCGTTGAGTTCCTCTTCCTTGAGTTTGGCGGCCTTGGCTTTTGGTTCCAGCGCCTGGTATTCCGCCTGCGCCTGCTGGAGTTCCTGGTTGATGGCGTGCGCGCGGCCGAGCTCCACAAAATAGTAAAGAGCGAACCCGCTCGCGACCGCGATCAGGCCGAAGATCGAGAGCTTCAGCGGATCACGCCGCTGCAGCTGCTTGGCCTTCTGGATTTCGTGAAAGAGATTGAGATGAAGGGCCATGGTTTAGATTCCCTGGAGGATTTCGGTGGCCGCACCACATGCCACGTTGAGGTCCATCGCGTTGCTTTCCAGAGCAGCGCGCTGCTGAGGCGAGACCGCCATTTCGCATTGAGTCACGGCACTCCATGTCTCACACGGCAGCCGCAGTTCTTCCGCGAGGACTTTCAGCAAGGTGCGCGACTTGGCGGGTCCGCCGGAGACGTAGATCTGGCGGATGGTTTCGTCGCGCCGATGTTCCAGAAAGCCGATGGAGTTTTGAATCTCGCGGATCAATCCGTTGAGCGCGACGCGGGTGTATTCCACCATGATTTCATCCTCTTGCTCGAGCGCCTGGAGGACCGCATCGCGGCCTTCTCCGCTTAGCCCGGTGAGTGCTTCCACGAGCGCTTTGCCACCGAAGTCGATGGTGCGGACGAGGATCAACTCGCGCTTCACGCCGACCATCACGGTCGAAGTCGTGTGGCCGATATCCACGAGGAAGAACGCCTGATTGTTGAAGATCTCTTCGTTTGCAAACTCAAAGGCGTTGAAGGCGCAGACCGGCGCGAGTTGCATCGTGGCGATCGAGACTCCCGTCCGATCCACCGCCTCGGTCACGTGCGTGATCTGAGTGCGCGGCAATCCTCCGACGAGGTAACGGTGATAGCCGGCGCGGCCGCTTTCGGAACTCGCCGCCGGATCGGTGCTCGGGATCTTGTCGCAATCGAGCACGAACTCTTTGCAGTCCTGGTTGAGCAAAGTCATGCCGTTGAGCCGCAAAGCATCGCGCAAAATGTCCGGCGGAGTCTCCGGCTGTTCGATGATCCGGATGAGAGCGTCGGGGCTGGAGATTCCCACGCCGCAGCTTTTGGCGGTGCCGCCCATTTCCTTGAAGAGGCTCTTCAATTCACGGCCGAGACTGTCCGCCGACTCCAGCGGCTCGCTGATGACGCGGGAAGCAAAGTGGGTGATCGCGAAGCGGTTTTGCGATTTCCGCTGCAGCAGCACGGACTTGAGCGCGTAGCGGCCGAGGTCGATCCCGATGACTGAGTTTTGGGCTTTAGCCATTTCGAGGAAGATCCAAAGCAGGCGTTGTGCCCGGAGCTTCGGATTCTCAGAATTTACCGCAGCTGGGTCACCGAAACCGGGTCGGTCGGGAGGGAACGCTCGTGCAGATCCAGCATCATTTGCTGCGCGAAAATCAGCGCCAGCGTTCCCAGACCGAAGATCAACATCAGTGCGAAGACGAGAAGTCCCGTTCGCTTCGGGCGGCGAGCGGCCAGCTTCCCGCGTTTTGCCATCAGCTCGGCGTCGAGCAGCAGGAGGAGTTGTTCTGGAGTTCCCTGGTCGGTTTCGTTTTGGTTTGCAGCTCTCATTGCGATGCTTGGATTTACCCGTCAGGAAAAAGCTTATCTCGCGCCGTTCGCGGGATTTCTTGCGCTCATGCTGCTGGGCGAGTTGGTGTCCAAGCTCTTCGACGGCGTCGCTGGTCCGTGGTGGCTGGCGGAGCCGCAGTATTGGGTTCTTCCGCTCCAGGCGGTCGTGTGCGGGATCCTCCTCGCGCGCGGCTGGCGGCATTATGAACTTCGCCCCATCCGCGGCGTGGCGGTCGCGTGCCTGGTGGGAATCGCCGTGCTCCTGATCTGGATTGCTCCCCAACTTTGGTTCGGGGTTCCTCCGCGACTCGTCGGATTCGATCCGACTTTCTTCCCCGAAAATTCGTGGGCTTATCAACTCACGCTGGCGTTCCGTTTCGTCCGGCTCGTGATCGTGGTGCCGCTGCTGGAAGAAATCTTTTGGCGCGGTTTTTTGCTGCGCCACCTGATTCGCGAGCCCTTCACGGAAGTGCCGTTCGGGAGCTTTTCCTGGCTTTCCTTTTCCGTGGTGACTCTGGGTTTTTGCCTGGAACATCAGCCCGCCGATTGGGTCGCCGCCGCTTTGGCGGGAGCACTTTACAACCTCGTCGCCTATCGCACCCGCAGCCTCAGCGCGTGCGTCATCGCGCATGCGGTGACCAATTTGCTGCTGGGCATTTACGTGATGCGCACCGGCCAGTGGGGATTTTGGTGAAGGCGCGGCAGAACATCTGCTCTAACGAGCTGCATGCTGCAGAGCACCTTTACGCAGAAGTTCCTCATGACGATGGTTTGCGGCTTCGCGGCCGCCTGTCTGCTTTACGCCTTCCGCCATATCGTGCAGCAGGCCTTTTACGAATCGAACGAAGGCTGGAAGAGCAGTCTCTACGAGCGCTCGACGCCTCCCCCGCGAATCCGCTAACACCGGCTTCCCTGCCCGGAGTTAGATTGTGAAAATCGGTTTCGCTCAGCTCAACACCACCGTCGGCGATCTTCCGGGCAACCGGGAGAAGATCATCCAAGCCTATCGCGCGCTCGTCGCTCAAGGCGCGGAGCTTGTGCTCACCCCGGAACTCGCGCTGACCGGATATCCGCCGCAGGATCTCGTCTTCAAGTCGCGGTTCGTCCCCGCCAATCTCGAAGCCCTGGATTTGCTCCAGGAGGAAGTCGGCGCCGTTCCTTTGCTGGTCGGTTTCATCGACGTCAATCGCGGTGGGGGTCAGCCTTTTTACAATGCCGCCGCTTTGCTCCAGGCGAATGCGCCGCGTCGTGTGGTGCACAAATCTTTCCTCCCGACCTACGACGTTTTCGATGAGGATCGATACTTCGAGCCGGCCGCGAGCGTGGAGCCGCTGGAGATCGGCGGGACGAAGTTTGGCGTCACGATCTGCGAAGATATCTGGACGGAAGATTATCTTCCGCGCCGGCTCTACGGAGTCTCGCCTCTGGCGTCGCTTTTCGAGCAAGGCGCCACGGCCATCCTGAATCTCAGCGCCTCGCCTTACACGCTGGGCAAAGTCGCGCGTCGCATCGCCATGCTGAGCGACATCGCCCGCCGGCATCACGCGCCGATCTTCTACTGCAACGCGGCCGGCGGAAATGACGAGCTGATCTTCGACGGTCATTCGCTGGCGTTCGATGCGGAAGGCACGTTGCGGGCGAGACTCACGCCGTTTGCGGAAGAACTCGCGGTCGTGGATCTCGAAACGTCTTCTCCTCCGGAAGCACCGAGCCCGTCGGCCGAACTCTTCCACGCGCTCTCGCTCGGGACTCGGGATTACCTCCACAAGTGCGGTTTCAAATCGGCCGTGCTCGGTCTCAGCGGCGGGATCGACAGCGCCGTCACCGCGTGCATTGCCGCGCACGCGCTCGGTGCGGAAAACGTGCTGGGCGTGACCATGCCGACGCAATACAGCTCGGGCGGAAGCGTCTCCGATTCGCTCGCGCTCGCGGAAAATCTCGGAGTTCGCTGCCTGCAGATCCCAATTCAGGAGAGCTTCGAAGCTTTCCGCGGACAGTTTCGCGAGATTTTCGCCGGACTTCCAGAAGACACCACGGAGGAAAACATGCAGCCGCGTCTGCGCGGAATGACGCTGATGGCGCTCTCGAACAAGTTTGGCCATCTCCTCCTCACCACGGGGAATAAAAGCGAGCTCGCGGTCGGCTATTGCACGCTCTACGGCGACATGTGCGGCGGCCTCGCGGTGATCAGCGATGTCCCGAAGACGCTCGTCTATGAGCTGGCGGAATGGATCAATCGGGACCGCGAAATCATCCCGCGCGACACCATCACCAAACCGCCGAGCGCCGAGCTCAAGCCGGATCAGCGCGACCAGGATACGCTGCCTCCTTACGACGTGCTCGACCCGATCCTCGAGCTTTATGTGGAGCGACAACTCAGCGTTCGCGAGATTGTGGCGCTCGGCTGGGAGGAGAAAGTCGTGCGCTGGATCGTGCGCCGCGTGGACCTCAATGAATACAAGCGCGCGCAGGCGGTTCCCGGATTGAAAGTGACGAGCCGCGCTTTCGGAGTCGGCCGCAAAATGCCGGTGGCGCAACGGTTCGTGGAGTGACGGATTTCCCGCTCACAAACCTCGAGGCGACCCGATGAACGGCACCCGCCTGGCGGACCGTTACGAGCTTCTCGAGGAAGGACCGCGCGGGCTCGGCGGTCGGCTTTTCCGGGCGAAAGATTTGGGTTTTGGCGAGATCGTCGCGGTCAAAATGATCGGCGGCGGAAGCGGAGCCGAGCCGGGCACGGACGAATTGCAGGCGGAACTCCAGAAGCTCCAGCGGGACCTTCATCCGGCGATCCTCCGGTATCACGGCATCCAGCCCGGCCAGGCTTTCCTCGTGCGGGAATGGATCCACGGATTTTCGCTCCTCGAACTCCTGAAACGGCGCCATGAACTCACCGCCGGCGAAACCTTGCAGCTGCTCGAGCCGCTGGCGTCGGCGCTGGATTTCATCGCCGAGCGCCGACTTTCCCTGCCGGCTCAGCTCCTTTCGAAGCTGCTGATTCAGTTCGATCCGGCGGTGCTTCCCGAGTCGATCATCGGTGAACCGATGGGAGCCTGGCCGCCGTTTGCGCTGAAACTGAATCCGCTCAGCGTCCGCGCGTTGCTGCTGGAAGCGGACGGACAAACCACGCTGACCACGGTGACTGACTTGCGGACGCTGGTTCCGGAGGCACGACTGAATGCGCCTTTGCGGCTCGCGGAGCTGCTGTATGAGGTGCTCGGCGGGCATGTGCGGATCGGGCGCGAGCGGCGCTACACTCCGCTTCCCGCGCTTCGGGAGGAAGGAAATGGCGTCCTGCGCCGGGCGCTGCTGGGGGATTTTTATCCGGATGCCGCGAGCTTGTGGGCGGCTCTGCGCGCGGCGGAACCGTCCGAATTCACCCAGCGCACGCCACTCGCCAGCCATTCGCCGCAAGCGCCGGTGCGGTGGAAGATTCCAGCGTCTCTTCTGGAACCTTGCCAATCCGCCAAAGTCCTCCGGCTTGTTCCCGCCGATCCGGAAACACCGGCGGTGCATCTGGTGGCTCGCTCCACGTTCACGCTCGGGCGTTCGTTCGCGCACGCCGATTTCGTTGCTCGCTTTTATCCGGAGACTCCGGCGAACGAAGATCTCACCAACCAAATCAGCCGCGTCCACGTCACGGCGGAAGTTTCCGGAGAAAGCCTGACCATCCGCGACGGACATCACGACTCCGCCAGCGTCAACGGAACTCAGTGGGACGATCGTCCGCTGCCCAGCTCGTCCGCCACTCCGCTGGAGCGCGCGGTGCAGCTTTCGCTGGGCGGAGTTTACTCCGTGGAAATTGTTCCGCTGCTCACTCCGGAGCCGCCGACGATTCAGATCGAGAACCTGCCCGCAGTTCTTCCCGCGGAGGAAACTCCGCGTCATCTCCATGGCGCCGTTTTCTTCCTCCCGGCTCGCGGCCAGCCCGCGCTGCGCCACGCCGTCTGGATCTTTTCGGATGCTGGATTCAGCCTGGGTTCCGGACAGCGGATCGTCTGGGACACGCGCGGCGGCGGCCGCAGCCCGGCGACCTTTCACTACCTGCACGGCGGTTTTTGGCTAAGCAATCGCGGCCTCGCCAGCGGCGTCCTGAGGCTGGAGGGAACGCCTTTGGAGCCAAACGAAATCGCGCCTTTGCTCGAAGGCCAGACTTTGCAGATCGGTTCGACCATTTTCACTCTCGAACTCACGTGAGCGAAGATCCAAGCTCCACCGGTTTTCAGGATTAGCTCATCGCATGCACACGTCCCCTGCTTCCCGGCGGCCTCTCGAGGTGGTTGTCTATTTTCAGTCGCGACAACTCGCGCGCTGCCTCTTGCAACGTGGCCGTTACATCATCGGCTCCGAGCGGAAGAACGAGATCGTGGTCGATGAAGCGAGCATCTCCGCGCAGCACGCCAGGCTGACCGTGGTCTCCGAGGAAGAGGTTTTCATCGAAGACTTCGCCAGCGCCAATGGCACCTTTGTGGACGGTCAGGCGGCGGAAGGAATGACCCGCATTCCTCTCGGCGTGGAGGTGCGGCTCGGTTCGACGACGCTCAGCTTCCAGCGCGCCGGGATTCCCGTGGAAGCCCTGCAATATCTGCCGCCGGATTTCCTCCGCGCGCGCCGCTACAATCTCGGCGATACCGTCGTCGAGGGGCAAACGAGCACCATTTTTTCCGCGGAAGACACCACGCTCAATCGCCCGGTGGCGATGAAAGTTCTCCTCTCGACCAGTCAGCAGAACACCGCGTCGCTGCTGCGTTTTGTCCGCGAGGCGCAGATCACGGCGCAGCTCCAGCATCCTGGCGTCCTCCCGATCTACGAACTCGGGCTGGATGAGCAAAGCCAGCTGTTCTACACCACGCGTTTTATTGAAGGCGAATCGCTCACCGATCTCCTCGATCACCTTGCCGCCGGCAACCGTCCCGAGGCGCCGACTTTCCTCGCGCTGATCGGCATTTGGCAGAAGGTCTGCGACGTCCTCGCGTTCGCGCATTCGCGTGGATTGGTCCACGGCTCGCTCAGTCCGGATGCCGTGGAAATCGGGCGCTTCGGGGAAGTCCTCGTCACCAACTGGAGCCTCGCCACTCCGCTGCCGGCGGAAGAAGGCGAGGAGTTTCCGGTCGCCATTCCGGCGATCGGAGAGCCGGCGCTTTCCCCTTACACCTCGCCCGAACAAGCCGCGGGCCAATACGATGCCGTCGATGCGCGCACCGACGTGCACGCTTTGGGCGGACTGCTTTACCGGATCATCACCTTGCGCGATCCGCTGGCGGGCGAGGATGAAGACGCGCTGCTCGAGGCGGCCCTGAGCTCTCGCGTTTCGCCGCCGGTGCAATCATCGAAAAGCACTCCTTTGCCGCATTGGCCGCGCGGAAAGTTGCCCGACTTTCCCGCTGCCGTGGCGATGAAAGCGCTGAGTCTCGCGCCGGAAGATCGGCATGCTTCGGTGCTGGATCTGCAGCGGGAAATCGTCGCCTGGCAGGAAGGCCTCATCCAAGGCGGCGACCTCGGGAAGATGTGGAAACAATTCACCGGCCTGGTCGGTCGCCATTGATCCGGCTCCACGGGATTCCGCCGCGCCATGGACGTAAAACGCTATCTCTCCACGCATGCGGCCGCGACGGACAAAGCGCTCCACCGTTTCCTCCCGAAGGCTGGAACAAAACCGAAAACCATCCACGAGGCGATGCGCTACAGCCTCTTCGCCGGAGGCAAACGCATGCGGCCGGTGCTCACGCTCGCCGCTGCGGAAGCTTGCGGCGGTTCTGCCGAAGACGCGCTGCCCGCGGCCTGCGCGGTCGAATGCATCCACACCTACTCGCTTGTCCACGATGATCTTCCGTGCATGGACGACGATGATCTGCGTCGAGGTCGGCCGACTTCGCACAAGGTCTTCGGGGAAGGAGTCGCCGTGCTCGCCGGCGATGCGCTCCTCACCGTTGCTTTCCAAATTCTCGCGCAAGCCAAAGCCACCCGGCGTTATCCTGTCGCCGCTCTGGTCAGCGAACTTGCGGAAGCTTCCGGAAGCAAATGGCTTATCGGCGGTCAGGTCGCCGATCTGGAGGGCGAGGGGAAGAAAATCACCGGAGCCGAGCTGCGTTACATCCATCGCTGCAAGACCGCGGCGCTGCTCAAAGCTTCCATTCGGCTCGGCGCCATGAGCGCCAATGCAAAGCCGGATCAACTCGAGCGACTCACGGTTTTCGGCGAATCGCTGGGCCTGGCTTTCCAGATCATCGACGACATCCTCGACGTCACCCAGACGACCGAGAAGCTCGGCAAGACCGCCGGGAAAGACGTGAAGGCGACGAAGGCCACGTATCCGGCAATCTTCGGCCTCGAGCGCTCTCGTGCGGAAGCAAACCGCCTCACGGAATCCGCCCGGGTCGCTCTGAAACCGTTTGGCGCCAAGGCCGCGCCGCTGCAGGCGATCGCGGATTTTCTCCTCATCCGGGAGTATTAGACTTCCCTCGAATTGTGGAGGGAAGCGCGCGGTCGCTTCCGCGGTCAGCCCGCCCGGCATCGACGGCGCGATGCCCTCCACACGAGGAATTCGGTTGCCTCCTCCGGCGGGTCAAGCCGCGAGCCGCAGATTCGGATCGATATCCCCGGTCAGCGGAGAACGTTCCCCGCGGGCCAGCTTCAACGCCGCGACGTAGCCGATCATCGCCGCGTTATCCGTGCAAAGCGTCGGCTCCGCCAACCGCAGCCGCAGCCCATTTGCGGAACAAGCCTCCGCGAACGCTTCCCGCAAACGAGAGTTGCAGCTCACTCCGCCGCTCACCGCCACCAAATCGCGTCCAACGGTTTGCGCCGCGCGGATGGTTTTTGCGACGAGCACTTCCACCACGGCTTCCTGGAATGACGCGCAAAGATCCGGAAGATAAATCGTCTCCAGCTTCGGGAGAAGATATCGCACCGAAGTCTTCAAGCCGCTGAAGCTGAAGCGAAAATCGGGCGAATCCAGCATGCTGCGCGGGAAGTCGAACGCCGCCCGGTTTCCCTCTGCCGCCAGCCGATTCACATTCGGCCCGCCGGGATAAGGCAGCCCGAGCAGCTTGCCGACTTTATCGAACGCCTCGCCCGCCGCGTCATCCTGCGTTTGTCCCAGCAGCCGATATCGGCCAAACTCCTGGATCTCCACGAGCAAAGTATGCCCGCCGCTGACCACCAGCGCGACCGACGGCTCGATGCTTTTGTTCCCGAAGAAAGGCGAGAGCAGATGACCTTCGAGATGATTGATCGCGAGGTAAGGCTTCCCCATCGCCACCGCCATTCCTTTGGCCACGGAAGTCCCGATCATCAGCGAGCTCGCCAGTCCCGGGCCGCATGTCGCGGCAAATGCGGAGACTTCCGGAAGCGACAGTTTCGCCGCCGCCAGCGCGCGGCTGATCACCGGCTTTAACATCCGCAAATGGTTCCGCGACGCGACTTCCGGAACCACTCCGCCGTACGCCGCGTGCAGCGCGATTTGAGAAGCGACTTCGCTCGCCAGCAACTCCGTCCCGCGCAACAACGCGACCGCCGTCTCATCGCACGAAGTCTCCACCGCCAGCACGCAGCCGACCGCCTCCGATCCCGGCTGGCTCAATTCGCGGACACCTTCTTCCCGCCAGTCTTTTCCGCGTAAATCATCACGCCCTTCAGCGCATCCACCGCGCGCTCGAGCTGCGTGTCGCGGAAGCCTTGCAGCTCCTTCCGCTGCGCGTCCGTCAGCGCTTCCTCATTGCGCTGCGCCATCAGCAGCCGCTCCTGCTCGGGCGAGAACGTCGCTCGAATCGTCGGGGCGACGCCTTGCTCGTGAATC
Organism: Chthoniobacteraceae bacterium; assembly: GCA_036388515.1. Classification (GTDB taxonomy): domain Bacteria; phylum Verrucomicrobiota; class Verrucomicrobiia; order Chthoniobacterales; family Chthoniobacteraceae; genus Chthoniobacter. Next base: position 11,901 of record DASVRR010000243.1, on the reverse strand, counting down.
ACCTGCTTGCTCGGCGTGTAATATTTCGCCGTGGTCAGCCGCATCGCCGATCCATCCTGCAGCTGAACGACGCTCTGGACGGATCCTTTCCCGAAGGTCGTCTCGCCCACCAAAATTGCGCGGTTCAAATCCTTCAGCGCACCGGCGACGATTTCCGATCCACTGGCGCTGCTCGAGTTGATCAGGATCGCGATCGGATAGTTCGGCCGCCGCTTCAGATTATCCGGAGTCCGGTAGCTCCGGCTTTGCGAAGGCACGCGGCCTTCCGTCGAAGCCACCAGCGTCTTGGGCGGAAGAAACTGGCCGGCGACATCCACCGCAGAATTCAAAAGACCGCCGGGATTGTAACGAAGATCCAGCACCAGCGCCTGCATGCCTTGCTTCTCCAGCTCATCCAGCTTCCGGCTCAAATCCTCCGCCGTCGGCACATTGAACTGCACGATCCGCACGTAGCCGATTTTCGAACTTCCCGTTTGCTCCGCGGGCAGGAGTTTCGCGTCCTTCACGCTGGCGACTTTGATGTTCTCCCGGACCAGCGGGAAATCTTTAATCTCCTTGGTCGCCGCGCGGAGGATGGTCAGCGTGACGCCGGTCCCCGGCGCGCCACGCAGTTTGTTCTGCGCCTCATTCAAATCCATTTTCTCCGTGGATTGACCGTCAATCTTCACGATTTTGTCTCCGGGTAAAAGGCCCGCTTTGAACCCCGGCGAATTCTCCATCGGCGAGATGATCACCAGCTCTCCCTCGCGCTGCGAGACCACCACTCCGAGTCCGTCAAATCGGCTGTTCGTATCGTCCTGCATTCCCTTGAAATCCGTGGCCTCCATAAATTGCGAATGCGGATCGAGATTGGAAAGCATCCCCCGCAGCGCCGCATGCGTCAGATCCTCGTAACTGATCTTTTTTTCATCCACATAATCCTGCCGGATCAGCTGCATCGCCCGGGCAAAAATGGCCACGCTCGCATAACCGGTCTCATCCTTCTCCTGCGCCGCCACCGCCTGGTAAACACGCGCCCCGATCGCCAGATTGAAGCAGATCAAAAGGACAACAAGAGCTTGCACGAGCCGCTTTTTCATGGCCCGCAAACTAGCACCAAGCCGCCGCTTGTAAATGCAGCCGCGAGGGGCAAAACGCACCGTCCGAGCCTCCTTCCGGCCACTCTGCTAGGACAACGCTCACGACGTTGACGGCTGGCAGATCCGCCGCAACACTCCGCCGCCTGATGTTTCCCGAAATCTGCGAATCCCTCCGCCGCCTTTACCTCGACGACCCGCGCCCGTGGCTCGTCGGGTTCAGCGGCGGCAAAGATTCCACGATGCTCGCGTCGTTGATCTTCGAGACCGTTCTCGCTCTCCCGCCCGAGCACCGCACCAAGGCGATCTCCGTCGTCTGCACCGACACCCGGGTGGAAATCCCCGCGATCGTGGAAATGATTGGCGCCACGCTGGACAAGATGCGCGCCTGCTCCGAGACGCACGGGCTGAACATCGACGTCAACCTCCTCAAACCGACCGCCGATCAGTCCTTCTGGGTAAACATCCTGGGCCGCGGTTATCCGCCGCCGAACCGGCTCTTCCGCTGGTGCACCCAGCGGATGAAGATCAACCCCGTCAGCGTTTTTGTGGAAAAACAGCTCGGCCGCTGGGGCGAAGCCATCCTCCACCTCGGCGCGCGCCGCAGCGAGAGCGCCACGCGCGCCATGAACATGGCCGCCCGCCAGACCCAGAATGGTCTTCGGCGGCACGAAGACCTGCCGAACGTCTGGATTTCCAATCCCATCGAATACTTGAGCACCCAAGAAGTCTGGGCCTACCTCCTGCAAAAGCCGAACCCGTGGGGCAGCGACAATCGCTCCCTCTACAAGCTTTACGCTAATGCGTCCGGCGGCGAATGCCCGCTCGTCGTCGATGTCTCCACCCCGAGCTGCGGCAATTCCCGTTTCGGTTGCTGGACCTGCACCGTCGTGGAGAAGGATAAAGCCAGCGAAGGCCTCCTCGCCAGTGGCGACGACCGCATGGAGAAGCTCCTCGAATTTCGGGAAACTCTGCTCCACTTCCGCGACCCGGCCAGCGGCAAGCGCGACATGGTGACGAAGAAAGGCCAGGACGGCCCCGGGCCGCTCCACATCGCCGCCCGGCGCGAGCTCCTGGGCAAGCTCCTCCAACTCGAAGCCGACACCGGCCTCCCGATCATCAGTGAAGAAGAGCTTTTCCTCATCCAGCGACTCTGGAAGAGTGCGCGCGACCCTGACGACGGCTACGGTGTCGGGCGCATCGTCAGCGAGCAACGAGGCTTCCCCATGAACGAACCCGAAGAGCAGGACAAACACCGCGAGTTGGAGGAGAGCATCGCCACCGAGAGCGGCATCTCTACGGCCACACTCCGCCGAATGCTCGCGAGAGTCGCCGACTACGGCGAAAGCCACCGCGCCTTCGGTTTACCCGACGAGCTGCTGCAGATTTTGCAGGACGATCTGCGGGAGCGGCCCGAGGCAGCGGTATTGGCAGGGTAAATGGGGAAACTTCAGGTGAACGACGAGTGCGCAAGGCAATGGCTCGCGCGCCTGACCAAGCTCAATCCAGCCTCCGGTCGCGGCGACTGCCGTGGGAAAGCGCCCCACAAGCCGCTGCTTCTCCTCTCCCTGCTTGACATGGCAGAGAGCGCCGAACTTCCGGCCCGCGCCTTCACCCGTTCCCCGGGTCTTGTGCTGCGCTTTCGCTCCTACGGCGCGCTGGTCGGTGAGCGTTGGCCGACGCGTCTCGATATCCGCATGCCGTTCTTCTACTTATCGAGCCAAGGTTTGTGGGAGGCGTTCACGGCGGAAATGCACCGGGCCGATTCGCCGGATACCTGTGCGGTCTGCGAGTTCGATCCTGAGTTATTTGATCTGTTCGCCGAACCCGGCTTTCGCCTCAAAGCGCGAATGGTCCTAATCTCGAAATACTTCGAGCCAACCGAGCGTATAGCTTTGTTCGAAAGCCTGGGCCTTCAGTCGGGAGCTGATGTCACCGCTTCCCCAAACCGCGTCATGGAAGAAGCGGAAGAAGCGGCAAAGCGAAAAGGACGCTCCGCTCGCTTTGCAGTGCGAGTCTGCTCGGAATACCGCTACACCTGCGCACTAACCGGCTACCGCTGCGTGACCGGCGACGGTGCGACCATTGTCGATGCCGCCCACATCGAAGCTTGGTCCTCGACGCAAAACGATGACCCGACGAACGGCCTATCTCTTTCCAAAAATGCCCATTGGCAATTTGATGCCGGCCTCTGGTCTGCCGACGACGAGCTTCGTGTCGTCGTGAATCAAGGCACATTTACTGAGCACGGCCCAGAGTCGCATCGACTCACGATCTTGAAGGGGCGCATCTTGCAATTCGATCCTTCCGCGAAGTTACGCCCCTCTACAGAGTTTCTTCGGAGGCACCGCAGCTTCCACCGTGTATGAAACAGCAGATTAAGGATCGGGTCTATGAAAACACGAGGCAAACGCCCGACTTCAAATGGCCAAAGATCCTACGTGATCCGATTCACAACGTCATTGCGTTCGAGGATACTGACGCTGATCACCTCCTGATCGATCTCATCAACTGCCGCGAGTTTCAGCGGCTCCGTCGGATCAAGCAGCTCGGACTTTCAGAACTTGTTTTTCCAGGCGCGAATCACAGCCGTTTCGCGCACTCCATCGGAGTCATGCAGACAAACTCGCCTGCTAGTTCGACGAGTGCTCACGCTCGGTATCAAGCTCACAGATGAGCAGCAGGCATTCATCCTCGCGGCTGCCCTCCTTCACGACGTAGGGCACGGCCCATTCTCCCACGCGTTCGAGAAAGTCACAGGCGACAATCACGAAACGCGAACACTCGAGGTGATCCAAGACAGCACGACGGAAATTCACCGGCGGCTGGTAGCCTTTCATCCTTCTTTTCCGCAGCAGCTGGGGATGTTCTTCGACGAAGATTGGGAAGCGCCTAGCGCAGGAGAAATCATCCCCAGCTTTCTCACCGAACTCGTAAGCAGCCAGCTGGACGGTGATCGGTTCGACTATCTGTTACGCGATAGCCACGCTACTGGCACCGAGTACGGGCGATTCGATCGGGACTGGATTATTGCTCATCTTTACCTCGATGATCATAAAGGAGCACCGCGCTTCTTTGTCAGCTCCAAAGCATTTCTGCCGACCGAGGCTTACATCTTCGCCCGATATCACATGTATCGGACGGTTTACTTTCACAAGGCGACACGAGCGGCGGAAGTGATGTTGAAGCTGTTATTTCAACGCTTCAAAGAAGTTGTCGCGGACAATTCGCCTTCGTTGTTTCCCGCGCAGTCTGAGCAGTTCCCGACGGCCATCGCAAACGCATTCCGAGGGCACCTCTCGCTCGCGGATTATCTCGATCTCGACGATTTCGCGCTCAGCGAATTCTTTAAGTCGTGCGAGCGATGCAACGATGGCATCCTCCGCGAACTCGGTCACGGGCTCCTTCATCGGAGGCTCTACAAGGCCATCGAGCTCAGCGATCGGGAGAGCAACGTCGTCGCAGAATTTCGGACCGCCCTCGATCACGCGCTTCGCGAAGCGGGGGCGGATATGGCATTTCACTTTGGGGTGGATACGCCGGCGGATACCCCATATAAGCCCTACGACCCTGATGACGATAAACCGGCCGCTCAGATATACGTCCAGTCCTCTGCGGGCAGAATTGTCGAGATCAGCACGATTTCAAATCCTGTGGATGAGCTGAAGAAAAAGTATCAACTCACCCGTTATTACTACCCTCCACGCTTTCGCGACGAAGTCGCGTCAGTTGCGCGATCCACACTGTCATCCTGACCATGCCCGCTGAAAAATTTCGTTACCTCCAAGGCGTCATCGCGGCCCACGAAGATCACACCGTCCACGGCCGCACTCGCCTTCAGAAGACTGTTCGCTTGCTTCAAAGGATTGGCCTCCCGACCGACTACGATTACACGCTGTTTTTTTACGGCCCCTACAGTGAGTCCGTTCACTTTGATCTCGGCCTGCTGAAATCGATGAACGCTGTCGAAGAACGGAGAGAACTGCAGTGGGACGGTAATCCCGTGTATCACATCGAAGCACGAGACGTGAAAAATGCTGCCGATGTCAGCGGATTTGCCGGTGCGATCCAGAAGCTCGAGTCCCGCGATTCAGTCGTTCTCGAACTCGCGGCGACTTATGATAGCTACCGCCAGATGGGTCATGCTCACGATAACGCGCTGAGCCGCCTTCATAGGAAGAAAGGCGCGAAATGCACAAACGACAATGTCGCAGGCGCGCTGAAGCTTCTCGCGGAATTGAATTTACCCGCAGCGTAAGGTCGCAAGTCGACGCGCAATAATTCGGGGGGAGTTCGGCACCCCGTCGCGAGCCGCAGATTCGCAAGTGGCCGGGGACAAAGAACGGCCTGCTGGTCATCTCGGGCGAACCCGGCTCGGGGAAAAGCCAGCTCGCGCTCGACCTCCTCGCGCACCTCTCCAACCGCGGGTTCGCTTCATCTTTTTCGATCTCAAGGGTGAGTTGGAGGACGACCCAGCAAATCCGCAGCAACAGGAAAACCGCCAGAAGTTCCTCGCCCGCACCGGTGCCAGCTACGTGCGGCTCATTCAAGGCGACCTTCCGATCAATCCCCTCTGGCGACCGCAACGACACCGTCAACGCGCAGATCGCCCACGAGATCGCGCACCTCGTCCGCTGCTTTGCGCCGCAGCTCGGTGCGAACCAGGAGCGCGCCTTGTGCGACGCCTACATGGCGCTCGACCCGCCGGACTTTCCGGGCCTCGTTGCCGAGCTGGAGCGAGCGGGCGCCGACGGCGTGGTCTTGAACGTCATCAAGAAGATTGTGGACTTCAACCTCTTCTCCAGCGCGATGACGGCGATGCCCGTGGAGGAATGGCTCTCGCAATCGCTCGTGATCGATTTCAAAGACCTCGGCAACGACAACGAAACCAAGTCCCTCGCCGTTGCGCTGATTCTCAACTTCCTGATGAAGCGACTGAACCGCCAGCTCGGCGTGAAGAACGGCATCCAGCCATTGAAGATGGTGCTTTTCGTCGACGAAGCGCACCTACTCCTGCCGAAGGAAGGCAAAGCCGGCCTCCTCGGCTCGCTTGCGCGGCAAGGCCGCTCGTGGGGCTTCCCCGTCTGGCTCGCCAGCCAGGACGCCGACGCCTTCCTCACCACCGGCGACAACGCTACCAACTTCGCGGAGCTCGCCGAGTGCGGCCTCCACTTCTCCCCGCACACACTGCAACCCGCGAAGCAGAAGAAAGTGCTAGGCGGCCTGCTCCCCCGCTCCCTCGAAAAAGGCGATGCGGCGCTCCGGCTCCGCGGGAAGCTGACGACCGGCGGCGCAAGGCAATATCACCGCGATGAAGGGAAAGGAGCGCCATGAGTTCGACGGCCGAACCAAAGAACCCCAAACATCGGGAGATGCCGTTTAGATATCTACTCGCAGGAGTCACTATCCTGGCGCTCTTCGTGGCAGCGATCGTTCTTCCTGATGTGTTGCCGTATGTCTTTCCGAATCGCATTTTGCAACCACCTGTTTCTGGTGCCGTGACGTCCGGCTCATCCACAGCCCCTTCTATTCCCGCGCCGCCGAGCACCACGGCGCTTCCGCTTTCAGGAGCGCCGATGGCAACCGTACAGCTATTCGAAACCTATGCCCGACTCGTCACACTGTTCATTGGAGTGGCGTCAGTGCTCGGCTTGTTTTTCGGGTATTTCGTGAGGAAGAGCCTACGGGAGACAGAAGAGGATGTTGATAAGCGTTTCGATCGGAGCCTGACTCTCTGGGAGAAAGAGCGCACCGCACTGCTGGAACAATACAAAGCAGACGCTGCCATTCTTAAGGTTCAGATCGAGACCTCCAAAAATCTCGAAGAGAAGATGCGGAGCGACATGCGCGAATTAGCCGACACTCTTGAATCGAATCGGACTGTTTCGAAAGCCTCCGCACCACCAGTCAACGAAACCGCCGCAAGCGTGGACGAGCAACTCCAAAACCTGTAATGGCAGGCAACGGCGTAAGTACGTAACCCTGCCAACCACGCTTCCAGTGGTGCAGCACGACGTCACCTTCTATCTGACATCGCTGAGCGCTAGTGAACTCTTCAAAATCTGCGCAGGGTTGCGGCAGAAAGCGTTTCGCGAACAACTGATTGATGTTGAAGAAACCCACGGAGCTGCTGATGAGGAGGCACGGAAGTTTGTTGAATCGATCAGCACATCGGTGGTTGCAGCTGAGGTGCGACAAGTCGAAGCAGAGCCTTACGGCGAGGATGAACCGTTTCAGCGGCTGATTGACGAAACCCGTGTCCGGAAAATCTCGGCTTACCTCGAAGAGGATTTCGCGCTCATTCCGAACTCCATCATCCTTGCTGTTCGCGACACGACCAGCTGTGAGATCGGCCGTGGGTCAACCCCAAGTATCACGCTGCAGTGGGAGGAGGATGTGCCCACCAATATCATTGATGGCCAACATCGCGTGGAGGCGATGCGCCTGCACCTCAACAACGGTAATGGCGCGGCGGAGAAATTCTCTGTGCCCGTCTGCATCCTGGTGGACTTGCCGTATTACGCGCAGGCGGAAATGTTTGCGGTAATCAATGGCCGACAGAAGCAAGTCAGCAGATCGCGTATCTACGATTTGCTCGGCTACATGCCAATCAAAAACGCCGCGATGAAAGAGCGGGCATATAAGGGGGAAATGGCGATCCACCGGTTCTGCCATCACGTTGTTCGGGTGCTCAATACTTCCAAAAAGTCGCCGTGGCACGAACGCATCAAAATGCGCGGAACGGCGGGAGGGCTTGTCACTCAAGCTGCTTTCGGTACGGACTTGGCACGTCTCGTCGCGCCGCGCCGGGATTCGCCGAAACTAGCCCTGTTTCCGATTTTCTTTCCGTACTTCCAAGACAACGACCTGGTAGGAATGGCCAAGGTTTGCATCATCTACTTCTTAGGCATCGCGAGAACGTGGCCTGAACATTGGCAGGAGGACGCGGCCTTGAAACCCTCTTTGTTTGCCAAGAGCAATGGAATTGCCGTGATGTTTCTAATCCTCCATGACCTAGTGATTCTTGCGGGCGGACCCGAAGCTCTGACGGTCGATGGAGTAAAGAGTCGTTGGGAAAAGGCACCTAGAGAAAGGATCGATCGTCCGCCAACAGGAGGGAGCCGGGGCTATCAGATGGAATGGTATCACGCGATGATGACTGAGATGGTCGGTGAGGACTTTGCCCAACAAGTTGCGGCCGCTGCGGAGCCAGTGCGTAAGCGCCTTCGAGAAACAAGCGGGCTTTACCGCTAGCGGAGAGCCTCGTCGAATCAGCAGCTACACAGGATTGGGCGCGCAGATCGGCGATGACGCGCTCAACATTAGCGAGCGTGTAGCCGGCGCGTGCAAGATAGCGGGACTTGTCGGATCGTGACTGCGGAAGAAGGAGGTAGTGCGTGACCTTCAGCGGCGAGATAGTCGCGTCGGCCGGCAGTTTCATCTGGTGCCTGCAAGCGTCGCGACGCAACGCTGCACCGCCCCGATGGTATCGCTGATTTGGGCGGCAGAGATTTCCGCCCCGAGGGAGAAACGGATACTTTGCTGGGCAGAGGGGCCGCGCTTCATCGCGGCGATAACGTGCGACGGATCAGGGGAGTCAGCGAGGCAGGCGGAGCCGCTGCTGGCGCAGACGCCGGCTTGGTCGAGCAGGAGGAGGAGCGCTTCGCTTTCCACGCCGTGGAAAGCGATGTTTGTGGTGTTGGCGAGGCGCTCGGTAGGGTGGCCGTTTAGCTTGGTTTCGGGAACGGTGGAAAGGATGCCTCTTTCCAGCGCATCGCGGAGCGGACGCACGGTGCGGTCGTGTTCCGGTAGGCGGTGGCGCGCGAGCTCGGCGGCTTTGCCGAGGCCGACGAGGAGCGGGACGCTTTCGGTGCCGCCGCGGCGACCGCGTTCCTGATGGCCGCCGTGGAGGAACGGGGTGAAAGGAGCTTTGCGGTGCACGTAGAGCGCGCCGATTCCTTTTGGCGCGCCAAGTTTGTGGCCGGTGATGGCGAGGTAGTCGATGGGCACTTTGCCGAGATCGATCGGGAGCTTGCCGGCAGCTTGTACGGCGTCGCAGTGGAAGAGGACGCCCCGCGCGCGGCAGAGTTGCGCGATCTGCTCCACCGGAAAGAGGACGCCGGTCTCGTTGTTCGCCCACATCAGAGAGACGACGGCGGTGTCATCGGAGAGAGCGTTCTGGAGATCGGCGAGAGTCAGCAGCCCGTCCTGATTCACCGGCAGATAAGTGACACGGTAGCCATCGCGCTCCAGAGCTTGGCCGTGCGCCAGCACCGATGAATGTTCGACCGCTGACATGACGACGTGCCGCTTGTCAGGTCGGGCTCTCAGTGCCGCATGGATCGCGGTGTTGTTCGACTCGGTCCCACAGCTCGTGAAGATGATCTCACGGGGCTGCGCGCCGAGCAGAGCCGCGACGTTCCCGCGTGTGCTTTCGATGACGCCTTTGAGCTGCGCCCCGAACCGGTAGCTGCTGGAAGGATTCCCCCATTGCTCACAGAAGTATGGCCGCATCGCCTCAAAGACCTCCGGAAGGACGGGGTTGGTCGCGTTGTGGTCTAGGTAGATCACGGTCACAACGCCGCCAGCAGAGGCGGCTCTCCGGCACTGACCTTCAGCTTACGCGGCGTCTTTGTCCTGCTTCTTCCGGATGATCGGGGCTTTTTTGCCTTCGACGACGGCGCGGTTGATGGTCACGTCCGCGATGTCTTCCCGGCTCGGGACTTCGTACATGATGTCGAGCATGATGCGCTCGAGCATGGAACGAAGGGCGCGTGCGCCGGTGCCTTTGGTGGCGGCTTGAGCGGCGAGGGCGCGCAGGGCGTCTTTGGTGACGTTGAGGCTGACGCCTTCCAGCGAGAGCAGCTTGGTGAACTGCTTGACCAACGCGTTCTTGGTGTCGGTGAGGATCATCACCAGTTCATCCTCGGTGAGTTGATCCAAGGCGGTGACAACGGGGAGGCGGCCGATGAATTCGGGGATCATCCCGAAGCTGAGGAGATCTTCCGGCTCGGTGAAACGGATCGCTTCGCTGACCGGAGTTTCCACATCGCTGGCTTCCGCGCCGCTCACGCCGAAGCCGAGGACTTTCTTCCCGATGCGTTTCTGCACCAGTTTATCCAGACCGACGAACGCGCCGCCGCAGATAAAGAGGATCTTCTCGGTGCTGACCTGGATATATTCCTGATGCGGATGCTTCCGGCCACCTTGCGGCGGAACATTGCAGGTCGTGCCTTCGAGGATCTTCAGCAAAGCCTGCTGGACACCTTCGCCGCTGACATCACGAGTGATGGAGACGTTGTCGGTTTTGCGCCCGATCTTGTCGATTTCGTCGATGTAAACGATGCCGATCTCCGCGCGTTTGACGTCGTAATCGGCGTTCTGAAGCAGGCGAAGGATGATGTTTTCGACATCCTCCCCGACGTAGCCTGCTTCGGTCAGGGTCGTCGCATCGGCAATGCAAAAGGGGACATCGATGATGCGCGCGAGGGTCCGGGCGAGGAGCGTTTTCCCGCTGCCGGTCGGTCCGATCAGGAGGACGTTGCTCTTCTCGATTTCGACTTCGCCGAGTGGATCCATCTGCACCGCGGGGCCGGAGGCAACGTTCTGATTGCTCAGGATCCGCTTGTAATGGTTGTGCACCGCGACGCTCATCGTCCGCTTGGCGCGGTCCTGGCCGATCACGAACTGATCGAGCTGGCGCCGGATCTCCATTGGCTTTGGCACGCGCAAAGTGGTGCTCTGCCGGCGCGCGTCTTCGTTCAGCTCCTTGTCCAGAATGCCTTTGCAGACATTGATGCACGAGTCGCAGATGTAAACGCCGGGCCCGGCGATGAGCTTCCGGACTTCGGCATGCGATTTGCCGCAGAAGCTGCACATGGTGAGATTAGATGCGCGGGCCATGGATAACTTTTAGGAGAGAAACGGAACAACGATCAGGCTGAGCCTTTGATTTAAGCAGAAATCAGGCACGAGCCGGCGAGTTCGCGAAATTACCCGACAGGACACGACCCTTTAAGCTTCCAGCTTCTCCGGAGGAGGCGTGGCGACCAGTTCTTCCGCAATTTTAATTTCTTTGCGCGACTTCACGACTTCGTCCACGAGCCCGTAGCTTTTGGCTTCGTCGGCGTTCATGTAGTAGTCGCGGTCCGAATCATGGGCGACCACGGCGTCGCTCTTGCCGGTGTGCAGCGCGAGGATGTGGATGAGCCGCTTCTTCAGCTTGTACATGAACTCCACCGTGCGCTCGACGTCGCTGGCCGTGCCTTGCGCGCCGCCGCTGACCTGATGAATCATGATGTCGGAGTTTGGCAAAGCGTACCGCTTGCCCTTGGCGCCAGCGGCAAGCAAGACCGCCCCCATCGACGCTGCCATCCCGATGCAATACGTGTTCACGTCGCAGGTTAGAAACTGCATCGTGTCGTAGATCGCCAAACCGGAGGTGACGGAGCCGCCGGGCGAGTTGATGTAAAGATTGATGTCCTTTTTGCCGTCGTCCATCTGGAGGAAAAGCAACTGCGCGATGACCGAATTGGCCACGCCATCGTCGATCGCGGTGCCGAGGAAGATGATGCGATCCTTGAGCAGCCGGGAGTAAATGTCGTAACTGCGCTCGCCGCGGCCGGTCTGTTCGACGACGTAGGGAACGTAGTAATTGCTCTGCGGAGCGGAGGCGCGGGCGGGCTGAATGATCATAGAAGAGGGCAGCAGCGGCTAGGCCGCGGCAACGGTCGAAACGCTAGCGGTGGAGGTGAGGAAATCAAGGACCTTGGCCGAGAGCAGCTCTTCATTGACCTGATCGAGGCCGTTCCGTTTCTGCAATTCC
>DASVRR010000242.1:0-6046 GCA_036388515.1 Chthoniobacteraceae bacterium | reverse complement strand
GACTGCATTCTCCCGAACGCGATTCCGCAAAAAGGCGCGGTGCTCAATTCGCTGTCGGCGTTTTGGTTCCGGAGATTCGACTTCGTCGAGAACCACCTGATCACGGCGGACTTCGAAGATTTTCCTCCCCTTCTGCACCCGTTTGAAAGCCAGCTGCGCGGTCGGTCGATGATCGTCCGGAAGGCGCAGCCGCTGCCAATCGAATGCGTGGTGCGCGGCTATCTCGCAGGCTCCGGCTGGAAGGAATATCAGGCGGCCCAGCAGATTTGCGGTATCACCTTGCCCGCCGGACTCCAGCAGGCGCAGCAACTTCCCGAGACCGTCTTCACGCCGTCCACCAAAGCCGCGAGCGGTCATGACGAAAATATTTCCTGGAACGAATGCCGCCGCCTGATCGGGGACGATCTCGCCGAACAGGTGCGGGCGCTGAGCATCGGGATCTATCAACAAGGACGCGAGTTTGCCGCTGCGCGCGGGATCATCGTAGCCGACACGAAGTTTGAGTTTGGGCTGCTGGAAGGCCGCGTCATCCTGATCGATGAATGCCTGACGCCGGACAGTTCGCGCTTCTGGCCGGCGGACGAATATCGGCTCGGGATCAGTCCGCCGAGCTACGACAAACAGTTTGTCCGCGACCATCTCGAGACGCTCGCCTGGAACAAAACGCCGCCTGCGCCGGAGTTGCCGCCGGAAGTCATCCGGAAGACGAGCGAGAAATACCTGGAAGCTTACGCGCGTCTCACCGGCGCCGAGCTTTCCTCCGGAAGCGCGTGATCGTGGCGGTCGGCGAGGTCTTCCGCTAAGGAATGAATCCGTGCGCGGCGCCATCGATGATTTCATCCTCCATCTCGCGACCGAGCGCGGACTTTCCACCAACTATCAGCTCTCGACGCGGATCTCGCTGGAAGGCTTCGCCGTATGGCTCGAACGCCGCCAGCTCGCCAACTCCATGGGCGAAGCAGCTCTCGCGCAGCAGCTGAGAGAAGAAGCGGAGTTGCCGAGCGTGGAGCTCGACGTGCGCGCGATCACGCTGGAGCAAATCAGCGATTTCCTCGGCCACAAGAAGCGCCTCGGTTTGTCCGCCGCTTCGATCAAGCTGATCGTCGTCGCGGTGAAGATCTTCTTCCGCTGGCTGCTGGCGCGCGGCCGGATCGAACGCGATGTCGCCGATTCGCTTTCGCTTCCCCGGACCGAACGTTACCTCCCGGAAACAATGAACGAGTTGCAGGTCGATCGCTTGCTGGACGGAGTCGATCGCGACCTTCCGCGCGGCCGGCGCGACCACGCGATTCTCGAACTGCTTTACGCGAGCGGCCTTCGTGTCTCGGAGCTGGTGAACGCGAGGCTGGAGAATCTGAATCTCGATACGCGGATCATCCGCGTCACCGGCAAGGGGAACAAAACGCGACTGGTTCCCGTCGGCCAGCGCGCCTGCGACGCGATCCGCGCTTATCTGGAAGGAGAGCGCCCGGACATGGTTCGGAAACGCACCGGGAGCGAAATCTTCCTCTCCAGCCGCGGAACAAAACTCAGCACCGTCCGGATCTGGCAGATCGTCAAAGAGATCGCCCGGCGCGCAGGCCTGGAGCTTAATGTTTATCCCCATCTTCTGCGTCACAGTTTCGCCACGCATCTGCTGAGCAATGGCGCCGATTTGCGGATCATCCAGGAACTCCTCGGCCATGCGGACATCTCGACCACTGAGATTTACACCCACGTGGATCAGCAGCGATTGAAGGCCGTGCATCTGAAGTTTCATCCGCGCTCCCGCTGACGCGTTCCGTTCGCCCAGCCGCAGAGATTGTTTTTTGCCGGACCGCCTTTTACGAGCTACCGCGCCATGCTCTCTGCTCTCGCGAAAAGTCCCCGTCCGCTTCGGATCGGCGCGGTGCTTTTTTCGCTGGCGGTGTTCCTCATTTCAGCCTGGCATTGGTGGAGCTTCCAATACGGCACGTTCGACCTCGCGTTCTACGTGCAGGCGCTGTGGCTGATGCTCCGCGGCCAGTGGAACGTCTCGCTGCTAAACGTTTCGCTGATGGGCAATCACGCGGAACCGATCGTCTTTCTCTTCGCGCCGCTCTTCGCGATCTGCCCGCATCCGTTGCTCCTCGTGGGAATCCAGACGCTGGCTCTGGCTTCGATGGCGTTCACCGGCTTCCGCATCGCGCGCCGACTTGGGTTTGAGGAGAACGCCGCCGTTTGCCTCGGGCTGGCCACGCTCCTGACTCCCGCGACGAGTTCCGTCGGCGTCTTCGAGTTTCATCCGGAAGCCCTCGCCGGACCGCTGTTGCTGCTGCTGATCGAAGCCAAACTCGCCGGTCGCCTCGGCCGGTTTTGGCTTTGGTTCGTCGCCGTGCTCGCGTGCAAGGAAAACATGGCCGTGCTGCTCATCGCCTTTTGCGCGGTGTTCGCTCTGCTGGAGCGGAAACGCGGGCGCGCCTGGCTCTGGCGCTGGCACTTTCTCCCGATGCTCGCGGCTCTCTGCTGGCTGCTGATTTGTGTCGCGGTGATTGCACCCTGGCTGAACTCCGGCGCGGTCGATTACGGCGGGCTCTATTCGCATCTTGGCACTTCCGCCGGCGACATCTTCCGGAACTTTTTCGTCGAGCCGCACCGCGCGTTTGGTGCGGTCTGGCGTGCTTTGACGGAGGGAAATTTGGTTTGGGCAATGTTGCTGCCGCTTCTGTTCCTGCCTTTCCTCCGGCCGCATTGGCTCCTGATTGCAGCTCCGCTTTTGCTGCAGCATCTGCTCTCGTGGCGCTTCAGCGAATGGTCGCTCGGCGCGCATTATCCCGCGCCGTTGATTCCCCTGTTCTGGATCGCTGCCACGGAAGCTGCCGCGCGACTTCGCCGACCCCAACTCGCCGTCGCCGGCATTGTCACAGCGTGCATCCTGGCGAACTTTTGGGTCGGACCTTTCCCGGAGTTCGTCCGCGCTTTTCCGGAGCTGAAGTCGAAGTTTGAAGAGCGCGAATGGAAGGCGCAGATGCTCGCCAGCATTCCGCCCGAGGCGAGTGTCACGGCGAATCAGCCGTTCCTTTCTCATCTGGCGGAACGCGAAAATCTGCACTCGTTGCATCACGTGCTGAAGGGACTGAAAACTCTTGGGACCGAACGTTACACACCGCCGGCGACCGATGTGGTTTTCGCCGATTACCGTGACGCTTCGACCTTCAATCCCGTCGCCGGCTTTTATCATCCGGAGAGTCTTCCGGGAGCCGAACGCCTGGTGCCGTCGAGCGATCGGCTCCTCCACGAGTTCCTCCGCGGCGCGTCCTGGAAAGTCGAAAGCCGCAATGAAGCGACGCTCTTCACTCGCGGCGCAGCGCTTCGGCCGCCCCGTGAACTTCAAGTCACGCCGGCCATGCTCGACGAACAAACCCGGCTCCTCAGTCTGGAGGTCATCCAACGCGCGCCGGGCGCACTGGAGCTGCAGATGGCTTGGGACTTCGGAGCGGATCGACGGCGTTTTCCCTGGTTGATGCTCGTCCTCTCGGATGGACGACGGCTTTACACCGTGAGCAAAGGACCGTGCGCTCCCGAAGCCGGAGTCGGACGCTACGACGAGCGCTGGCTCGTGGTGCCCGCTTCTTCCCTGCCTTCCGGACATTACGCGCTCTTCGCCTTGTTTTACGACGAACTCGAAGCCGTCTGGGCGCGGAAGATTCCGCCGAACGATCTGACGTTTGTCTCGAAGCGCGTGGAGCTCGGCCATTACCACCTCCAGACGACCGCGCCGGAAGTCACTCAGGATTGATTTGTTCCGGAAGACTGGAGCTGCCGCCCGCGGTGTGCGGCAGCGGCGGCCTCTGAGGTCCGGTTCATCCGGGAAAGAATTTCGCTCAGCGCAAAGTAGCGCGTCGGCTGGTCCGGATCTCTCGCCATGGCGCGAAGCTGGGCATTCAGCGCGGGCTCCAGATTTCCCCGGGAAAACTCGGTCTCTGCGATGGAGGCAAACGCCCGCGGGTCGCGAAGATCAAGGCGCGCGGCGTGTTCAAAGGCAGTCACCGCACCGTCGTGGTTCTCGCCAGCCGAGCGAAGCTGTCCCAGCGTGAGCCAGGCGTCGAGATGCCACCAATGATCGGCAGCAAAGCGCTCGCAGATGGAAACTGCGGTCGCGGGGTCGGTGCTGCTTTTCACCAGCTCGGTTTCGGCCTTCACCAGCTCCCAGATCTGGGGAAAGCTGGCTCGCGCCTCACGCAGAAGGCGCATCGCTTCGGCCGGATCACCGGCTTCGGAACGGAGCCGGGCGACCGCAAGCGAAGCCCGCCAGGTGCGCGGAAAGCGGCGCGTGCTTTGCTCCGCAACTTCGGGAGGAAGCGCGAGCAACACCTCCGCTTCGGTTTTCTTCCCCTGCTTCAGGAGACAAAGTCCGAGATTGATCCGCGCGGTCGTAAACTCAGGAAAGCGCTGCAACATCGTCCGGAGAAGCTGCTCCTGCGGCTGCAGATCGCCTCGGGCGCCATAGATCGACGCGAGCGTGCTGAGCATCCGTGGCGTCGCGCCGCCGGCTGCGATCGTCCGCTGGCAAAAGGTTTCCGCGTTCACCCAATCCCGGCTCCGCAGGTGAGTGCGCCAGCTCAGGGCGGCGATCGCGAGAACCGCGGAACCGACCAGCCACGGACGAAGACGGCGCGGCACGCCCAGCGCGCAGCCGCTGAGGAAGATCAGGAAACCGATACTCGCCAGATAGATCCAGTGCTCGGCGACTTCCGCATTCAGCGGGAACAGATTGGAGATGGGGAGGAAAGCGATCGCGAACCAGCCAGCGCCGATCCATCGCAGCGCGCGACCTTCTGCCTTCCAGCGGCAAAGCTGAACGAACCCGCAGATCACCAGAAAACCGAGAATCGAAAGCCACTCGCCGCGCGAGTTCGCCTGCCATTGCGGAAGGGAAAGAAGCGCGTCGGGATTGGAAAGCGAGCGCTCCATTTGCAGCTTTGCCGGCCAGAGAATGAGGCTGGCGTAATCGCCGAGCGCCCGGAGCATCAGCAAGCCGCGTCCATGCAATGGCGCCCCCGGTGCGCTTTCCATCGCGATGCGCGCCTCGGGCAAAGCATGCAATTTGGCGTAAAGCGCGAGCACCATCACCGCGGCGCCCGTCGCGATCCAGCGAGAAAGCCCGGATGCGGCGGATCGCACGAACCATTGTTGCAGGACAAAGAGAAGCAGCCACAGCAGCGCGATCTCCTTCGCGCAAAGCGCCAAAAGCATGCAGGCCGCTGCGGCAAATCCCAGCGTCCATGTCGCCGCGGGGTGGCGGACTTCTTGCGCTCGCAGCACGAGCAGCCACGCGCTTAGGGCAAAGAAACTCGCGAGGCTGTCGGCTCTTCCGGAGATATAGGCGACGGCGGCATTGTGAATCGGATGCACCAGCCAGACCAACGCGATCAGCAGCGGAAGCAACCACTTCCTCGTGTCACCAACCCGCTGCGGAAGAACGCGTCGAAGCAAACCAAACAGCAGCAGCGCGCTGGCGGCATGCAGCAAAATGTTCGTCCAGTGATAGCCGGCCGGATCTCCGTGCCAGATCCAGTAATCGAGCATGTAGGACCAATTTTGGACGGGCCGGTAGTACGTGGAAAAGGAATCGAAGAACAGGTAATGCCGGAAAACTTCGAGCCCGAAGACGGGACTCCGGAAGAATGGGTTTTCACCGACCAAATACTGATCATCCCAGATCAGCGAACCGCCGATCGCCGGCGCATAAATCGCCGCGCTCAACCCGATGAAGAGCACCACACTTCCCAGCCAGACTAGCCAACGGCGCGCGGAAAGCCGATCTCCGAAAGCGCGGAATGGGCGGGTGCGTGTTTCCGGAGAAGCGATCATCTCATTCACGTGCTTAGCGGAAGACGTGCCGCGCCAGCCGTTGCGGAACAAAAAGCCGCCCTCCGGTGAAGGAGGGCGGCTGAGTGGAGTTGAGCTGGAGCTTAAAAGCGGGAGCTTAGTTGACTGGGAAAGGCGACCAGAAGTCGGCTGGAGCCACGTCGGAGAGCTTGGTGTAGGAACCGTTTGGCACGACGGGGTAGCTGTCCACCGAGAA
>DASVRR010000241.1:0-17896 GCA_036388515.1 Chthoniobacteraceae bacterium | reverse complement strand
CGTCGAGCTGACGCGCGGGAGCACATCGCTTTTGCCGTCCCGGAAGATCGTCAGCGCCTGCTCCGCCGGGAGGGCTTTTGGGCAGATGGATTTCCCCCTCCGGATTGGCTTCAGGCCATCCGGCCGCACGCAGAGGAAAGCCGCATCCGTCTCGTAAACCGCGCCGGCGCTGGTGTCGCCGAGCTGCCGCGCCTGGCTCAAGTCCAGCGCTTTGCCTTCGCCGCCTTCGTCGTTCTCAAAGTCGAACTTTTGTTTCCACTCGGTGCTTTCATCCAGGATGATCTCCGCGGAAAAGGCGCGCCCGAGCTTGCTCCGGAAACTTTCCAACGGTCCAACCCGTCCCGTGGTGAGCAGCTTCACCACTTCCTCCCGCTCAAACTCCCGGCCCGACATCGTCTTCCAGACGATCAGCTTGCACTCCGAGTTTTCGCATTCGTAAGCCTTGAAGGTTTCGTTGAAGCGAAGCGCCTGGCATCGGGGACAAACGACCTCGATCGGCTTAAAGTTCCCCACGACGACTGTGCCCATGCCGCCGCGCACCTTGCTCACGATATCCGTCGTGAGTTCGCGGATTTCGCCCATGAAAGCGGGGCGCGAGAGTTGGCCGCGTTCCATTTGGCGCAGCTTGAATTCCCAGTTTCCGGTGAGTTCCGGTTTGGTCAGTGCTTCCGCATGAAGGTTCCGCAGCAGGGTGATCAGCGAGATTCCTTTCGCGGTGACGATCAGATCGCGGCCTTGCCGGACGAGATAACCTTCATACAGCAGACCTTCGATGACCTGCGCGCGAGTCGCCGGCGTGCCGAGTCCGCGTTCGCTCATCGCTTCGCGCAATTCCTCGTCGTCCACCAGTTTGCCGGCGCCCTCCATTGCGGAGAGCAACGTTGCTTCCGTGTAACGCGGAGGCGGCTTGGTTTCGTTCTCCTTCACCTCGATCGCCTCCGTTTTCACCGCTTCGCCGGGGCGCACCGCGACGATGGCCTTGTCGTTCTCGCCTTCCGCTTCGGCTTGCCGCCCGTAAACGGCGAGCCAGCCCGGATCGACGATGATCTTCCCTTCGGTTTTGAACTTCTCTTCTTCCACGGTGGTGATCCGCGTGGTGACCTCAAACTGCGCCGCCGGATAAAACACCGCGATGAATCGACGCGCGACAAGATCGAAAATCTTCTGCTCGGTTTCGGTCAGGTTCTTCGGCGCGGTGCCAGTCGGGACAATCGCAAAGTGATCGCTGACTTTCGCGTTATTGAAGATCCGCTTGTTCGGCCGCACAAAACCTTGCTGCAAAGCTTTCTCCGCATGGATCGCCAGCGACCGATCTTCGAAGCTATTCATCACGCTTTTTGCCGTGGAAACATGATCCTCCGGAAGATAACGCGAGTCGGTTCGGGGATAAGTCAGCGCCTTGTGTTTTTCGTAAAGCGCCTGCGCAATTTGCAGCGTCATCCGCGCGGGAAAGCCATGCCGCTGGTTTGCTTCCCGCTGCAGCGTGGTCAGATCGTAAAGCAGCGGAGGCGCCTGGCTGGTCGGCTTTTTTTCCTCCTCCACAATGCCGGGTTTTCCTTCGCACCGCGCCTTGATCGCGTCGGCTTTCGCTCTGTCCCAGATGCGTTCCGCGCGGGCGTCTTCTTCCCCAGCTTTCTTGAACCCGGGATCAAACCAGCGTCCGCGATAACTTCCCGCCGTCACGCCGAAATCACCGAACACTTCGAAGTAAGTGCGCGCCTCGAACGCCCGGATTTTCTCCTCGCGTTCGACCAAAATCGCCAGCGTCGGCGTCTGCACGCGACCGGCGGTGGTTTTGCTGAAGCCACCGCCTTGCGAGTTGAACGCCGTCAGCGCACGCGTCGAATTAATCCCGACCAGCCAGTCTGCCTCGCTCCGGGAAAGCGCCGCGTCTGCCAGCGGCAACATTTCCTCATCGGACCGAAGCGCAGCAAAAGCGGACCGGATCGAATCGGTGGTCATCGACTGCAGCCAAAGCCGTTTCATCGGCTGCTTCGCTCCGGTCGCTCGCGTGATATTCCGGAAGATCAGCTCGCCTTCGCGACCGGCGTCGCAAGCATTCACGATCTCGGTGACGTCCTTCCGTTTGATCAGCCGGCGCAAGACCGCGAGGCGATTGGCGTTCTTCTCGATCGGCGCGAGCGCGAAATGCGACGGCAGATGGGGAAGCTTCTCAATGGTCCACTTGCCGCGCTTGATTTCCTCCTCGTCCGGAACACACAACTCCAGCAAATGGCCGACCGCTGAGGAGATCACGAACCGCTCATTCTCAAAGAAGTCGCCCTCCTTTTTGAAGCCGCCCAGCGCCTTGGCCAGATCGCTGGCGACGCTGGGTTTTTCGGCGATTACAAGGGTCTTGGACATGGGCGCGATCAGGCCTGAAGCTTCACGAACTGCTGGCCTGGAAGTTGTTTCACCCGGCGCTTCATTTCGAGGGCGAGCAACGTAGAAGACACTTTCTGCGAAGGCAAACCGGTTTTTCCGACGATGAAATCGAGCGGCGTCTCGCTGGTTTCGATCGCATCGAGGATGGTTTCTTCGTCCGCCGAAAGCGTGCCGGAGACGGCGGCGGGACTGTTCGGCGGCATCCGTTCCGGGAACAAAGATTGCAAGTCGTCGAGGATGTCGCTGGCGCCGGTGACCAGCTTCGCGCCTTGCTGGATGAGTCGGTTGGAACCGGCGGAAGTCGGCCGATCGATTGGCCCCGGCACGGCATAGACGAGGCGATTGTGTTCGATCGCCTGGCTGGCCGTAATCAGCGCGCCGCTTTTTGCTCCGGCTTCGACCACGAGCAATCCCGAACCCCAACCCGCGACGATGCGGTTGCGATAGGGAAAAGTCTGCCGATCCGGAGGAAAGGTCATCGGGAACTCGCTGACCACAGCGCCGGATGCGGCGATTTTCTCCCCAAGTCCGAGATTTTCCGGCGGATAAAGATCCATCAATCCGGAACCAATCACCGCCACCGTCCGGCCTTGCGCCGCGAGCGCGCCTTGATGCGCCGCCGTGTCGATTCCGCGCGCCAAGCCACTGACCACTGTCAATCCAGCGTAGGCGAGCTGATACGAAAGTTTCTTCGCGCATTCCAGGCCGTAGTGACTGGTCTTCCGCGAACCGACCACGCTGATCGCATGCTGATCGCGCTCCGTCAGTGTTCCCCAGACGTAGAGAAGGATCGGAGGATTATAGATTTCCCGCAGCGCGCGGGGATATTCCGGCGCGGCCTTCACCACGACCTTCGCGCCGAAGTCTTGAATTCGCTTCAGCTCCGCGGGCAAGTCGATGATTTGTTCCCAGGAAGCGATCGCCGTCGCGAGTTCGGCGCCGATTCCTTCCACCGTGCGCAACTCAGCGGCGCGAGTTCCGAGGATCTTCTGGGGAGTCGTGAAGACTTCGAGCAGCTTCCGCATCCGCACCGGCCCCAGATTCGGGACCATGTTCAGGGCGATGCACGCCTCGGTGTCCGTCATTTTGAAAAACGCAATTCTTCCTCAATGCCCCGCCGGCACGCGCTGCGGATCATTGGTGAGTAGCGACTCCTTGATCAGGAATTCATCTTTCCCGATCGCCACGCGCGCGGTGCCGTCTTTGTCCCGATACATCAGCTTCACTTCTTCCCGACGTTGAGCGCCTTCACGCCGGTTTCCAACTGCACGCTGACCCGCTGCGTCACCCAATAAACTCCCGGCGCCGCGACTCGCCTTGGCGCTGGAGTCGGCAGCGGCGTTGCTGGCCGCTCGTTCTCCTCGGTTCTGCTTTGCTCCCCATCCGGCGATGGCTGGGGCGAAGTGATCCGCGAGCTGGCGTGCTGGATACTGCCGAGCAATTCCGTCCGTCGGGTCCACCCGAGGTAACCGAGCAAGCCAATCACAATCAGAACAAACAGGGTCCGCATATTTCTAGAGAAGTAAAGACGCCGCTCCTGCGGCGCCGCGGAGACTGTTGGCGCGGTCGCATGCTGTCAAGACGAGGCTGGAAGCTTGCGACACCGCCTGGATGGTGAGTTGACGGCAAGCTGAGCTGCACCTATTGCTCGCTCCATGAAGGTTCTCCCAATGATGCTCGTGGTGGTGATGTATGGTTTGACCACGCCGTCGCGCGCGGAGGAAAAGAACGGTCTTTCCGTGGCGGTGACCAAGAAGACCTTGGATCGAAACGACACGCGCAACTATTACTACAGTGATCGGATCGACCGGACGCAGGGGCTGAAAGCAACGATCAAGAACGTCAGCTTCAAGGAAATGCCGGCGGGGGAAGTGAGTTGGACGATTTTGGTCCGGAAGTATTACGGAGGAACTCCGGAAGGCTATCGCGGCACCGAACCATTGAAGTCGTTGAAGCAGGCGGAAGCCATCGAACTGGTGCTGGGAGCGGCGCAGATCGGCGGCTACGGCGGTTACTATTACACCGGCCAGGTGAAGGATAAAATCGAGCACCAGATCATCGTCACCCAAGGCGGAACCGAGACCATGCGGATGTCCAGTACGCCAGGGTTTGATCAACTGGCAAAACAGGCGGTCTTCCCCACGAAAACGGCGGCGCCGCCAGCTCCCAAAAAGACCGCCGGTGCGACTCCTGCAGCGACACCGCGGCCGCTTGGTTCCGGGACGATCTCCCGGTAGCTGGCGGTTTGGTTCCTCCGGACGGGGTCGGAAGTGATCAGCTCTTCGGGCCTTCTTTCGCCCAAGTGTCTTTGAGCGTGATCGTCCGGTTGAACACTGGAAGTTCCTCTTTCGAATCCCGGTCGAGCGTAAAGTAACCGAGCCGCTCGAACTGATACCGCTGCGCGGAATCGGCAGTCGCAAGACTTGGTTCGACCCAGGCGGTGATTACTTCCAGAGAGGCAGAGTTGAGGTGCTGCTTGAACTCGCCGGCGGCATCCGGCTCCGGGACGGAAAAGAGACGGTCATACAGGCGCACCTCGGCCTTGATTGCCTCCCGCGCGCTCACCCAATGGATCGTTCCTTTCACCTTTCGGCTGGAAGTCGGGCCGCCGCTTTTTGAGTCCAGATCCGCGGTGCAGCGAAGCTCGACCAGCGCCCCTGACGCGTCCTTCACCACCTCATCGCACTTGATGATGAACGCATATTTCAGCCGGACCTCACCACCCGGTTTCAGCCGGAAATATTTCGGCGCAGGCACCTCCATAAAATCATCCGCATCAATATAGAGTTCGCGGGTGAACGGAATCTTCCGGGTGCCCGCGGACTCGTCGTTGGGATTGTTCGTGGCGTCCAGTTGCTGCACTTCACCTTCCGGGAAATTGGTGATCACCACTTTGACCGGGCGCAAAACCGCCAACCGCCGGAAGGCTCGCGTGTTTAGATCCGCGCGGATGGCGTGTTCCAAAACTGCAACATCCGTCAACCCTTGGTATTTCGTGACTCCGATGTGGTAAGCAAACTGCCGCAATGCTTCCGCAGTGACGCCGCGACGTCGGATGCCGCAGATGGTTGGCATGCGCGGATCATCCCAGCCGGCGACCAAATTCTCGTTCACCAGCTGCAACAACTTGCGCTTGCTCATCACCGTATAGGTTAGGTTTAAGCGTGCAAATTCATACTGGTGCGGGCGTGGCCGTGGAACTGGCAAATTCTCCAGAAGCCAGTCATACAGCGGCCGATGCACCTCAAACTCCAGCGTACAGATACTGTGCGTGACTCCTTCGATGCTGTCGGAAAGCCCGTGCGCAAAATCGTAGAGCGGATAGATACACCACGCGTCACCGGTATGATGATGCGTGGTATGCCGGATCCGATAGAGCACCGGATCGCGCAGCCAGACATTGGGCGCGGCCATGTCGATCCTGGCCCGCAAGGTCCGCGCTCCGTCCGGGAACTCGCCGGCGCGCATTCTCGCGAACAGCTCAAGATTCTCCGGAATACCGCGGTCGCGGAACGGTGACGGTTTGCCCGGTTCCCCCGGCGCGCCGCGATAGGCGTCCGTTTGTTCCGCAGTGAGATCACAGACGTAAGCTTTGCCAGCCTGGATCAAGGCGACGGCGTAACCGTAAAGTCTTTCGAAGTAGTCACTCGCATAGAATGGCTTGCCTCCTTCCCCGAGGCGCAACGCAGCATCGGCCCAGCCGCCGATCAGCCACTGCACATCGGCGGTGATCGCGTCCACATATTCCACGTCTTCTTTTGCTGGATTGGTGTCATCCATCCGCAAATTGCAGACGCCGCCAAATTCGTGGGCGATGCCGAAATTCAGGCAAATGGACTTGGCGTGGCCGAGGTGCAGATATCCGTTTGGCTCCGGAGGAAAACGGGTCACTACTTGCTGCGTCTTCCCCGTAGCTAAATCGGCGGCCACGATGTCGCGGATGAAGTCAGATGGGGAAGGCGCGGCGTCGTTGGTCATGAAAGCGGGGAAGGGGATGTAACAACGCTGCCTCAGCTCCGCAACGAGAAGAAAGTGCTGGCTGTATTCCGGGGAACGATGGCTGCGGGGAGCAAGGTCGGCGGCTCGTTGTCTCCCGGGAATGCTTGTGCGGAGTCGAACTCGGGCGGACCGCCGAACGCGACAGGCCAGCGGCCTGTGCTCCCCGCGCGAAGCCTAGAATCCGCGCAACATTGGCTGGGAGACAGCGGCGATCCGCGCCTGATGGTTCAGGAAGCTATCCGCGATCAGGTCGTGAATCTCCAGCGTGGAACCTAGGAGCCGGGAGAGCAGCGGTTCCAGTTCGTCGGTTTGCACGGGAAGACTCGCCGTGGTCTCGGCAGGAGCGGGCTGATCTTCCTCGTGCGGCAGCCGGACAAAGGCGCGCCAGTCGATGCGCTGGATGTGGAGGATCAGCGAATCGATGCCTTGCGGAGCCCACGACGCGTCGGCGATGTCCGGCGCAATCGACTCGCGGAGCAAAGTCGCGCCTCGCGTCAGGCAACGGACGACCGAACGAGGAACCTGCACGTTTTGAAAAAGCAACTCGAGCACGGGAATCGGCTCCGCGCGCATCTGGTAAATGCGGCGGTAGGCATCGCGCACCCCGAGCAGGCGCAGAAACGCACTCAACTCGATCTCCGAGGCATGGACCGTGTTTTGGCCGGGTGCGGCCGTGAGCGCCTTGCTGATCGAGAGCGCGGAGTTGGCGGTGATCACCGCGCGTTCCAGCATCTGGCCCATCTCGCAGAAACGCCAGCCGTCATCCGCGAGCATGGTATTGGCAGAGACGGCAAAGAATTGCGGGATCAGCTGATTGGCGAAATCTGCCAGCCGGCGGGTATGGCGGACGGCATCCAGTTCGGTGAGATCTTCCCGAAAACGAGTGCGCTGGAAACGGGTGCGCAGGTTATTGATCGTCGCCCAAGCTTCCGGGCTGAGGCTGTCCTGGACGCTCTCCGCGTTGAACATGGCGCGCTGAAAGGTGCTGACGATCGAGCCCGGCTCGGGAGAAAGAACGAGCCGATAGCGGTCGAGCCGATTGGAGATGCTGCGGCGGCTGGTGCCAGCACTTTTTTCCAGTGGAGGAAGAAGCCGGTTCCACATCGGGCGATAAAGCTTTCGCTCGGCGGAATTCAATTCCTCCGTCTCCAGCGTTTCGACGACATTGATCAGGTAGGCTTGATGGTGCGCGCGTTCGAGGTAGCGCCCCATCCAGTAGAAACACTCCGCCACGCGGCTGGTCGCCTGCCGGTGAGGCATCGTGGCGTCGGGCGAGCGCCGGGCCAGACTGGGGAAGAGCGGAGCAGTGAGAGTATCGCTGGAGACCCACGAGTCTTTGCTGGTCCAGCCAAACCCAAAATCTTCCGCACCCTGGCCTTGCGAGTGGACTCGGGTGAGCGCGCCGGGAAAGACCTCGAACTCTTCACCGGAGCGAACCGCAAAGATGATGTGATCCTGCCGGTGATCGACCATTCGTCCCCGCTCGAAGCAAACCGTCGCCGCGCCTTCCTCCAGCGGCTGGGCCACGAAGTGCGACGCATGCTTCAGGACTTCCTCGCTCAGACTCGCGGAATCGGTGGGCAGCGCTTGATCCCACGAGCCGCTGGTATTCTCCCGGAAGATCGGCCGAATCCGGTAACGCTCCAGATTCTCCAGCACCATTTCGCGCTGGTCGATATCGCCGAGCCAAAGAGTTGGGACGCTGGGAAGAATCGGGGATTCGCCCAGATAGAACCGAATGATTTGCGGGGCGAACGCGAGCAGACTGCGATCATCCGCCAGCTGTGCTCCGACAGCATTCACCAGGGCGACGGTTCCCTTGCGCAAGCAATGCACCAAACCCGGGACGCCGAGCAAAGAATCGCGGCGGAAGACCAGCGGATCCAACCAGGCATCGGCGACGCGATTATAGATCACTTCCACCCGCTCCAGACCGCGAACAGTTTTTAGATAGACGCAATCATCCAGCACTAACAAATCGCCACCTTGCACCATTGGAATGCCCATCCGCCGGGCGAGAAAGCTTTGCTCGGTGGAGACCGTTGCTCCCGCGCCGGGCGAAAGCAAAACCACGGTCGGATCCATTCCGTAGTTCGACGCTGTTTCGCGCAGCCGCTCCAGGATGACCAGCGGCACATCAGCCAGCGATTGCACCGGCGTATCTTGAAACAACTCCGGGATGACTCGCGCCAGCGCCCGCCGATTCTGCATCATATAGGATAAGCCAGTCGCATGACTGAAATGATGATGCTTGACCTGCCAGGCGCCTCGCGGATCTCGAGCCAGGCAGATTCCGCTGAGATGAAGATAACTATCCCGCGGTCTCGGCAACCCGATGGACGCAGGCTGATAATGTGGACTGCCGAGCACCGCGTGAATCGGCACCACGCCAGCCCGGAGAATTTCGCGCCGGCTGTAAACGTCGCGGAGGAAAAGCTCGAAGGCCTTGAGACGCTGGCGAATGCCGCGCACGATCAGCGCCCATTCTTCGCTTGCGAACGCATGGGGAAGCAAATCGCAAGTCCAGGGCTGGCGTCCCCACGGATCGTTCCGGATGATATCGAAGGTGACCCCCATCTCGCGGAGGGTTGCTTCCATGCGATCGTCCAGCACCCGGATGTCCGCCAAACTGAGATCGCGCAGATCTTGCACCAACTTGGCGAAGGGAGGCCGCACCGAACCGTCTTCCGCATAAACTTCATGCCAGCGCATCGGTGGGGAAGAAGTGGGTGAGTGCGGCAGCCGAACGGCAGTCTCCATCGGGGCGAGGAAAGTCCTCAGGGCCTCGGGACAGGTCAAGAGTCAAACCAGCTATTTACAGGCGTGCGCGTTGTACTCGATGATCTCGCAGCTCTCGTGAGCAGTTGCGCAATTAAAACCGTTGACACTCCTCAGGGCGGCTCATAGGGTGCGCACCCTTTTCCACAGGGACCAGATTTCCGAATGAAGACATTTTCCGCAAAAGCCAACGAAGTAGAACGCCAATGGTGGATCATCGACGCCGCCGATCAGGTGCTCGGTCGGGTCGCCGTGAAAGCCGCCAATCTCCTGCGTGGCAAAGAGAAGCCGATTTACACCACGCATTGCGATACCGGCGACTTCGTCATTGTGATCAATGCGGAAAAAGTGCGCGTCACCGGGAAGAAGGAAGAGCAGAAGAGCTACATGAGCTTTTCCGGTTACGTCGGCGGCCACAAGACGGAGAGCGTCAAGTCTCGCCGGGCGCGTCACCCAGAATTGCTCATCGAGCGGGCGGTCAAAGGGATGATCCCGCATAACCGTCTCGGTCGGTCTGTCTTTACCAAGCTGAAAGTTTACAAGGGTTCGGATCATCCGCACGCTGCGCAACAACCGACTGCTGTCACCGAAATCGTTTAAAGGTTCGTTTTTACCAAGCACATGTCTCAGGAATTTATCGCCGTCGGCCGCCGCAAGAACGCCATCGCTCGTCTTCGGATGTCGCCCGGTTCGGGCAAGATCCAGATCAATGGCCGCCCTTTCGAGGAATACTTCAAGACGGTCGATCTCCAGAACACGGTGCTTCAGCCCTTTGAAGTCGTGAAGATGGTGAATCAATTCGACCTGAGCGTGAACACCAGCGGCGGCGGAACAAATGGCCAGGCCGGCGCAGTGCGGCTCGCGGTCGCTCGTGCGCTGACGGAAGCCAATCCAGAATCACGCGCGCTGCTCAAACCCGAAGGTCTGCTTCGTCGCGACCCCCGGATGAAGGAACGCAAGAAGCCCGGCCAACCCGGCGCCCGCAAACGCTTCCAGTTCAGCAAGCGTTAACCTTTCCGCGAAAGCGAATCGCTTTCCTCCTCGAGACCCGCGCTGCGTGCCCCCTTTTGACGCGCAGCGCGGGTTTTTCTTTGCAGATGACCGGTTGGATCGGCGTCCAGTTGGGTAAACCGGCGGGCAGCTGAAGGTCCCCGCGAATTTCAACTTCTCCGCCGGGGGCGAATCCAATTGCCGCCTCGGATGGGGCGCCTAAATAGACCGCATGCACGAAGTTCGAGCAGCCAAGCCGCGCCCAGCTTTTGCCGAACTGGCGCATCTCTTCTCGTATCTGCGGCCGTATCGGCGGCGCTTTGTTTTCGCCATTGCAGCCTCTTCGATCTCGATGGCGTTTGGGTCGATGTTCCCGTTCCTGGTTGGCCGTTTGCTGGATGCAGCGATCCCTTCACTCAAGCTGATCGCGGTGCAGCCTTGGGAACGAAATCTCGACACCGTTGCGCTCGTTTTGCTGGGAACGCTTCTGGTCCAGGCGGCGTTGATGTTTGCGGCCTCCTTGTCCTTCAACGAAGTGGGAGAGCGCGCGGTGGTTGATTTGCGCCAGGAGCTTTACAGCCATCTCATCACTCAGCCGCTGAAGTTTTTCGGTGAACATCGGGTGGGTGAGTTGACTAGCCGACTGTCCAGCGACCTTGCGCAGATTCAGGATACGCTGACGTTTATCGTAGGACAGACTGCGCGCCAGGCGATGCTGCTCACCGCGGGGTTGATCATGATCTCTCTGACTTCGGCGAAGCTTTCCCTAGTGATGCTCTCGTCGGTTCCGGTGGTCATGCTGGTCGGCGTTTTTTTCGGCCGCAGCATCCGGCGGCTGAGCATGACTGCGCAGGATCGATTAGCCGAAACCGCCACGGTCGTTGAGGAAACCTTGCAGGGAATTGCCAATGTCAAAGCTTTCGGCAACGAAGCCTATGAAGCGGAGCGTTATCACGCCGGGCTTCGTCGTTATCTGGAGGTAATTCTAAACACCGCGCGACAGCGGGCGGCGCTCATCGCCTTCATTATCTTTGTGATCTTCGGGGCAATCGTCCTGGTGCTCTGGTACGGCGGACGGCTGATGCAAGCAGGTGAACTTACCCACGGCGAACTGACTCGCTTCGTCATGTACACCCTGTTCATCGGTGGCGGCGTTTCCACTCTTCCGGACATCATCAGCAACGTGCAGAAAACCCTCGGCGCTACGCAGCGCGTGCGGGAGTTGCTACAGGAGACGCCGGAGAAATCGCTTGCACCGTTGGGGTCGGCGCCTGACGGAATGACACCCAGCACGTCTCGGTTGAAAGGGAGCGTCAAGTTTGAGGGCATCGAGTTCCGCTATCCATCCCGGCCGGATCTTCCAGTTCTGTCCGGCCTGAATCTCGAGGCGGCTGCCGGAGAAAAGATCGCGCTGGTGGGTCCGAGCGGAGCAGGAAAGAGCACGCTCGTAAGCCTCCTTTTGCGCTTTTACGAACCCGACCGCGGGCAGCTTTTGCTGGATGGAAAACCTGCTCAGGAGATGGACCTTCAAACCGTCCGGAGCAACATGGCAATTGTCCCGCAGGAAGTGCTGCTTTTTGGCGGGAGCATTCGCGAAAACATCGGCTATGGCCGGCCCGGTGCGACCGATACAGACATCCGGACAGCTGCGGAACGCGCGCATTGTCATGAGTTCATCGCCCGCTTTCCCGAAGGCTACGCCACACTGGTCGGCGAGCGCGGCGTGAAATTAAGCGGCGGTCAGCGTCAGCGGATCGCCATTGCCCGAGCGCTCCTCAAGGATCCGGCGATCCTGATCCTAGATGAAGCAACCAGCTCGCTGGACAGTGAGAGCGAAGCCTTGATCCAACAAGCGCTCGACACACTGCTCGAAGGCCGCACCGCCTTCATCATCGCGCATCGGCTGGCCACGATCCGCCGGGCTGACCGGATCTATGTCATCGAAAACGGTGCCGTTAGCGAGAGCGGGACGCATGCGGAACTGGTTGCGACCGAGGGCGGGATGTATCGCAAACTTTCGCAACTACAGTTCACCGGCGATCTTTAGGTTGGGCCTCGAAGCAGCCGACGTCCGCTTTCTCCCTGTACATGAGTCCGCCCGCGCTCTCCTCGGAGAGTCACGGGCGGACGACTGCTTGCGTTTAGTTAATGGCTGTGGCTGGCCACGGAAGTACCGTCTCCGTGGTTGCTGGTCAGGAAACTCTTCCGGCCGTTGGAGCCGCCCATTCCGGCAGCGAGCGCACCCAGGATCAGGGCCAAAGCTCCCCCGAGTGAGCCCATAGCACCGCCTTTGGCTGCCTTGTCGCCAACTTCCCGGGCTTGCTGTTCAGCTTGTGCCCGGGCGTTTGGATCGTTCGCTGCACCTTGCGCTTGGTTGGTCGCGTTCTGGACCTGGCTCTGCAGATTTGCCACCAGGTTTGGCGCTTGTTGCTGCGCGGCAGGCGCGGATTGGGCGGCAAATTGCGCGAGGCCTGTGGCGCCGGAGAAGGCACGTCCGGCGGCTCCGCTGAGGAGCATTACCGTCAGCAGCGAAACCGTCGCCCAAGTCACCAAGCCGTGAAGATAGCCATTGAAGCTCCCAGCGATTCGTCCAGCGACAAAGCCGCCGAGGTAGAGAGACGCCAGGCTGCTCACGGTCCACCAGATGACGGCACCGATGCCGATCGCGGCACCGGACGGACTGTCGCCGGTTTGCGGATCCAAGGTGCTGAGGCCGATTCCCAGTCCGATGAGGCTCAAGACGAGCTGGGTCGCGAGTGCGGTCGCGGCTCCTGCGAGGATTGAGCCCCAGGACACGCGATCAAAGGGTTTGTCTGGTTGCGCGTGCACGGCAGCGACGCGAGTAGTTCCGGCGGTTTCTTGCGATGTAGTCATGGTAGTTAGGTATGGGTTGGTTTGGTGGAGCTTTTAGCGTCCGCCGACATTTCGCCTCTCCTGAGGACAAAGCTGTCAGGGTAAACGCTGACTTTCACCTCGTCAGAGCTCCCGTGGAGCTACTTCCCCATGGCGTCCGCGTAGTACTTGATCATGTCTGGATCAATCCCCAGCGGAGAGGTGAGCTGCGGCTCTTCGTCCAGCTCGGGCCAAGGCGCACCGACAGGGATTTCATCTTCGATGATGAGTGGCTGGCCATCTTCTGGATGGAGGCCATTCCAAATTTTATCCAGCTCGCGATAGTCCGATGGGCTCCAGCGATACATGATCCGGTGAATGCCTTTCGCCTCATGCTTCATGGCTTCGGGGAACTTTTTATTGCTGACATCCGGGATGGGCAGGAGCTTGCCGACGTCGGCTCCAGTCAAGACTTCCAGCGCCCGCGCGTAAGCCACGATATGGACGCCTCCGCGGACGAGGAGAAAGCCGACCATGGCGCGTGCGGTCGGATCCGAGACCATCTCATAGACGCGGATTTTGTTGGCGCGTGCGCCGCACTCGAGGAAGAAGTTGTGCAGCAGATCCATCTTTAGGTTGCCCGTCGCCACGACATAGGAACCGTTCCAGGGATTCCCCATGCAATCCACCGGAAGCGCGCCCTGACCCGAGGCAATGAAATGATATAGATTGCGCGCATCGACCGCGCTGCCAAGCGGTGCAGGATCTGTGGTTCCGCTGGTGACCAGATTCTTCGCTGCATCCATCATTGGCGAAGGCTCCGCGCTCGGCATATTGCGGTCGGCCCGCGTGGTGGTGCCAGTGAGCAGGAGATTGATCGTCGCGGAAACCAGCTCGATGTGGCTGTATTCTTCGGCGGCAATGTTCGAGATGAGATCGTAGAACGGACGGAGCTTGCTGCGGCCACGGAAGTTGAACGACTGAAACGTGTAGTTCATCAACGTGGACATCTCGCCGAACTTTCCGCCAAGAAGTTCCTGGACGGCGGAGGCCCCGTTCGCATTGGGCGCGTCCGGAGTGGGGAGCTCGATGGCGAGGCGGTCGAATTTGTGGATCATATATCCGCCGCTTCGCCAATGCTCCGAGGCTCGGCTCCGCCAAATTGGCGCCCGATAGCGGCCTCAGGGATTAAGGCTGACGATAAGCCTCACTGGTTCCAGCACGGGCCGGATCCGCTACATACCGTCCGTGCTCGGGCACTGCGATCTCGTCGAAGTTCGCGGCGAGCGTGCGCAAAGCGGAGCGCATCGCTTCTCCTTCCATGGCCCGGCCGTGGCCCGGGACCACGATCTCCGGTTCCAGTGCGGAAAGCGCTTCCACCGAAACGCGCGCGGCCGCCCAATCCTGAGTGTAATAGGCTGGAGGTCCGTGCATTTCCGGGGTTTGTGCTGCCACTGCGTAAGCCGACTCCTGGCGCGTGGTAATGAACGCGTCCGCGGAGATCAGCACGCGATCCGCTTCCCGCCAAAGGGCCACCTGCCCTGGCGTATGACCCGGCGCGTGAACCCAGGTCCAGCCAGGCAAAACCGGGATGGAGCCGTCCCCCGGCAAGGTCTGAAGCCAACGGCTCACATCAATCGGCCCACGCGGATAAAGCGGGGAAAGCAGCGCCATCATGCCGCCGCCGACCGTCGGATCGGGCGGCGGATAAGCGGCGGTTCCATTGAGATACGGAACCTCCAGCTCATGCGCATAGATCGGCACTTCCCAGCGTTCCGCCAGCATCTCCAGCGCACCCACGTGATCGAAATGACCGTGCGTCAGGACGATCGCGGCCGGGCGTGACTCCGGGCCAAAGCGTTGGGCAGCCGCACGCAAAATCATTTGTCCGGTTCCCATGACGCCAGCATCCACCAGCACCCAGTTTCGGTCCGCAGCTTCCGGATGACCGATGAAAGCGACGTTCACGATCGCGAGGCGCTTGTAGGCAATGTCGGAGCTGACCTCGGTGGTCGGATCCTCATGCTGGGCGAAGTCAGGCAAGGCGGCGTCGCTGGCGGGATCGAGCGGGATTTGGGGATTCATATGCGGGAAGCTTCTGGCGGATTCGGTCTCCGGAGGAGTTTGGCGTGGAAGATCGCACGCGGCGGTTCCCCGGTCGGCGCGTCAGTGTTATCCCGCAGGGAACACTCCCGAAATATCCGCACCGGAGTTGAAGGACCGACCTGCCCGGCATTAGGTAGAGGAATGCCCGTCATCACCCCCCGGAAAACCTTGACCGCGTATGATGTGATCGTCGTTGGCTCCGGAGCAGCGGGCGGAATGTCCGCCTACGTGCTCACTCAAGCGGGGCTGAAAGTGCTCATGCTCGAAGCCGGGCGGAACTACGATCCGATCACCGAGACGCCGATGTTCCAGAACGGGACGGACGCGCCTTTGCGCGGAGTGAGCACGCCGGACAAACCGTTTGGCTACTTCGATGCCACGGTCGGCGGCGGCTGGACTGTTCCCGGGGAGCCTTATGTGGTGAAAAAAGAAGGCGTCTGGGCGGAAGCGAACGACTGGCAGGCGCGAAAGACGGACCAGAACTTCATGTGGTGGCGTCCGCGAATGCTCGGCGGAAGGACGAATCATTGGGGACGCATTTCGTTGCGCATGGGTCCGTACGATTTCAAACCGAAAACCCGCGACGGCCTCGGCCTCGACTGGCCTTTTGAATATCAGGACATCGAGCCGTGGTACGATCGGACCGAAGCTTTGATCGGCGTCTTCGGCTCCAACGAAGGTCTGGAGAACACGCCGGATTCACTCCGGGGATCACTCCAGCCGGCGCCGCGTCCGCGCGGATACGAGCTGCTCACCAGGAAACATTGCGCTTCGCTCGGCATTCCGGTGATCCCGTCCCATCTGGCGATTCTCACCCGGCCGTTGAATGGTCGCGCGGCATGTTTCTACGCCACGGATTGCATCCGCGGCTGCTCCATCAAGGCGAACTTTCAGTCCACCACGGTGCTTCTTCCGCCGGCGGTGGAAAGCGGGAATCTCGACATCATCACCGACGCGATGGTGCGGGAAGTCACGCTGGGGAAGGACGGCAAGGCCACGGGCGTGCTCTACATCGACAAGGAAACGGGGAAGGAAGCTCGCGCCACCGCACGCGTCGTCGTGCTCGCAGCCGGCGGCTGTGAAAGCGCGCGCATTTTGCTGAACAGCAAATCCGCGCTCTTCCCGAACGGCCTTGCGAATAGCAGCGGCAAAGTCGGGCGCTACTTGATGGACACCGTGGGGAGCAATCTGAGCGGGCAAATTCCCGCACTGGAAAACTGTCCGCCGCACAATGAAGACGGCACCAGCGCGATGCACATGTACATGCCGTGGTGGAAATATCAGGATCAGCTCGCGGGGAAGCTCGGGTTTGCGCGCGGTTACCACATTGAGTTTGGCGGCGGAAGACGAATGCCCGGGATGACGATCCAGAACCCGAGCGGGACGAGCTACGGGAAGAAGTTTAAGGACGAGGCGCGGCGCTATTTCGGCAGCATCATCGGCTTCAGCGGACGAGGGGAAATGATCCCCAACGAGCAAAGCTTTTGTGAGTTGGATCCGGAGCGGAAAGATCGCTGGGGGATTCCGGTGCTGCGCTTCCACTGGCAGTGGAGCGAGCACGAGAAAAAGCAGGCGGTGCACATGCAGCAAACTTTCGCTCAGATCATCGAGACGATGGGCGGGACGCCTTTGAGCAAACCGGAGCTGGATCCGGAAAAGGCCGTGATGGCGGGCGGCACGATCATTCACGAAGTCGGCACGACTTGCATGGGCGACGATCCGGCGAAGTCGGTGCTCAATCAGTGGAGCCAGGCTTGGGAAGTGCCGAATCTTTTGGTCACGGACGGCGGCCCGTTTGCCAGCAATGCGGATAAAAATCCGACGCTCACGATCATGGCGCTGGCGATGCGCTCCTGCACTCATCTTGCGGAAGAAATGAGAAAAGGGAACATCGGCTAAGTTGCTCGTTTCCGGGAAAAGGAAGCCCCGCGGACCGCGGCGGCTGATGCCGGGAGGCTTGCGGGAGCTTCGGCCGGAACATACTTTGGCCGACTTTCTCTTATGGCTGAAGAACGCAAGACTCTCGAACAACGCGCGCAGATGACGGATCTGGAACGGCTGCGGCACAGCGCGGCGCATGTGCTGGCGACTGCGATCCTGCGGATCTGGCCGGAAGCGCAGTTGGCCGCCGGCCCTCCGGTGGAGAACGGCTTTTACTACGACCTCGAGCTTCCCCACCGGATTTCTCCGGAAGACTTCGAGCGGATCGAGGCCGAGATGAAGAAGGAAACCAAGGCCAACCACGTTTTCGAGCGGGTGGAAGTCACTCGGGATGAAGCTTTGGCGCTCGCCGAGACGGGGAAGCTCGCGGCGCTCGGAATCCGCGGGCAGCCGAGCAAGTTCAAGCTGGATATCATCCGGAACATTCCGGATGGGGAAGCCATCACGCTCTATCGCAACGGCGACTTCACGGATCTCTGCGCCGGTCCGCACGTGATGCGCACGGGGAACATCGGCGCCTTCAAGCTCACGCACGTGGCGAGTGCTTACTACAAAGGCGACGAAAAGAATCCGCAGCTCCAGCGCATCTACGGCACGGCGTTCAAGAACAAGACGGAGATGGAGGCTTACTTCACGATGCTGGAGGAGGCGAAGAAGCGGGATCATCGGAAGCTCGGGCGCGAGCTGGAGTTGTTTTGCTTTGACGATGATGTCGGCCCGGGTCTTCCGCTCTGGTTGCCGCGCGGAACGGTCCTGATCGAGGAGCTGGAAAAGCTCGCGAAGGAGACGGAGTTCGCCGCCGGCTACGATCGCGTCCGCACCCCGCATATCGCGCGGGAGAACATGTATCTCACCAGCGGGCATC
>DASVRR010000240.1:0-1687 GCA_036388515.1 Chthoniobacteraceae bacterium | reverse complement strand
CGTGAAACGCAGCGAGGAAGACGACAAGAACGCTTTTGTCGCTGGACCTGGGGATCAACCTGCGTGGTTTGGCGCTTCGGTCTCAGTGCTTAATCCCGCCGGCTAAGTTTTTCGGTTCCCAAAAAAGGCGCGTCGCGAAAGCGGCGCGCCTTTTTTCATTTTGTCCGCCTCCCCTTCAGGCGATGTGAACTTTTCTGCCGGGAATGACTCAGAGAATTTGGTCCACCTCTGAACGGGCAATCCCGTCGCCAAGACGGGTCAGGACTTTCGTTCCGGGCTTCAGATCGTTGACTGAACTCACCACCCGGCCATCCGTCAGGGTGGTAATGCTGAAGCCTCGGTCGAGCACCGTCTGTGGCGCCAGCAACCGGAGCATGTCACTCACCCGCTGAAGTTCCTGCCGGCGCTCCGAGAGGCGTTGTTTTGCGCAGATCGCCAGCCGCTGGGAGAGGGCTTCGAGTTGCTGACGCCGGATCGCCAGCAGATGATCGGGACGGTGTTGCCGCACCACCGCGGACATTTCGCTGAGCTCCCGGCGCAGCTGGGTGAGCCGATCCCGCGCCGCCCGCAAAAGGTTCTCGGCCGCAAAATCGATCCGTTGCGCTTCCTCGTTGAGGCGCCGTCGCGGTTCCGCAAACAGGGCGCTGCGTTCCAAAAAGGTCAGCCGCCCTTTCTCCTTCTGCAACCGGGCCAGCGCGCAACGCCGCATTTGCAAGTCGGCCTGCTCGAGCCGCCGCAACAGTTCCGCGGTATCCGGCGCCACCAATTCCGCCGCCGCACTGGGAGTCGGCGCCCGCAGATCGGCCACAAAATCGGCAATCGTGAAGTCAATCTCGTGACCAACCGCGGAGACCACCGGGATGCGGGAAGCGGCGATCGCCCGGGCGAGGGTTTCGTCGTTGAACTCCCACAAATCCTCGATGCTCCCGCCGCCGCGCGTCACCACGATCACGTCGACCTGCGGCAACCCGTTTTCGGGCGCGGCATTGAGTTCGGTCACCGCCGCGGCGAGTTCCGCTCCCGCCCCTTCGCCCTGAACCCGCACCGGGCTGATCAGCACCCTCAACCACGGCGCACGCCGATCCAGGATATTGAGCATATCGCGCAGCGCGGCCCCCGTCGGGGAAGTGACAATTGCAATCGAGGTGGGGACCTTGGGCAAAGGTTGCTTTCGGTCTTGGGAAAAAAGCCCCTCCTCATCGAGCCGCCGTTTGAGCGTCTCAAAGCGGGCCTGCAGAAGACCGGCTCCAGCGGCCTGTACCATTTGCACGTTGAGCTGATACTGGCCGCGCGCCTCGTAAACGGTCATCGATCCGCGCACCTGGACACACATTCCATCGGAAAGCGGGACCGATTTGCGCCAGGCTCCGCCCCGGGCAAAGAGCACACACGAGAGCTGGCTCTGCGCATCCTTAAGCGTGAAATACTGGTGACCACTGGCTTGCTTGCGCAGGTTGCTGATCTCGCCCTCCACCCAGACCACCCCGACGGAATTCTCCAGGGCATCCCGTACCGATCGGGTTACTTCGCTGACCGAATAAACCCGTGCCTCCAATCGTCCCGGCGACTCAGCGGCGGCTGTCGGCTCGGAAGCCGTGGGCAGCGCCAGCGCAGCTGCACCGTCGGCAGGGAGCGCAGTGGATCCCTTTTTGGAAGTCGTCCGAGTCGCCTTAGTCCTGGGCCGCGG
>DASVRR010000239.1:0-22349 GCA_036388515.1 Chthoniobacteraceae bacterium | reverse complement strand
TCCCTACTCATGACCCGTTTTCGCCTCTGCCGCGGCTTCTTCCTCCCTGCCGCCCTTCTCTCGTTCTTCCTCGGCGGAACGGCCCTCGCGCATCCGATTCCGGACATCCCAGTGCGGAGCTTCTTTGAAACCGGCGGAGCGAGCACCATCACCGTGGAAGTCGATCCGCGCTGTTTTGACGCCAACCCCGAAGACGCGGCGTCGCTTCTCCATTGGGCCTGGAAGCCAAAGCCCGCGGAGGAAAAAGCTGCGCTGCAGGAGAAAGCGCGGGAGCTGGTCAGGCGCTCGGTGCAGTTCTTTTTCGAACCTCTCGGGCAGATCCAGCCGGAATTCGCGTTCGAGTTCACCGGGAAAAACCGCGCGCCGCTCCTCGGCGAGGAAGACATCGTCGTGCTCACCGGCACCTGGAAGACCACCGTTCCTTCCGGACTCACCGGCTGGCGAATCAGCGCCACGCCTGAAGCCCAATTCTCCGTCGTCTTCCAGAACAGCATCGATGGCCAGGCGCATCCGCGGCTCGCCGTGCTTTTCCCCAAGGAGAGCAGCTTCACTCTCGATCTCACCGCGCTGACCGGCGCGCGGCCGACGGATGCGGCCGCCGGGAGCATCCCGGCACACGGCTCGACTGGTGACGCCTGGAGCACCGGGTTGTCTTATGTCCGGCGCGGCTTCGTGCATGTGCTGCCACAAGGCCTTGATCACATCCTCTTCGTGCTCGGCCTCTTTCTGCTCAGCCGCGAGTGGCGGCCGCTCCTCCTGCAGGTTTCCACTTTCACCCTCGCCCACTCCGTCACGCTCGCCCTCGCGGCAGTCGGTTGGGTGAAAGTTTCCGCAAATCTTGTGGAGCCAATCATCGCCGCGAGCATCGCCGCCGTCGCGATCGAGAATATCGTGCGACCCCGCTATTCCACGTGGCGCTTGCTTGTGGTTTTCGTCTTCGGGCTGATCCACGGGCTCGGTTTTGCCGGAGCTCTCAGCGGATACGCTTTGCCGCCGGGCACCCTCGCGGTCGGTTTGGTGGGGTTCAATCTCGGCGTGGAAGCCGGGCAGATCGCCGTCCTGGCACTCGCCTTCCTGGCCACGGCCTGGATCCGCAATCCCTCCGCCTACCGACGCTGGATCGTGATCCCCTGCTCCGCCGCCATCGCCCTTCTCGGCATCTGGTGGACGATCGAGCGCCTCCGATCGGGCGCGTAGCCGCCGGCCACAAGTTGCACTGGGAAGACTTCCCACTAAGGCGCACGCAACTTTTCCAGCGGGACTTTCTGCTCATGCACCGGCGTTCCCGTGATGTCGAAAATCTGCAAACGGATGGTCGGATTCGCGGCCTCCCAGTCCACCGCAATTCCGCCGAAATTGATCTTCGTGAAACTACTGCCCGGCACGCGATGCTGGTTGGGTTCGTCCGGACCGCCGCCGCCCGCATGCGTCAGTCCGCTCGCGGTGATTTCGTAAAGTGAGTAGCCGACACCTTGCTCGGCGCCGGTGTCCAGCCGCGAGATCTCCGCGGTATGCCGGTCGCCACTGATCAGCACGACTCCGCCTGCCTTCGTCGCACGGATGAGGCTCAGAAGACGCGCTCTCTCGTGGGGAAAGTTCGCCCATTTCTCAAAGCGATGCTGCTCGGGAAGGACCTGGATGCTCGAGACTAGGAGGCGCAAATCCGCCGGCTGCTGGAGTTGTTCTTCCAGCCACTTCCATTGGGCTTCGCCGAGAATGGTCGCACCTGAATCCGTGTTGGGTAGATAGGTTTGGCGGCTGCGATCCTCCGCATCCGCCATCACCAGCGGGCTGCGGAAGTAGCGCGTATCGAGCAGGATGACCTGGAGCTGCCGGCCGCCTTGCTGGAAGGCTGCGGAGTGATAGACGCCCTCCTGCCGTCGCCTCGGCGAATCCGCCGGCACGCGGAAGAAATCGAGAAACGCCGCCTGCGACTCCCGCTTCATCGGGAAGTCCGCACCGCCATCGTTGATCCCGTAGTCGTGATCATCCCAAGTGGCGAGCAGCGGACACGTCGCGAGCAACTTTTGATAGCCAGGCTGCGCACCGAGCATTTGATACTTTCCCCGCAGGACCGCGATGTCGCTGGTGTCGCCGTAAATGTTGTCGCCGGTGAGAAGGAACAGGTCGGGCTTCTTCGCAATGATCGCATCCCAGATGGGCTGCGGACGATCCTGACGAGCGCAGGAGCCGAAGACGATCTGAGCCGGAAGATCGACGGCCAGGGAGCTGGCGCCGGCACTCCAGGCAATCAGCAAAAGAGCGAAGCTGAGCAGAGCGCGGAACGGATGAAGCATGGGAGGAGTTTCGACCCAGCGCCCGCTAATGTTTTGTCTCCCCCGCTCCGGCGCTGGCCTTCGGAGCGAAGACGTCGCCTTCTCCCAAGCGGCGCTTGTACATCTCGATCGCGAGCGCATAAGATTGCTGCGCGAGCACCGGATTGTAGCGCGGACCTTCATCGCGAATGAAAGCATGCGCTCCGTTGAATTCGTGCCACTGGAAGAATACGCCCGCCGCTTCCAGAGCCGCGTGAATCTTCACCCGGCCCTCCAGCGGAACGTGCGGATCCTGTCGGCCCCAGATCATCAGCAGCTCACCCTGGATTTCAGCCATGCGATCGAGGCTGTTGTCATTCATCCCGGCGCCCAGTCCGCGCTTGTGAATATCGGTGGCGTAAAAACAGGTCGTCGCGAGCACCTCGGGGTTCATCGCGGCACGGAAGGCCAGGTGTCCGCCGAGGCAGATGCCCATCGCGCCAAGCTTCCCCGTGCTCGCGGGATGCGCGGCGAGATACTTCAGCGCGGCCCGCGCATCGTCGTCGTAGGCCTGAACCGCTTTTGTGGTCTTCAGTGCGTTTCCACGGTCCGCACCGGCGGTGTCGTAGGCCAGCGCGGTGCCCGCGGCTTCGTACTCATGGTAGATCTCCGGAGTGGCGACAATGAAACCATTCCCCGCGAGCAGCGCCGCCGTCCGCCGGATCGGTCCGGTCACCTGGAAGATCTCGGAGTAGAGCAGAATGCCCGGATACCTTCCCGGAGCAGCCGGACGAGAAATGTAGGTCCGCATCGGTCCGGTGGGTGTCTCGAGATCCACGTGCTCGTGGTCGGTGATGGTCATGCGCCACCTGTGATATCCGCTCCGCTGGAGAGCAGCAATCGTCGTCTCGCGGGAGCACTCGGGAACAAAGCGCGAAACCCTTGGGGAGCACAGGCCGCCGGCCTGTCGTCGCCGGCGACACCGCAGACCGGGCGGGCGCTTTCCGGAAACGACGCCGCAAGACGCGCGGTGCCTCGGGCGAGCCGCCCGAGGCGACAGGCCAGCGGCCTGTGCTCCCCACGCATCCTCGCTAGCACCACACGGCCTAGCGGCTCGCCGCCTTCGCGCGCTCGACCAGTCCCACAAACTCGGCGCGATAGCCGTGGCGATCTTCGCCTTTGCCTTCGGCGGCAAGCTCCAGCGTCGAGCTCCAGTTGGCGCTGCCTTTGTGCGGCGAATCGCGGAGCAACATCCCGAAGCTCGCCACTGCGGAAGCAAACCGGAAGTCCTTGGAGCTGCGCTCGTAGCTCTTGCCCTCGTCCGTCAGCGGGAATTCCAGCAGCTTGCTCGTGTCGCTATCCGGCGCCTTGTAGCGGAGCTTTACGGTCAGCAGCTCGGAGGAAGCCTTCGTCTTCTCTGCGGGCTGAGCAGGCGCAGCGATCGCGGATTGTCCTTCCGTCTTTGCCGCGTCGACAATTGCCGGAGACTCCGCGCTGCTTTTCGCCAGACGCTGATACTTCAACTCATCGACGCCAGGAACTCCGGGCACCTCTTTGCCCGCGGGCACGACTTCATACAGCGCGGTGACGGTGTGCCCAGCGCCAATCTCGCCGGCGTCCTTGGTGTCATCGTTGAAATCCTCCTTTCTCAACATGCGATTCTCGTAGCCGATCAGCCGGTAGGCCGCGGCCTGGCTGGGATTGAACTCCACCTGGATCTTCACGTCCTTCGCGATCGTCACCAGCGTGCCGCTCATCTGATCGACGAGCACCTTTTTCCCTTCAAGCAGCGTGTCGATGTAGGCGTAGTTCCCGTTGCCTTTGTCCGCGAGTTTTTCGAGCGTCGAATCCTTCAGATTATCCATGCCGAAGCCGAGCACGGTGAGGAAGACGCCGGTCTTCGCCTTCTTTTCGATCAACTCCACGAGATCGCTTTGGTTGGTCACGCCGACATTGAAGTCGCCGTCGGTCGCCAGGATTACGCGGTTCGCGCCGCCCTTGATGAAGCTTTTTGCCGCGAGGTCGTAGGCCAGTTTGATCCCGCTGGCGCCGTTCGTGGAACCGCCGCTCTCCAGCTTGTCCAGCGCCGCACGGATCTCGGATTTCTTATTCGTCGGCTCCAACACGCAGCCGCTCGCACCGGCATAGACCGCGATGGAAACGGTGTCTTCCGGAGAAAGCTGATCGACCAGCATCCGCAGCGATTTCTTGAGCAGCGGGAGTTTGTTTTCCGGCTGCATGGAACCGGACACATCGATCAGGAACACGAGGTTGCTCGCCGGGCGTCGGTCGCGGGCGATCTCCCGTCCTTTGAGCCCCACGCGCACCAGCCGATGCTCCGGCTTCCAGGGACACGCCGCCACTTCCATGGTCGCGGAGAAAGGCGCGTCTCCTTCCGGCTGCGGATAATCGTAGTCGAAGTAGTTGATCATTTCCTCGATCCGCACCGCGCCTTTCGGCGGAAGTTTCTGTTGGTTGAGGAAGCGGCGCACGTTGGAGTAGCTCGCCGTGTCCACATCGATCGAGAAGGTTGAAAGCGGGTTCTCCCGGACGGCGAGGAACACATTGTCAGTGATCGCATCGTAGGCCTCGGTGTTGCCTGCGCCACTCTTTCGCAACTCTCCCTCAGCCCACCTTCGATCCCGACGTGCATCGACTTCCTCATCCGCCAGATAATATTCCAGCTTTGCTCCGCCCGCGGTTCGCCCGGCCACCATCCGGCTTCTCGACAAGCCATCGGCAATCCCCTTCGCCCGCCCGGGAACCGGACCGTCAGCCGTCTGGGGAACAGGCGAAGCAGGCTGGCTGGACGCTGGCACTCCAGCGAAGTTGCTCCCAAACAACTCACCGGACGAAGGCGCTGCCGCATCGCTTGCGGAAGACTGCTTTGACTCGGCCGCCCTTGCAGCGGGACTCGTTGGAGCTTCGCTGGGCATCGCGAGCGCGAGTTTGTCGCGCCCAAGATCATCCGAAGTTCCGGCAAGCGAACGTGCGCCGCTCTTCGGGATAGCGGTCTCTGGCGCGCCTGCGAGCTGATCGGCTTTAGCAGGCGGCTGGCTTTGCATTTCGCGGCGGCCAGCAGCCGCCGCCTGGTCGATTGCGCCGCCGATCTTCATCTGCATCTCGCCGGCGGCGACGTTGTTCCTGTTCAATGCGAGGGTCGGCTCCGCGTGCAGGAAGGCGAGATCAGGCCTGCCTGAGTCATCAGGAGTTTTCGCCTGGGCTAGAAGCCGCTCCGCAACCTCAGAGTTTCCTTCCGGTGCAGCAGCGCTCAGAGCTTTGTTGAGCGGCGGCAACACAGCGACCGTGACCGGATTTGATTTGGCAGCCGTGGCAATCCCTTCGGTTGGGGTCGGCAGTGCGAGATCTTTTGCCGCTTCATCCGGAAGAGGCGCGCTGCTGCTTTGTCGAGCGGCAGAACTCGGTTGCGCCGGGGCTTTCTCGTCGGCCTCGCCCAGATCCGCCAATGAGCGCGGAGCTTGCGGCGCGTGAGTGGATTGCACCGCGAGATAAGTCACGGTCGCGAGCACGGCGATGCTGGCGGCGAGGGCAAACGGTCGGCTCCAGCTGCGGGCGGGAGTTTCGTTTGCAAGGCGGGCTGAACGCGCGGGTTCGCTGGTTTGAAGCGGCGCGCTCACGGATGCTCCGGGCGAGTCGCTCGCAGCGGCACGCGGGTCGCGGGCTCCACCGGAAGAAGCGGCGAGCACTTCGGCGCGTTGATCATTGGTCAACGGCGCGGTGGGCTCGGCTTTCAGCTCGCGGCGGAGCTGCGCGGCAAGCATGGCGGTGGCTTCGAGTTCTGCCGCCAGCGCAGGATCGTCGCGGAGCAAAGATTCGATTTCAGCGCGCTCGGTTGGGTCGAGTTCGTCGAGGGCGTAAGCGGTGAGTTTTGGATCGTCGGGATTCATAGGACGGAGTTGCGGAGGGAAAGGCCGAAGTCGTCCTGCGGGCTCTCCGCAAGGAGGGCGCGCAGTTTCTTCAGGCCGGTGTGAAGGAGGAAGCCGACGTTGGTCACAGTGAGTTGCGTGACTTCGGCGATCTCGCGGTAGGAGAGGTCGTTTTGGAATTTCAGGCGGATGACTTCGCGCTGATTTGGGGTCAGCGCGTCGAGCAGGAGAAAGAGCGAGCGCTCGCTGTCGCGGCTCTCAAGAGTCGCGGCCGGGGAAGGCGCGCTGCACGGGCGATTGTCGGGAACAAGCATGGGGACGATGCGGCGGTGTTTTCGGTAATGATCGAGGGCGCGGTTGCGAGTCACGGTGAAGAGCCAGGCTTCCAGAGAGTTCCCCGTGTTCGGCGACTGGGCAGCGCTGGGCGCGGAGTTGCTGGAAGGTTCCGCCGAATCGGGGTTGCTGACGGCGGGAGGTTCCGGAGTCTGCGGATCAGGTCCGCGGGCGAGTTTGATAAAGACGTCCTGCACCACATCGCGAGCGGACTCCAGATCTCCGACGATGCTTTGCGCATAGCGGATCAACGGCCGCTCGTAACGGTCCAGCAGAGCGGGGAGATCGGGCGGCGCGTCTGGCAAAGGCATAGGCTTCTATGCAGGCAGACGGACGGCTCGGGCGAGTTCTTAGAAGCTGGGAGAAAAACGCGGGGACCGTCGTGGTTGGGTCCGCAGATTACGCAGATTTCCGCAGATTGGTTTCGCTGCGGATCACCGAACGACTTCGAGTGCGCGGCGAGCGGAGGTTCAGGCTCAAGGAACGTGACTCAGCCGGCGGCCGTTATCCTCAGCAGCCAGGATGGCTGCTGGCCGCACAGGCTGGAAGCCTATGTTCCGGCAAACTCCGGAAGACTCGGAAATCTGCGCCGACCTGCGCAAGCTGCGGATTCTTCCCCAAGCGGGATCAGAGCTCCGTCTGTGCGGCGGCGATTCGGCTGCGGCGGCGTTCGAGGAGCCAGATCAGCCAGATACAGATCTCGTAGAGGATGATCACCGGCGCGGCCATGCTGAGGAAGGTCAGCGGATCAGGCGTCGGCGCAACGAACGCCGCGAGCATCATGATGATCACGATCGCGTAGGCGCGCGTGTTGTTGAGCAACTTGAAGGAAACGAAGCCGAACAGCGCCAGCACCAGCATCACGACCGGCAATTCGCTGAGCAAACCGAAGGCAATGCAGAGCTGAGTCACGAACGAGAAGTATTCGCGCGCCTGCCACATCATGTTGAAATTCCCCGCGCCGTAATCCCAGAAGAAGCGCA
The DNA here is from genome assembly GCA_036388515.1 of Chthoniobacteraceae bacterium. Classification (GTDB taxonomy): domain Bacteria; phylum Verrucomicrobiota; class Verrucomicrobiia; order Chthoniobacterales; family Chthoniobacteraceae; genus Chthoniobacter. The sequence goes on along the minus strand of DASVRR010000239.1, from coordinate 14,891 downwards.
GGGTCTGCGGCAGGATGTAATGGAAGCAGGCGACCACGCCGATTCCGAAGAGGACGAAGCCGCCGGCGATGCCGGGAATGAGGTATTTTTTCTCCTGCCGCGTGAGTGCCGGGAGGACGAAACTCGCGAGGAAATAGAGCTGAAACGGAAGCGACAAAACGATGCCGCCGTAGAACGACAGCGAAAGCGAAATCATGAAAGGATCCGTGACGCCGGTGACCATCAGCGTCTTGGAAGCGTTCGGTCCGAGGGCGTGCAGCGGCTTCTCCAGAAGCTCCACCAAATCGCGGTGGAAGGTGAACGCGAAGATCATCGCGGCCAGCAGGACGACGACCATTTTGATCAACGTCCAGCGAAGATCTTCCAGGTGGTCGAGGAACGGTTTCACGACATCGCCGTCGGAGCGTTCGCGAATGCGGAAGAGTTTTTGCAGCCAGTTCATGAAGGAGTGTGAGGAGAGGATAAAGGACGCGGCATTGGCCCGACTCAGTTGCGGAACAAATCCATGGCCGCGAGGCGCGCAAACGCGGCCAGCGTATTGGCGTCGCAGATCTCGCCGGTGGCGATCATGCGACGCAGGGCTTCCGGAGAAAACGCGCGGCATTCGGTGATCGCTTCGCCGTGATCGTGCGCCGCGCCGAGCGCGCTGGGCTGGACCGGAGAGGCGAGCAAAAGGTGGCTGTGTTCGTCGGTAAAACCAGCGCTGGGGAAGAAAAGCCCCAGCGAAATCCATTGGCCGCCCGGAGCGAGTTCGTAGCCGCTTTCCTCCTGAAGCTCGCGCGCCGCGGTGGCGTGAATCGCTTCGGGTTCTTCCTGATCATCGATTTGTCCGGCGGGAAATTCCCAGATCGTCGCGCGGATCGCCACGCGCTCCTGTCGCACCAGCAAGAACTCCCCATCCGCGGTCATCGGCGCCACGACCACCGCGCCTTTGCGATGCGCCACCGTCCAGGGAAACGGCTCGCCGCGCGTCGGCGAAGTGACCGTGGCGCGGTGCACCTCGAGATGCGCGTTGGCGTAGAGCACTTCGGTCTCGAGCGTGCTCCAGCCTTCCGGGTCGCGGATGAAATGGTGGAACGGCATGCGGCTCCATGCCTTCACCCCCGGGCAAAGGCAACGCAAACCTACGCGGCGTTGAGCACGTCGCGGACTTTCTGCGCGACGGCGGCCACGGAGTAAGGCTTTTGCAGGAAGTAAACGCCGGCTTCCAATCCACCGGAGTGAAAGATGGCGTCCTCGGTGTAGCCGCTGCAGAAGATGATTTTCGTCTGGGGAGAAATCGGCCGCAATTTCGCCGCCAGCTCCTTCCCGCCCATGACCGGCATGACCACATCGGTGAGCAAAAGATGGATCACCACCGGCTCGTTTTGCGCCAGGAGCCGGAGCGCTTCGCAGCCATTTTCCGCAGCGAGCACGCGGTAACCGAGATCTTCCAGCACCATCTGCCCCAGCTCGCGGAGCATCGGCTCGTCTTCCACGAGCAGCACCGTCTCGGTGCCGGACGGAGCGCTGCGGATCGCCACCGGTTCTTCCGGAACAAACACCGGCGCATCCACGCGCGGAAGATAAACCCGGAACGTCGTCCCCTTCCCCACCTCACTGTAAACGGCGATGTGTCCGCCGCTTTGCTTGACGATGCCGTGGCAGGTGGCCAGCCCGAGCCCGGTGCCCTGACCAGCGTCTTTCGTGGTAAAAAACGGCTCGAAGATCCGCGCCTTTACTTCCGGCGGCATCCCGCAACCCGTGTCGGAAATCGCCAGCAGGACGTAATCGCCGGGCGCGACTTCGTACAGCTCGGAATGCCGTTCATCGATCGTCACGTTCGCGGTCTCAATCGTGAGCTTGCCGCTTTCCGCCATGGCGTCCCGCGCGTTGACCGCCAGGTTTAGCAAAACTTGCTGCATCTGGCTGAGGTCCACCTCGACGTTGCCGACGTCTTCGCTGGTGAGGGTGAGAAAATCGATGTTCCCGCCGAGCACTCGCCGCAGCATTTTGTCCATGTCGGCGATGATCGAACCGAGATTCGCGACGCTCGGCTGCAGGATCTGTTTCCGGCTAAAAGCGAGGAGCTGGCGCGTCAACGCAGCCGCGCGGTCGGCGGCCCGGCGGATTTCCTGCAAGTTGCTGTGCGGTTGCGTGTCTTCTTCCAGCAAATCCAGCGTGAGATCACTGAAGCCGATAATCGCGGTGAGGATATTGTTGAAGTCGTGAGCCACTCCGCCGGTCAGCTGTCCGATCGCCTGCACCTTTTGGCTTTGCTGGAATTGCTCCTCGAGGCGGCGCCGTTCCGTGATGTCGCGTGAGTTGAAGACGATCCCGCGGACCGCCGGATCGTTCAGCAAATTGTTCCCGCGGCCTTCCAGAATCCGATAGCTCCCGTCCTTGTGGCGGAACCGAAAACTCAGAACCGGCGTGCTGCCTTGAGTCTGCATCGCGGAGACAAAGGCCTGCATCACCCGTGGCGAATCTTCCGGATGGAGAAAGTCGAAGGCGTTCTTCCCGATGTAATCTTCCGGCGCGTAGCCGAGTTCCGTTGTGATCGAGCGACTCTCGAAGCGAATCGTTCCATCCGCATCCAGGATCGTGATCAGGTCCAGCGCGTACTCCGTAAGATTCCGGAAATAATTCTCCCGCCGCTGCAGCTGGGAAAATTGTTCCCGAGCTGCCACCAGTTCCGTCTGCAGTTTCCACTTGGCCGCGCGTTCGGACGCGAGTTCTTCCAGGACTCGCCGGAGTTGATCGGTCGCAAGCGCGGAATGTCCACTCATGGAAAGGATAAACGAAGGCCGGACACGCTTGGATGAATAAGCAGAAGCCATTCTCAGCCGGGATAAAGATGGGAAGTCGCTCGGCGGAAGGAGGTGGATCCGAGCTTTGGTGCGTGGACTGCTATGACTCGGCTCGTGTCGCTGCACTATTTCTCCCCGCGTTGTTTTCGGTTTCTTCCCCACTCCGCCGTTCTCTCCGCCGGACTGATGCTCCTCACGTTTTCCTCCGGAAGACTCCGCGCGGAAGGTCTCTACCACGGCGGCGCGACTGCCCGCAGCGCCGCGCTCGGCGGCAATGACACGGCGACCGCAGCCGGCCCGCTCGACGCGCTCGCCAGCAATCCGGCGACTCTTTCAAACCTGCGTGGACCCACTCTGGAGATCACCGGTGCCGCCGGATTTCTCCGGGGCGAATATCGCAACCGGGCCGGCGGAAGGAGTTCGCTGGAGGAGTCGGGAGTGATTCCCCGCGGAGCCGTCGGAGCAAAGTGGGGACCGCTGGCCTTCGGGCTCGGAGTCGATCGAAGGCGGCGCTCCGGGCGGAGTGGCGTTACGAGGATTTGCCCGGCGGCCTCGGCGGAGCCAGCAGCTACGGCGAGCGCACGCATCGCAGCGAGATCCTCCTGCTCCGCACGGCGGCGGGCGTTGCGTGGGAGATCACGCCGGAGCTGAGTTTCGGAGCGAGCCTCGGCTTGCTCTACAATGAAAACCGGCTCTCCGGACCTTATACGGTGCAGAGCCAGCCGATTCTGCGGGGAGCAAAAACGCTGCTGGATCTCGAAGCAGACGGCCTCGGTTTGGACGCTCAATTGGGCGTGCTCTGGAAGCCGGCAAAAAGTTTCCGGATCGGCGCCAGCTATACTTTTGCCAGCAGCGTCGATGCGGAAGGTCGCGCCCGCACCGATGCCCGCCGCCAACTTGCCGACCTCGGCGCGCCGGATGCGCCCGCGTCTGGAGATTACGACGTCGAGGTGCGCAATCGTTTTCCCCAGCAAGCCAGTGTGGCGGTCGTCTGGGAGCCGCTGGATCGACTCGCACTCGCGGCGCAAGTCGATTGGACCGATTGGTCCGAAGCTTTCGATTCGCTGGAAGTGCGCTTCCGCAATGGGGAGAACGAGACGCTGGCGGAACTCCTCGGCGAGGATCGCTTCGACGATCGCATCCCGCTCCGCTGGCGGGATCAGTGGGTCGCGCGTTTCGGTGTGGAATACGCACTCAACGAGCAATGGACCGCACGCGCGGGTTATGCCTGGACTCGGAGTCCAGTCCCGAGCGAGACGCTCACGCCGCTGACCGCGGCGATTGCGGAGCATACGGTGAGCGCGGGCGTGGGCTATCGACTCCGGCGCTTCAGCCTGGACGCCGCCTGGCAATGGGCTCTGCCAAACTCCCAAAGCGTCACGCGGTCGGAGCTGCTCTCGGACGAATATTCCAGAAGCGAAGTGGAGATCAGCGCGCACACGATCACCGCGACTGCGGGGTTCGCGTTCTAATTCGCCGGCCACAGCGCGGCGACCGCGCGCTCGCGAAAAGCGAAGATTTTCTCCAGCTGCGGAAGAATCAGCCAGGGATGCACAAGCTCGCCGAACGGTCCAAACGGTGGCGCGTAGTGGATCAAGTCGCGGATCTCTGTCGTGTCAGCGTTCAGTGCGGAAAAGAAATGTTCGTGATGCCACAGTGCGTACGGCCCGATGCGCTGCTCATCGACGAAATATCCGTCCCGCACATGGGTAATCTCGGTCAACCAGATGAGCGGGATTCCGAGCAGCGGACGGACCCGGTAGCGGATCATCAGCCCGGGATGAATCGTCGCCGGCAATTCGCTGAGCACTTCGAAATCCAGAGCCGGCGGAGTAATGCGGCTGAGGTTTCGCGGATCGGAAAAGAAGCTCCAGCACTGCTCCAGTGAGGCAGCGACAATCTGCGAGCGGCGGAAGACATGAATAGCCACCGAGCGGATACGCGCCGCACCCGGTCCCGGACTCCGGATGCACAGCCATTTGCAAGCGGCGGCAGAGATGCTTATGTCTCCGCGCGTGAAGTCCCGTCTCCTGCTCCTTGTTCTCACTGCTTTTCTCGCCTCCTGCGCCCAGCGCGACCGCGACGCGCTTGTCCGCGTCAGCGTTCCCAACCAGAAGATGATCGTCTTCCGGAAGGGCGTGCAGATTGCGGAATACGATTGCTCGACTTCAAAATTCGGGCTGGGAGATCAGCCGGGTAGCAACCGCACGCCGCTGGGGAAGATGGAGATCGCGCAGAAGATCGGCGGCAATCAGCCGAGCGGAATGAAGTTTAAGAGTCGCCGCCCGACCGGTGAAATCGTGAGGCCGGATGCGCCGGGCCGCGATCCGATTGTCTCCCGGATCCTCTGGCTGCGCGGCCGGGAACGGCAAAACTCCCGCGCCTACGGTCGCACCATTTACATCCATGGCACCGCCGAAGAGCGGACCATCGGCACGCCGAGCAGCTACGGTTGCATCCGCATGCGCTCGCGCGACATCATTCGGCTCTACAAGCAGGTCGGCGTGGGAGCCACCGTGGAAGTCACGCCGCATCCCTTCCCCGCCCCGCTCGTCCGCCAAAATCCGCCGGAGACGCCTGGAACGCCTGCGCCGAATCCCTCCGGCGCCGTCGCCGGCCGGACGATTGATGTTCCGAGAAGCTGAGCAGTTGCGGCGGAAGATCCGCTGGTTGCTCGGGCTCTTCATCGCTGGGCTGGTGCTCAGCGGGCTGACTGCGTTCCCGTTGCTGCACGAGTTGAATTTCCTCGCGGCGCTGCTTCATCCCGCTGGCAGTCCCGCGCCATCGGCTGGCGGTTTGGTCTGGTGGATTCTGCACGTCCGCAGCGGTTTGGCCACGACTTACCAAAGCTACCCTTTCCTCGGCTACGGCACCGATTGGCTGGCGTTTGCGCATCTGGTGATGGCGCTCTTCTTCATCGCCCCCTGGCGCGACCCGGTGCGGAACATCGCGGCCCTCAAAGCCGGTCTGATCGCTTCTGCAGCCGTGATTCCGCTAGCGCTGATCTGCGGCGAAGTGCGCGGAATCCCATTCTACTGGGGCCTGATCGACTGCTCGTTCGGTGTCGGCGGATGGCTCTTCCTGTGGCCAGCCTTCACCCTCACGCGGCAGCTGGAACGCGACGAGGATCCGTCCTCGGGAAGGTCTTTCGCCTAAACAACAGTTAGGCGCTGCTACGCGCGTCCCGAGGAACGAAAGCCCCATGAGCATATCAAATTCAAGAGGTTCCCGTCTTCGTTGGCCTTGCACCTTGGCCCTTGTCGTTTCTCTCGGTCTTCTTGTGCAGTGCGCTTTCGCCGGTGAGCGCACGGTCTCTGAACCTGCTGGCGCGTTGCCTTTCGATGTCACGCAACCATTCAAGCTTGATTTCGGGCGCGGTAGTGGATGGCACGGCCTCGATACCGTTGCGATTGCACAGGACGGCCAGACTTCCTTGCATCGCTTGCGGCGTGACGGAAGATGGGAGCGCTCATCTCTACGTCTCTCTCCCGAGCAGTTTCGAGCCGTAGCTCAGGCCGTGGCTCGTCATGGTCTGCCGCGTCTAGCCAAGGAGTATCACACGACGCTCGCGGACGGCACACAATGGGTGCTGTGGATTCGGCAGCGCCAGCGACAGAAGGCGACTTACTTTAACAACAACTTTCCGGCTTCCATCCGTCATTTTGCCAGGCAGCTTGACGGCATCCTTCGGTCAGCGGGCTATGATGCCCTGCGCTGGCAACCTGCGAAGTCACGCAACCACGAAAGAGAACTTTGGAACTCAATCAAATGACCGCCAACGCCTAACCCGGACGCTGCAGCGAACCGCTCCGCACGTCGCTGAGCTTGGGTCGTTAGGCGACTCCGCACACGCTCTATGAAATCAACGGCTGTCAAAGCATTCCTCCTGGTGCTTGTCCCATGAACGAGAGCGTCAGGCGGTCAAAGCGCATTTTCGCACGCACTCCTGGCGAGCAAGCCTTTGATCGCTGTCTGTTCCCGTTTGCAGCCTCTTTTCTAGTGACCACCGTGCTCTTCATTATCGGTGGCATCAGGCATCGATCGCCCTCCCACACGCGATCGGAGTCAGCACTTGCAGTTCAGCTTCCAGATCCGGTTTGGCTTCCGTGGCTCTATTTCGCGCTGGGACTCGTCCTCGCCGGTCTTTGGTTTCGAGCACTTCTCAGTTTGATTAGTGCTTGGCGCGATCCGTCCGCGACGGTGCTCCGATTCGTGTCTTGCGTGCTCCTGTTACCGTTCGGCTTTATGGCATTCACGTTTTTATCTACCCCCTTCCGATAAACTGCTATCGACCGAAACGCCTAACTGGGGCGGTCGAGCTAACAGCTCCGCAGTAGCTCACCTTTAGCGTTAGGCGATTCCTGGCCTGTGACGCAATGAACGCTCACGAAATCCCACGAATGCTGCTCCAGAGCGAGCGCACGAATCCGGTCGAGGGTCGCGTCGTTTGGGCACCCGTGAAGTCCCTTTGGTTCGTCTCACACGCACTCGTTGCCGTCATTGGTGGCTACGTTACCTTTCGCTACGACGCGGTTTTGCTGTCATTCGTCTTCACCGTCACGACGCTTTGCCTCGGTCATTCCATTGGGCTGCATCGCCTGCTTGTTCACCGCAGCTTTGAGTGCCCCCGGTGGCTCGAATACCTCTTTGTGCATCTCGGCACTGTGGTCGGCATGGGCGGCCCCTTTCGCATCCTCTATATGCACGACATTCGCGATTGGTCACAGCGCCACGAGTCTTGCCACCGCTACTTCATCCACCAGAACCCGCTTTGGCGCGATTTCCTCTGGCAAATTCACGGCGACATCCGGCTCGACCACCCGCCCAAGTTCCAGATTGAGCCGCGCGTCGCCACCAACCGGATCTACCAGTTCATGGAGCACACTTGGATGCTTCAGCAGCTTCCGTGGGCCATCCTTTTCTACGCGCTCGGCGGCGTGGCCTTTGTTGTTTGGGGCATTTCCGTCCGCATCACCGTTTCCTTACTCGGTCATTGGCTCGTCGGTTACTTCGCCCACAACGCCGGACAACGCGATTGGCACGTCAGCGGACACGCCATCCAAGGCCACAACGTCCCTCACATCGGTCTGCTCACGATGGGCGAGTCGTGGCACAACAACCATCATGCTTTTCCCGGTTCTGCCAAGCTCGGCTTACGTCCCTCGCAACATGACCCTGGCTGGTGGGCGCTTTGCGTCCTCCGCTCTGTCGGCCTCGTCTGGAACCTCAAGCTGCCGGCAGACCTTCCTGAGAGGCCTGAGCTTGTCCCAATCAACTCGGAAGCGGGTAATCATGCAATGCAGCGAACGGTTCCGACGCGTTCACCGTGGGTAGAGCAGAAACCATGAAGTTCAAATCGACGGCTCTTAACATTATCCGGGTCGTGCTACTCGCTACCGCCTTTGGTTGGGCGTCGCTCCACGCCGCGCAGGTCCGCACCATGCATCCAGGAATCCAGATTCAGTCCGTTTTCTTCGAGTTCGCCTTCGCGTTGGTGCCCGCTCTTTTGCTTGGTTCGCCCGGAATGGTTGGCTTCAGCTGGTCAGCGAAGGCCCGCGTGATCGGTCTGATGGCACTATTCTCGGTGTTTTGCGCGGAACTCTGGGCGGGTCTCGAAGAGATTCGCTTTGTGCAGCAACATCAGACGGTCGCAAGCGGCCCAAAGGCACGCGCCTACTTTTCATCCTGCTGGCTGGCCTACGATCCGGCGACGAAAACATTGAGTGGCGCAGATTGAACTGCTCCCCGCAGAGCCTGCCCCGCAGCCAGCGCGCCGCGCTCCGCAGTCGCTGACCTTGGGCGGCTAGCCAGCGCGCTTACAGCGCGGCTGCTTTGACTCCCGGCACGCGGTGAATGGTGTTGTGGATTTCTTGATCCACGGCGCTTCCGTCGGCCGCTTTGATCTTAAAGGTGATCTTCATCTGCATGCAGGGCGCCATGTTGGCGAGCTTCAGCAGAAGCGTCGTTTTATCCCCGGAAAGCGTCGCCGCTTGGATCGTCACCGAATCTTTTCCTCGTTCTTCCGGATTGCTTACCTTGAAGTCCGGCGAACCGTAGTTTCCCGTCCACCGATAGTTCCAGCGCTCGATGTTGAAGTTCTCCGGATCGGTCGCGCTCTCTGCATCCAGCGCTCCGCTGAACTTCAACTCAACTCCTTCCGGAGTGACCTTGAAATCGGTCGGCATCGTCACCGGCGCGCCGGTGTAGCGCACGCGTGTGAAGCACCCAAATTTCGCCGCGTCGCTTTGCCAGACGTTCAATCCGCTGAGGTAAAGCTGGCCGTCTTGCGGACTAAAACGTCCGCGCATGATTCCGCTGGGAAACTTAAACGGAAACTTGATCACCGCGCCTTGAGCCGTGCCGTCCACGGTCTCCATCGCCACGCCGTAAAGCAGGCATTTGCCGTAACTCAGATGCAGCATCCGACCTTCCCACGGCCCCCATTTTCCGCCCGTGACCCAGACCTGACCGCCGGGAGAATTGTCCACCGTTTGCGGCAGCCAGACGAGCGGCAGATCGTAGCCCGAAACTGGAGTCGGCGCTTCGGAGTTGCCCCAAAATTCGGTTTTGAACTGCGCTCGCGATTCCGCCGTGCTCGGGTTGGCCTCAAACTCGTTGCCGTTCCTCCACTTCATCCGCAACGGCTTCTGCGCAGTCGTGACCATCCCATAAAAGCCGCCGGGCTTGACCACGTTCAGCCGGTTGGCTGGCATCCAATGACCTTGATTATCGCTGCAACTCACCAAGTCGTTCGGTCCGATGCCCATCCCGTTTGGCGCCCGCAATCCGGTGGCGATCACCTCAGATTTTCGCCCGTCTGCCGAGACGCGAATCATCGTTCCATGGTATTTGCTCGTGGCGGTCGGCGGCCACGGCGCGCCTTTCGTGTAGTAGAAGTTCCCCGCCGCATCGGTCTGCAGATCGAGGGCAAATTCGTGGTAGTTCTCCGTGACCACGCAGTCGCTGTTGAAGTTCTCGTAAAAATCCGCTTCCCCGTCGGCATTCAAATCGTGCAATCGTGTGATCTGATCCCGGCCGAGCACATACGTCTGACCGCCAACGATCTTGCAGCCGAGCGGCTGGAACAAACCGGTCGCCACGCGGCGCCACTGGACTTCCTTGAGTTCACCATCGAGCCCGCTGACCTGCCACACGTCGCCGCTCATATTCACCAGGATGGCCTGGCCATTGGGGAGGAAATCGTGGCCTCCGGGACGCAGCCAGGACTTGAAGCGATTTGTTTCCGGAAGCGTGATTTCATCCACCACGTAAGGCCCGTCTCCCTTCCCCAAGCGGCCGGCGGTGACCAGCGGTTCGCCCCAACGCGCGGGGCCGCCTTTGGTCAGGCTGGTGAGATCCGCGAGCGGCGTTTTGCTCATCGTCTTGAGACTTTCCGCCGCCTCCGCTTTGGCTCCCGCCCAGAGCACGATCTGGAAGGTGCGAGCAGTTTCCTGAGCCGGAAGCTGGAGAACCAAACGCCCATTAGCGTGCGTAAATCGGCCTTCCTCCGCTCCAATCACTCCGGCGACCAAACCTCGATCAGCAGCGACCAGCGTCGCCACATTCTGCGACACCGAACCGGTGGCTTCCGGAAGATCCGCGATGAGGAGATTCAGCGGAGCGGTGGTCTTCCCCAGCGTAAAAGTGCGGGTGAAAAGTCCCGCTTTAGGGTCGTAGCCGGGAAGTTCCAGCACCGGAGTTCCGGCGACGGAATAGCTCAGCACGACTTTGTTTTCGTGAAGGTAAAGTCCGCGATACGCTCCGGCGCTGGGCTCCAGATGACCCTGATGCTTCGGGCGCGGATCTTCTTTGATCTCGCTCGTGCTCCAGCCGGGAGCAAAACCGCTCGAGAAGCGCACTTCACCGATCGGCGCGATCTGACCTTCGAGCCCGCCGCGCGAACCAGGAAACTTGATGAATCCGCCCGTCCAGCCGGCGCTCATCCGGAGTGTTTCCGGATCGAAGAGCAGAGTTGCGGGCTGTTCTTCCGTGCCGACCTGGATGGCGATTCCTTTAGCGGTAATCTGGCCGTTCACCGCAATGCATCCGGTATGAAACGGGCCGAGGTTCATCTCATCCCATTTCGTCCTCGCTGGCTCCGCAGCCAGGCCGGAAATCGAAAGCGCAGCGGTGAAAACAACCGCCAACATGGCGGAAAACTGGGGAGATCGGCACATGTCCCGAGTCTCGGAAAAAGCTTTCCCGGTGAAAGAGAAAAATGGCTCCGCGATGGGGAACAAGCTCCCGAAGATTCGGGATGAACCTCCTGTCCGAGCGCCGCAAGTTTGCCGAGAACCCGTCAGTGCGACTGCGTCCCGCCGGAAGCTGAGCGCGTGCTGGAAAGTGCCCGCCGGTTTGGTTATCGTCCCCGCTCAATGCCCGTCCAATACAAGGATTACTACGCCACTCTCGGCGTGCCAAAAACCGCGTCGCATGACGACATCCGGAAAGCTTTCCGCAAGCTCGCGCGTCAATTTCATCCCGATGTCGCGAAGGACAAAAAGACCGCCGAGAGCAAGTTCAAGGAGATCAACGAAGCCTACGAAGTGCTGAGCGATCCGGAGAAGCGCCAGAAATACGACACGCTCGGCGCCGACTGGGAACGCGGTCCGCAGCAAGCTTCCCGAGGTTGGGGTGAAGCTGGGAACGGCGGCGGCAATCCGTTTGGCGGAGCAAGTTTTGGCGGCACCGGGTTCAGCGATTTCTTCGAGCAGTTTTTCAGCGGCGCAGGCACCGGTCGGCGCCGCGGCGGTGGAATGGGCGGCTTTCCGACAGCTCCGGAACGCGGCGGCGATGTGGAGGCGGATCTTCTCGTCTCGATCGAAGAGGCGCTGCATGGCGCGAAGAAAAAGATCAGCTTCCGCCGCAGCGACTCGAGCAAGCTGGAGTCGTTCGAAGTCGGAATCCCGAAGGGCGTTCGCGAGGGGCAAAAGATCCGTCTCGCCGGACAGGGCGAAGGCGCCGGCAGCCCGGAAGCCGGCGACCTTTACCTGCGGGTGCGGCTGGAACGTCATCCGGAATGGCAGGCGGATGGAGCCGATTTGATTTACGACCTGGAGATTCCCGCCGCTCGCGCCGTGCTCGGCACCGAGGTGGAAGTTCCCACGCCGGACGGTTCCATCCGCCTGAAGATTCCGGCGGGAAGTCAGCCGGGAAGAAAGTTCCGGCTCAAGGGCCGTGGCCTTCCAGCAACGAAGGACACGCGGGGCGATTTCTTCGTCAAGCTGACGGTCGAACTTCCCGAGGCCGTCGCTGGGGAAGAACGCGAGCTCTGGCAAAAGCTGGCGCAGCTCGGACGGTAAGCCGTCCGGAAGAAACCGCGCTTTTCTCCCGGCGCACTGCGGAGCAAAGGCTCCGCGTCAGGCGCGCGGCAGAGTCGCGAGGATGATCAGCAGCGCAACCACCGCAATCACTCCGAGCAGAAACCACGAGAGGTGCACGTTCTGCCGATCTTCGTGCGCGCTCGCGCCAAACGAGAGCGCGAGCAGATGATCGAGTTCCAGCAAACGCGCCCGCAATCGTTTCACCTTGTCCAGAGCGCCGGGCTGATTCATCGGCGCGATTTCGTGATCCGCCAGCACGCGACCGATCTGCTGGTAAGGATTTACCTTCGCGCCTTCGAGCGCGTTGATCTCCTTTTCCAGACGCGCCTTGTCCCGCTGCCGGGATTTGATCTCGGCCGAAAGATGCGCGTCCGCCGTGTCGAAGAGCGCCTGTAGCTCCTGGATTTCTGCTTCGATCGCGTCGATCTCCGCGCGATCTTTCTCCAGCCGGGATTCAAGTCCGCTGATCTGGCTGACAATCCGGAGGTGCTGATTCCGCAAATCGGATTTCTCATTCGGGATGGCCACGGAACGCTCGCGCAGATGCAGCAGCTCATTTCGGACGGCGGGCGTGTGCGAGGCTTGCGGAACAAGTTCGTTGCACAGCTTATTGATCTCACGGAGCTCGCGATCCAGCTCGGGCATGCGGCGGGCAAATCGCGGCTCGGCTTTGCGCAGCTCCGTCAGCTGCTTTTCGATACCGGGATGTGCCGCCAGGACCGCCAGCCGGCGCGTCTCGAGTTCTCGCCGGCGCGATTCGAAAACCTTCCGCTCGGCATCCCGGCGCTCGCGCAAACCGTGCAGTTCCCGGCCGAGATCAGCGCTGCGATTTGTGAGTTGCGACTGTTGCTTTTCGTAAGCGGCAATCCGGTCCACTTGAGCCTGAGTTTCGGCATCAAACTCCGCCTGCTGCCAGCCGAGCAGACCCAGATCGGTTTCCGCCTTTGCCAGATCACGCCGCGCCAACCAGCCACGGAGCCGGTGACGTTGCCGGCCCAGCTTTCGGGAAAGCTCCCTCAGGCCTGGCTTGAAGTAATCCACCTATTCGTCCGGCGCGGTGCTCAGTTTGCTCAGGATGCTGAAGTCTTCCAGCGTCGTGGTGTCGCCCGTCACTGCCTGGCCGCCGGCGATTTGCTTCAGCACCCGACGCATGATCTTCCCCGAGCGCGTCTTCGGGAGTGCTTCGGCAAAGCGGACATCATCCGGAGTCGCGACGGGTCCGATCACCGTTCGCACATGTTTCTTCAGCGCGGTTGCGAGTTCGGGCGAAGCTTTCAAGCCCTGCTTCAAGGTCACAAAGCAAACCACCGCCTGGCCTTTGAGTTCGTCCGGACGTCCCACCACCGCCGCTTCCGCGACCGCTTCATGCGAGACCAGCGCGCTCTCGACTTCCGCCGTGCCAAGCCGATGTCCGGCGACATTCAGGACATCGTCGATCCGGCCCATGATCCAGAAGTAGCCGTCTTTGTCCCGCATCGCTCCGTCGCCGGCAAAGTAGCAACCCGGCACTTCGCTCCAGTAGGTTTTCTTGTAACGAGCCTTGTCGCCCCAAATCGTCCGCAACATCGAAGGCCAGGGCTGGCGAATGACCAGTTTGCCGCCAACTCCCGCGGGGACTTCTTTGCCGTCGTCATCCACGACCGCCGCGTCCACGCCGAAAAACGGCAGCGTCGCGGTTCCGGGTTTGGTCGGGATTGCTCCGGGCAGAGGCGTGATCATGTGCCCGCCGGTTTCGGTTTGCCACCAGGTATCGACGATCGGGCAGCGGCCTCCGCCAATCACGCTGTGATACCACATCCACGCCTCCGGATTGATCGGCTCGCCGACGGTGCCGAGCAGCCGCAATGAGCCGAGATCATACTTCTTCGGCCACTCGTCGCCCCACTTGATAAACGCGCGGATCGCCGTCGGCGCGGTGTAGAGAATCGAGATCGCGTAATCCTCGACGATCTTCCAGAAGCGGCCATTGTCCGGCGAGTTTGGCGCGCCTTCATACATGAACGAGGTGGCGCCCATCGCGAGCGGCCCGTAAACCACATAGCTGTGGCCGGTGACCCAGCCGATATCGGCTGTGCACCAGTAGATGTCTTCTTCCCGAAGATCGAAGACGTATTTGCACGAGGTGTAGGCGCCTAAAAGGTAGCCGCCGGTGGTGTGGAGGATTCCCTTCGGTTTGCCCGTGGAACCGCTGGTGTAGAGGATGAAAAGCGGGTGTTCGCTGTCGAGCGGCACCGGCGGGCATTTTGCATCCACATACTCCATCTCCCGGTGCCACCAGACGTCCCGACCTTCCTCGATGTGGACCTCGTTCCCAGCGCGGCGGAACACAATCACCCGCTTGATCGTCGTGGCGGCACCTTTCAACGCCTCGTCCACGTTCTGCTTCAAGGGAACAATCGATCCACGGCGATATCCTCCGTCTGCGGTGATCACGGCAACCGCGCCGCTGTCGGCGATCCGATCCCGAATGGATTCCGCGCTGAATCCACCAAAGACCACCGAGTGCGTCAGCCCCAAACGCGCACAAGCAAGCATTGCAATCGCCGCCTCCGGGATCATTGGGAGGTAAATGATTACGCGATCGCCTTTCTTCAGCTGGTTGCGCTTCAGGACGTTGGCAAACTTGCAAACTTCCCGATGAAGTTGCTGGTAGGTAAGCACCCGTTTTTCCCCCGGCTCACCTTCCCAGATGATCGCGGCCTTGTTCTGCCGCGGGCCACCGAGGTGGCGATCCAGACAGTTCTCCGAGACGTTCAGTTTTCCTCCCACAAACCACTTC
>DASVRR010000238.1:0-5553 GCA_036388515.1 Chthoniobacteraceae bacterium | reverse complement strand
AGCGCGCCGTCGCTTCCGTGGTGGGTTTCAGCTCAGCATCGAGCGGGCGCCGATGATGAAGCGGGTGCCTACGGTGAAGCGGCGGTGGCTCGCCGTGCGTGACGCCGGGTAGGATACGTGGCACGGCGGGTGGAACACCTGGCCCTACCCGCGGCGCCGTCTCATCGGTGCCAGCGCGGCATCCACGGCGCGATGCCCTCCAGCTTCACCCGATTCAGGCTGGCTCCGGCGGCGTGGCGGCAGGAACTGGAGTCGCGGGAGCGGGCGTCGCCGGCGGAGGCGTCGCTTTTGGTTTGGTGATGTCTTCCCAGGTGAAGAGCTCGCCTTCCTGGCCGCCGATCTCGTCGATCAGCTTGGCGCAGCGCGTCCGCCAGCGATCCAGGTTCGGCACGTCGAAAGGCCGCTCCGCGGTTCCGGGGAAAACCAGATACGTGGCTTTCAGATCGTTCATCGGGCGATTGGCTCCATTCGCCGCGGGGTTGATTTGCCGGCAGAGGCGCAGCGAGGCTTCGCCAATTTTGTGGCTCGGTCCGACATCGCCGACGATCGCCGGATACAGCGTGCCGCCGTAAATCACCACGCAATAATCGCCCACCGCTGGGGCAAAAGGGCCCGCTTTGCTTTTCCCGAACATCGATCCCGGAAGCACGATGAACGGATCGGCGCCGCCGATCAGGAAGCTGAACTTTTTCAGGTCGGAAATCTCCTCCTTCAGCTCGGTGATCAGGGCCTTGATTTGCGTGCTGCGCGCCGCAGCCGGACCGTTGGCGAGTTCCTGCTCGAGCTGCTTGATCCGGGCTTCGCGAGGCGCGGCAAAAGAGCTCGGCGTCTGCGTCTTCTTGGGCCAACGGAAACTGGTGAACGGTTGGAAGGTGCTCGACGCGCCTTCGACTTCCGGGACGCGATCGGTATCGGATCCGTCGGTGTCCACGTCCATGTCGGACTGGATGAAAAGCACGCGCCTTTTGCTCTGCGGATGCTGGAGTTCGAGGAGCGTTTCGCAGTCGTAGAAATTGTGGCGCGTGAGCAGCGCATCGAGCCGGTTCAGATTGGTCTGCAGCGAGTTGCATTTCAGCCGGTAAAGATCATCGAAGACCGGCGAAATCTTCCCGGTTTTCAACATCGCCGTGAGATCCGGAAGAAGCTGCGGAAGCTGCGGATTGAGGCGCGAGATTTCCTCCAGACTTTGGTGCGGCTTGGGAATTTTCACCTTCATCACGAGCTCCGCGCGATAACTCGCCGGATCATTCCGCTCCGCGGTCGTCGTGGTCCCGATTTCCGTCTCCAGCGTCACGCGATATTGCATGCCGTTGAAGATCTTCCCCGTCTCCATCCGTTTGTTGGGGACGTACGGTGGAGGAGTCGGCGTGGGCACCGGCGAAGGAGTTTCCGGCGCAGGCGTGCTGGGAGAAACCATCACCGGCCCCGGACAAGCGGTGAGGCTCAACGCCAGCAAGCCAGCCGCCAGCGACCGGATGAGGAAGAAAAAGCGCGCGCGGTTCATCTCAAGCGGCGGAATGTCCGGATGCCCGGCGGATTCTGCAGCAAACAACCGATCGGACCAACGCAGCCATTTGCTTGGCCATGCCGCTACGCTGAGACTAAGCATCTCCGTTCCATTGGAAGTTCCCGCAGGTGTCTGCCGCCGGATCATACTCGATCCGCCAAAAATCGGCTCCGCCGTCGAAGACAGCGACTTGCCGCTGCTTCCAATACGAGAACGAGTCCACGCCAGCTGAATTCTTCGCCGGGAAGAAGTTGCAGACGACGATCTCCTTCCCGCCTTTCCGCGAGCCGGAAAACTGCACTCGATACCCGCTCTTCTTTGATTTGATTTGAGCAATCGCCTTCTTTCCCGATCCGTCCAAACCATTTTGCTTCTGGAGAAATATCTGAACTCGAGCGAACGCACGTTGAGCCTGCGCCTGTGTCGGAGTCCACTCGCCGGTGGTCAGAATTGTCCGACCTGCCTCCGGGATGGAGATCGCGGCGGCAAACGTCGAACACGCGACGCTCAGAAGAGCAATGAGGAGCAAACGGCGCATGCTCCGGCGGCCTACCGCTTGATCAGCGCCAAGATCGAGAGGACGAGGCCGACGAATCCGAGCCAGCCTTCGGCTCCGGCGGGCCACCAGCCGCCGGTCCGGAGGAAGAGAGGGAGGAAACGTCCGGCGAGAGCGAGCGAGATGACCAGACCGAGGATGATTCCGGGCGTCACTTTGCCGGTCTGCACCAACCAGCCGGCGAGCAGGAGCAAGATCCCGGAGACGCCGCCGGCAATCAGCGACTGGACGCTGCCTTTAGCGAAGTAACCCTGGAGTCCACCGGCGAGAGTGATGGCGCCGAAGAGGAAGTAGAAAAGCTTGGTGAGATCGAGCATGGCGGAAGGTGATACGTGAACTGCGCGCGGGCGGCAACTACGGCGACCGCCGACGTTCGCCGAGGAAAAGGCGCAGGACGAAGATGGGGACGAGCGCCACGGCGGACATTGCCGCCCAGACGAGCCAGCCGGGAATAACCCGCGCGCGATCGCGGGCGACGGCGTCGAGCGCTTCCCGCGCGACTTCCGCGGCGGGCACCTTGAAGAACTCCGGGGTGCGCATCCGTTCACCGCTGTTCGGCCGCTCGGCGATGTGGAAGAACTCCGTATTCACCGGGCCGGGACAAACCGCGGTGACGGTGACGCCGGTCGCGCGGAGTTCGCCGCGGAGCGCCTCGGAGAAGCTGGTGACGTAAGCTTTGCTCGCAGCATAAACCGCCATCTTCGGCAGCGGCAGCAAGCTGGCGATGGAGCTGACATTGAGGATCGCGCCGCGCTTTGCCCGGACGAGTTCCGGGAGCAAAGCGTGGGTCAGTCGCGTGAGCGCCGTGATGTTCACCTGCAGCATTGCTTCCACGCGGGACCATTCGCTTTGCTGGAAGAATCCGTGATCGCCGACGCCGGCGTTGTTGATCAGGAAAGTCACCCGTTCTCCGCGGGCCGCGAGCTCCGCGAGGAAGGCTTCGGTTTGCTCCGCATCCGCCAGATCCACCGCGTGGCAATGCACGGTGAGGCCGGGCCGCTGGAGCTCGGCGCGCAAAGCTTCCAGCCGATCGAGCCGGCGCGCAACGAGGATGAGCGAACGCGCGTGCGGCGCAAGTTGCCGGGCAAATTCTTCCCCGAGTCCGGAAGAAGCGCCGGTCACGAGCGCGGTGCAGCCTTGGAAGAAATTCATCGCGCGGAGCTTCGCGGCCGTTGGCGCCGTCGGGAAGAGCAAACCGCCCGGGGAGCGTTTTGCTGGAGCAGAAGCGCCGCCGCAAGCGGGAGAATTTTTGCAACGGATCGCACTCCAGCCTCGTAAACGGTGGAGCAACTACCAAGCTGCAGCCCGCCACACACCGCATGACACCCTGTTCCTCCGCGCCGCGACCCGCGCGCACTTTCCCGCCGTTCAGCCTCAGCCGCCTTTTGCGCACCGTCTTCGCGCCGCGCGGCGGCGAACGGATTTGCATCCTGATCGACCTGGATGATCCGCGCGAGTTCGCCGGGTTTCAGTTCCTGGAGAATCCGGATCTCTCGATCCAGCGGAACGCGCACGATGTCTTTTATCAAGGCTTGCGCGACGGCGTGCTCGCGGAGCTGGGGATGACTGGCGGCGAGATGTTTGCCTATGAGATCACCGGCGGGAGCAATCTGGATTTGCCGGAAACCGGTTTTGCCTCGGATGGACGCGAGATCAATCTGACGCAGGACGTTTACCAAAAATACGATCTCATCCTCTGCATCTCGACTTATTCCGCGACCGCGCCGCTGACGGCTTTTGCGAAGGTGCACGGCTTCCGCGGAGCGACGCTGCATGGAGTGAATCAGATCATCCTGAGCTCCGGGCTCGCGGTGGATTACGATGAAGTCAGCGTTCAGGCGGAGAAGCTGCGGCTCGGGATGACGCAGGCGGATTGGGTGGAAATCGATTACGCTTGCGGAGAAATCCGCTGCACGCTGCGGCTGGAACTCGGCCGGCAGGAGGCGCAGAAAAGTCACGGGCTTTGCCGCGGCGGTCCGGATGTCGCGAATCTTCCGGCGGGAGAAATCTATTTCGTCCCGAAGAGCGCGACGGGGAAGTTTCCGCAGAAGTACGACGATGGAACGCTGGCACTGATGCAAGTCGCCGCCGGTCGAATCCAGCGCGCGACTTTGCTCCGCGGCAGCCAGGCGACCGTGGATGAACACAACGAAAAACTCACCAGCGATCCGGTCACCGGCGAACTCGGCGAACTCGGCTTTGGCACGCAGGATCTTCCTGCCTCCGGACGCGACATTCAGGATGAAAAGATCCTCGGAACGTTGCACGTCGCCACCGGCCGCAGCGATCATCTCGGCGGGACGCTCACGCCGGATCGTTTCGCCAACAAGCTCAACGCGACGCACGACGACATCCTGTTTTCTTCCACAAAAACGCCCGAGATCAACGTGCCGCAGGTGCGGATGCATCGCGCCGGCGAAACCGTGGTTTTGCTGGAGAACTATCAGCCGGCAGCTTACCTGCGCGGTCTGCTGGAAGGTTGATCCGGCGCTCGCATCACGGGGAAGAATTGGCCGGGAAGAAGTTGGCCGGATGAACATTTACGAAAGCGAAAAGCTGCTCGGTGAATATTTGCTCTTCCACTACGGCAGCAGCCAGGAAGTGCTCCCGTCGGCGCTGCTGATCGAGGATGCGCTCGGCTATCCGCAGCGTTGCGTCAGCGAATGTCTGGACGTCCGTGCGCTGCCCGCTCAGGCACGCGCCTTGGATCTCGGCTGCGCCGTCGGCCGCTCGAGTTTCGAACTCGCGCGCTGGTGCACTTCCGTGATCGGGATCGATTTCTCGCAGCGCTTCATCGAGGCCGCCGAACGAATCCGCCGCGACGGCGCGCTGGATTATCTGCGCACGGATGAAGGCGAGCTCCGCACTCCGCTGATCGCGCAACTTCCAGCAAACACCGATCCGGCGCGCGTCCGTTTCGAGCAAGGTGACGCGATGGATCTGCGCGGGGATTTAGGCACTTTCGACGTCGTGCTGCTGGCGAATCTCATCGATCGTCTGAGCAATCCGCGACGTTGTCTGGAAACCTTGCCGGCGCTGATCAATCCAGGCGGGCAGCTGATCATCACTTCGCCTTACACCTGGCTGGAAGAATTCACTCCGCGCGAAAACTGGCTGGGTGGTTTTGAGCGCGACGGAACGCGAGTGGCGACGCTGGACGGACTGCGAGCGGCTCTCGAACCGAGCTTTCATCTGGAAGAAGTGCAGCCGCTTCCTTTCCTGATCCGCGAGCACGCCCGCAAGTTTCAGCTCAGCATTGCGGAAGCTTCCACCTGGAGAAAACGCTAACCATGGCCACCGATTGGGAATCGCATTATCAGCAAGGCGACACGCCTTGGGAAAAGGGCGGGCCTTCGCCCGGACTCGTGGATTTCCTCGCCGCGGAGCCGGTGACGGGACGCGTGCTCGTGCCGGGTTGCGGCTTCGGGCACGATGTGCGCGCGCTTTCCGCCGGCGGCGCGGACGTGCTCGGCGTGGATCTTTCCCCATC
>DASVRR010000237.1:0-1955 GCA_036388515.1 Chthoniobacteraceae bacterium | reverse complement strand
CTCCGATGTGACGGAGCAAAAACACGGCCCGTTCACCTATCTGCCGCTGGAACCTTCCCGGCAGGTGCCCAACGGATTCTTCCCCGGCCGCGTCACGGATGAAGAGATGTCCGCGTCCGGTCTTGCTCCCGAAGTGCAGGCCGTTTACGGCAAGCGGCTGACTTGTTTCTCGATCGACACGGCGCGCTGTTATCACATGGGCAGCCGGCTCGCGCTGGGGGAAAAACGGATCGCTTATCTCGCGACCTTTA
The DNA here is from genome assembly GCA_036388515.1 of Chthoniobacteraceae bacterium. Classification (GTDB taxonomy): domain Bacteria; phylum Verrucomicrobiota; class Verrucomicrobiia; order Chthoniobacterales; family Chthoniobacteraceae; genus Chthoniobacter. The sequence goes on along the minus strand of DASVRR010000237.1, from coordinate 1,704 downwards.
ACACGCACGCCAGCCTGTATCCGTTCTGGAATGACATCCGGGAGGAAGGCGCTTCGCTCACTCCGCTGCAGCGTCTGCTCCTCTCGCCAGGACGCGGCGATGGGCAGCCCGCGGGCATGGCCTAGCGCGGGAGAAATGCGTTGCGCCGCCGCGACGCGGCATGAATGATGGCCGCTCATGGAAAACGCAACCCCTGGGCAGCCTTGCTGGTATTGCATTCGGTCGAAACCGAAGCGGCAGCATGTCGCCGCCAGCCATCTCCGCTCGCTCGGGATCGAGGTGTTTAATCCGCAGCTTCGTTTCCAGCGACCCACTCGCCGAGGTCCGATCTGGAGCACCACGGCGTTGTTCCCCAATTACCTTTTCGCCCGGTTCGAGCTGCTCGAGTTCTTCCGGCGCGCACGTTACGCCTTCGGCGTCAGTGACATCCTGCGCTTCGGCGACCGTTGGGCGGAAGTGCCGCAGCGGGAAATCTCCCTGCTTCAGGATGTCTGGAGCCACGGCGATGCCATTCAGCCGGCGCAGACCATCGAAGTCGGCGCTTCGGTAGTGCTCACGGGCGGCCTTTTCCACGGAGTGGAAGCGACCGTCGTCGCGCTGCTCCCCGCGCGGCAGCGCATCAAAGTTCTCCTCGAATTCCTCGGCGGCTTTCAGGAAGCCGAGGTGGACGCGGCAGCGGTTCTGCCGGAGTTGTCGCATCCTCTGGCCGTCTGAGCGGCCGTCGCGGCGCAGTTTTCCCGTGTCTGGCTGACGCCGGACGCGGTTCATCCCCATTCATCGCTATGATGGTCTTGTTGAAAAAACGACAACCGGCCAAGGGCGGCAGCTTGCCCGAATTTCCGCTCCATGCCTGACGCTGCGCCCGCTGCGGAAGAAGATCTGAGCGCTTGGGACAAGGTGCTCACGCCGGAGAAAGGCTGGTTCGATCTTCGGCTGCACGAGATCTGGAACTACCGCGATCTCGTCCTCCTTTTCTTCAAGCGAGACTTTGTCGCCAGCTACAAGCAAACCGTGCTCGGGCCGTTTTGGTTTTTCGTCCAGCCGCTCCTGACCACCGTCGTCTATTGGGCCGTTTTCGGTCGCGTCGGGAAGATCGTCACCAAGGGAGTTCCGCAGATCCTTTTCTTCATGGCGGGCGTGATCCTCTGGACCTTTTTTTCCAACTGCCTCGTCAAGACGGTCAACACCTTTACCGGAAACTCCGGACTCTTCGGGAAGGTTTACTTTCCGCGCCTCACCTTGCCGCTGAGCGTCGTCCTGACGAATCTCGCGATCTTCGGATTTCAGTTCCTGCTCTTCCTCGCGATGATCGCCGGTTCCTGGCTGGTCGGTCATCCGGTGCCGCTCGACTGGCGGCTGATTGTTCTCCCCGCGCTTTTGCTGGAAATGGCCGCCCTCGCCATCGGCGTCGGCTGCATCGTCGCGGCGCTGACCGTGAAGTATCGCGACTTCGCCGCCATCGTGCAATTTGGCGTCCAGCTCTGGATGTTCGGGAGTTGCATCGTGATGCCGCTGTCGCTCTTCGATGCGCGCACTCAAGCCTGGCTGGTCCTCAATCCGATGGTCCCGATCGTCGAATCGTTCCGCTACGCCTTCCTCGGCTCCGGCGTGATCCAGCTTTCGCAATTGCTCCTCAGCATGGCGATCACCGCCGTTCTTTTGGTCGGTGGTTTGCTCCTCTTCAACCGCGTGGAGCGCACCCAT
>DASVRR010000236.1:0-2172 GCA_036388515.1 Chthoniobacteraceae bacterium | reverse complement strand
GATCCGCGTGACCTGGCTCTGGGGATTAAAGGTGACGCCGAGCGATTCCCCGAGTTCGGTCAGTGCCACCGGAATCGCGCGCGTGCCGCCCATCGGATACCAGATGCCTTCCTGCGTCTGCATGTGCGCGATGCCGCAGAGCACCGCCGGCGAGGCGTCCGGAGCAGAACCGACATACTGAGTGAAATGATCGACCATCTGCGCCACGCGCGGATCGCGGAGGTGGCTGCGCACGACGCCCGCGACGGTGCGGCCGGGACGCATCGCGAGCACATCGCCGAGAACGCTGCGCTGGAAGCTCGCCTTTGCATCGAACATGTCGCGCAAACCGCCGACCGGACGCCAAAAAAAGTAATCCTTCGAAATGCGGTGCAGGCGTTCGGAGAGCGCGAGGAAGCGGCGGTAGCCTTCCGCGGTGCGCGCGTCGCCGGAAAAGCTGGCCAGGTTCTTGGCCATTGCCGCGACATCGGCGACGAGATCAAGCGTGGAGCCGTCCTGGAAAAACGAGCGCCACTGTGGGTCGAGCCGGACGAGATCGAGCGCGTCCGCCACGTTGCGGCCGGCTTCCGCGAAGATCCGTTCCAGCACGCCGGGCAAGGTCAGGATCGTCGGTCCCATATCGAACCGAAACCCGCCGCCTTCGAGAACGGCCGCTTTGCCGCCGAGCCACGCGTTCCGTTCAAAAAGAATCACTTCGTGACCGCGGGCCGCGAGCACACAGGCCGAAGCAAGCCCGCCCAGACCACCGCCAATGATGCCAACTTTTTTCATACGTTTTTCGTTCGGTTGCGCGCTTTGTGGAAGAGAGCGCGCAGCAGCTCCGGGATTGCCGCCAGCTGCCTGCGGCCATGCGCCGCCCGCAAGTACGCGGCGAACAACCCGGCGTCGCCTTCTTCCGGTTCATCGAAGTGCCGGCGTGCCTTTCCGCTGCTGACGCTGACGACTTGCGGATGGGTCATCTCCAGCAATCCTTCTTCCCCGCGCGTTGTGCCGAAGCCGCTCGCTTTCACTCCACCGAACGGCAAACGCGGATCGGCAGTGGGGATGATCAGGTCGTTGATCAGGACGAAGCCGGTCCGGATTCTAGCTGCAAGGATTTGAGCTCCGGCGGAGTCGCGGGAGAAGATCGATGCGCCGAGCGCAAACTCTCCAGCGTTGATCGCGGCCACTCCGGCACTTTCGTCCCGGACGCGCTCAATTGCGGAACACAGGGTTTCCGTTTGCTGGCAGTGTTCCGTGGCGCGAAGGCGACGCAGCAACTCTTCCGCAATTGCTTCCACCACGATCAGCCGGCGGGGCGCCATGCACGTGTTGCCCGCATTCAGCCTCGCGCCGAACCGCAACGCGCGCGTCACGAGATCCAGATCGGCGTCCGCCAGCACCAGCACGGCATCTTCTCCCGAGAGCTCCATCGCGGCGGGCGTGTTGCTTTCTGCCAGCAGCACGAGCACCTCACGTCCATTCTCGGACGAACCGGTGAAGACCACCTTGTCCACGCCTGCGGCGATCGCATTTGCTCCGGAGGAAACGCTCTCGGGAAGAACCGTCAGCAATGCGCGATCAAGGCCGACGGCAAACGCCAGCGCCGCAAAAGCAACCGCCACGTGGCGTGTCTCGGGCGCCGGCTTGAGCAGCACGGCATTCCCTGCCACGAGGGCGTGCAACGTCTGCACGGCGGGGAGGAAAAGCGGGTAATTGCCAGGACCGATCACGAGCACGAGGCCGAAAGGCTGACGCTGCACTGCGGAAGAAATCCCGCTCATCCAGAACGGTCGTCCGCGGCTTCCAACCTGGCGGGGCGCAAGCAGCTTGGCGGCGCGGCGTTCCAGCCAACGACAGGCATCGGCGAGGGGAAGCACTTCGGAAGCAAGCTTCTCCGCAAGTGGCCGATCGCTGACTTGCGCGGAGGCCAGCGCGAGTTCTTCCGCATGCTCCGCGATGAGATGGCGCAGTCTGCGGATGACGCGCAGGCGCTCGCCGATCGGTGTCTGCGCCCATTGCGCCTGAGCTTCGCGTGGTGCGTGTGAACGCGCTTCGGGAGATGCGAGCATCGCAATCATGCGCGCAAGGCAGACGCCATCGGGGAGCGCGCGCGTCTCGCGTGCTGGTCGCGGCGTCCCGCCGCAGCGGACTTCCTGCGACGTCTCGCGTGAACACGGGCGCATCCCCATT
>DASVRR010000235.1:0-6278 GCA_036388515.1 Chthoniobacteraceae bacterium | reverse complement strand
TTCAAAGTCGTGCCCGTTGCCGAGAGCGATACGGGTCTGATGGTCGCGGTCGGTGATCCGCTGAACTTCGACACTTTCGATTCGCTGCATCATATGCTCCAGCGCGATCTGGAGTTTGTCTGCGCCACGCCGGAGGCAATCCGCACGGCGTACCGGAAGTATTACGGCACCGCGGAGGATGCGATCGAAGACATGGGCGGCGATGGCGGCATCGAGGTCATGGGGGAAGGCGCCGCAACTCCCGGAGCGGAAGGTGATTCGGCCGACGCGCCGATCATCAAGATGGTCTCCATGTTGCTGGTGGAAGCGTATAATTTGCGCTGCTCGGACATTCATCTGGAACCGCTGGAAAAACGGTTCCGCGTTCGCTTCCGCATCGACGGCGTGCTGCACGAAATGCAGAACCCGCCGAAGAAGCTGCAGACGGCGATCGTCTCGCGGCTGAAGATCATGACCGGCTCGATGTCGATCGCCGAGAAGCGGATGCCGCAGGACGGACGCATCCAGGTGAAGATGGGGAAGAAATCCATCGATCTGCGCGTTTCGACCATCCCGACCAATCACGGCGAAAGCATCGTGATGCGGATTCTGGACAAGACTTCGCTCTCGCTGGGTCTTCCGGAACTCGGCTTCCTTTCCGACGATCAGGAAGTCATGGAAGGTCTCCTCAAGCTTCCCGACGGGATCATGCTGGTCACCGGCCCGACTGGCTCCGGAAAGACGACGACACTCTACGGCTGCCTGAATTACATCAACAAGCCGGACAAAAAGCTGATCACCGTGGAAGATCCGGTCGAGTATCAGATGAACGGCATCAACCAGGTGCAGGTGAACACCGACATCGGGATGACTTTCCCCGCAGCGCTTCGCTCCATCCTGCGGCAAGCGCCGAACGTGATCATGATCGGGGAAATTCGTGACGGTGAAACGGCGAACATCGCGATCAACGCCGCGCTCACGGGCCACCTGGTTTTCTCCACGCTCCACACCAACGATGCGCCAGGCGCCGTCGCTCGTCTGGCAGACATCGGCGTCCAGCCATTCCTGATCAGCTCCGCGGTGCGCGCGATCATGGCGCAGCGTTTGGTCCGGAAGGTTTGCCCGAAATGCCGGCAACCCTACGAGATGAATGAATCCGAGTTGAGCGCGCTCGGTCTCGATCTGTCGCAGCTCAGCGAAGCGACGGTGATGAAGGGCGCGGGTTGCGACGCCTGCAAACACCTCGGCTATAAAGGCCGCGCGGGCATCTTCGAAATCTTCATGATCGATGACGAAGCGCGTCACATGATCAACAACAAATCCTCCACAGTGGAGCTGCGGAAACGGGCGCGGGAAATGGGGATGCGGACGCTGCGGGAAGACGGCGTCCGGAAGGTTCTCTCCGGGATGACGACGGCCGAGGAAGTGATCGGCGTCACGATGTCCGACGGGGAGTAAAGACGGCAGCGATGGCTCTCTTCGAGTTTCGTAAACCCGCGGCGCTGGTCGCGACACCTCCTGTCCGCACCACGACCGGCCCAGGCTCTGGTTTGGTGCCGATGGAAGATTTGCTCCGGCTGGTCGTGGATGAAGGCGCGTCCGATTTGCACCTCTCAGTCGGGGCGCCGCCGGCTGTCCGGATCAATGGCCGGCTGGTGAAACTGGAGGTGCGGCCGCTGACTTCCGAAGACACGGAGACGCTGGCGCGCGCGATCACCAGCGAGGGAAACCTGCAACGCGTCAACGAGGAAGGAAGCGTCGATTTCGGCTTTTCCTTCCGGGAAGCAGATCGCTTCCGCGTGAGCGTTTATCGGGAAAAGGGGAGCCTCGCGATGGCTTTGCGGCTCGTCCCGAAGAAGATGATGTCGCTGGAGGAAATCGGCATGCCGCCAGCTGTCCGGACGCTGCTCAATCTTCCGCGTGGCCTCATCCTCGTCACCGGTCCGACTGGTTCCGGAAAAAGCACTTCGCTCGCCTCGATGCTGGACGTGATCAATTCCACCACGGAAAACCACCTGATCACGATCGAGGATCCGATCGAATACTTCCACAGCCACCAGCGCGGGATCGTCAATCAGCGCGAAGTCGGCGTCGATGTTCCCACGTTTGCCGATGGTCTCCGCCGCGCGCTGCGCCAGGATCCGGACGTGATTTTGGTCGGAGAAATGCGCGACCTGGAGACGATGGAAACCGCGATCACCGCGGCCGAAACAGGCCACCTGGTTTTCTCCACGCTCCACACCACCGGCGCGGCGCGCACCGTGGATCGGATCGTCGATGCCTTCCCGGAAGACAGCAAGGAACAGATCCGCGTCCAGCTTTCCAGCAACCTCAAGGCGGTCCTTTCGCAGTTGCTCATCCCGCGCATCGACCAGCCGGGCCGGATCGCCGCGTTCGAGTTGATGATCAACACGCCCTCCACCGCGGCGTTGATCCGCGACAACAAAACCTTCCGCATCCCGAACGACATCCTCACCGGATCGAAGTACGGCATGGTCTCGCTCGACGCGTCGCTCGCGCAGCTTTATCTCGAGGGCTACATCGCCTACGAGCAAGTCCTCACCAAAGCGCAGGATCCGCAGGCGGCCATCCAGATCATCGGCGGGCAGAAACCGCGGAAGCGCTGAGTCGCAGGAGGTTCGAGCAAGGATGGAGGGCATCGCGCCGTCGATGCCGCGGTGAAATGCTGGCGATAGAAGCAAAGCTGACCACGGAAGCGACCGCGCGCTTCCCTGCAGCCTTCGAGCTGTTGAAGCCGCGGTGCGGCTTACTTCTGCACCACGAAGTCCACGACCAGCGCTTCTTCCAGAGCCGGCTTGATCAGATCGGCCACAAACGCTTTGTGCGCCGGATGCACGATGTAGGCATCGCGCGCTTTGCTGTCCTTGAAAGTCACCACCCAGCAATGCGTGAACCCTTTATCCAAACCTTCCGGACTGTTGTTGGTTCCCCATTCGATCGATTCCACGACATCGATCTTCCCATTCAGCGCAGAGAAACCGTCCACCACCGCTTTGATCTGAGCCGGCGTGGCGTCTTTCTTAAACTTAAAGTGAACCACGTGGCGAATCGGTCCGTCGGCGGCAAAGGTGGAAGCGGAAAGCATGGCGATCGTGAGGAAAGAAAGGAGGGATTTCATGGGGGACGAACTTTTGCCAGCGGCATCCGCAGTGGCAAGAGGGAATGCGGCCGATCTGCGGGGAAAAGCTCACGAATGCCCTTCGGCGGATCCTCAGGTTATGCCAAGGTGCGCGCCCTTTCTTCTTCCCCATGTCCCTGAACTCTCTCCTCGCCGAGCCCGTCACCGATCCTTTGCCGCTCTACCGTTACCGCGATGGTCTGGTTGCGGTGGATTTGCTGGGCGCGGCTGTGGCGCATCTCGATTTCTTTACCTGGCTGGGCGGCCATCCTTCCACTTTGGGTGCAATTTGCGCGCACTTCGAAATTCATCCGCGCCCGACGGATGTGATGCTCACGCTCTTTACGGCGATGGGATTGCTGACGCAAAGCGGCGGCTGTTTGCATCTGACTTTGCGCGCCCGCGAGCATCTTTCCGCAGATTCGCCGTGGAACCTCGCGCCGTACTACGTCTCGATGAAAGACCGTCCGCAAACGCTGGATATGCTCCAGGTCTTGCGCACGGGGAAGCCCGCGAATTGGGGAAGCTATGATGCGCAAGCCTGGGCGCAAGCGATGGAGCGGGAGGATTTCGCGCAGCAATTTACGGCCGCGATGGACTGTCGCGGCTTGCTCCTCGGACCCGCGCTGGCGAAGAAGCTGGATCTCGCGCAAAGCACGGCGTTGCTCGATGTCGCGGGCGGTTCGGGCATTTACGCCTGCTCGCTCGTGGCGCGTCATCCCCACTTGCGCGCGGCGGTTTTCGAGAAGCCGCCCGTGGATCGAATCGCCCGCGAATCTATTGCCCGCCACGGAGCTGCGGAGAAAGTCGAGGTCGTCGCCGGGGACATGTTCCACGATTCCTGGCCGGCGGGATTCGATCTGCATCTCATCTCCAATGTGCTGCATGACTGGGACGAAACTCTCGTGCGGCAATTGCTCGGGAAGTCTTTCGCCGCCTTGCCTGCAGGCGGATCGATCATCATCCACGATGCCTTCATCAATGCGGAGAAAACAGGACCGCTCCATGTGGCGGAATACTCCGCTTTGCTCATGCAAGTGACGGAAGGAAAATGTTACTCGCTCGCGGAGATGCGCCGTTACCTGAGCGACGCTGGCTTCGAAAACGAAAGCGCCGGCGAGACCGCGGTGGGTCGCGGATATCTGCTCGCGCGGAAGCCTGCCGTCTGAGCTCACGAGTTGCGGGAAGTCGCCGCCGTCATTCCGTAGCGGCGGTTCTTCCAGACGACCCCGCGCCCGCGCCGCGCGCGGAAGAAAGCGGACCATTGAATCGCCAGCAGGATTCCGATTCCCACTGGATGTAAACTGGCGCCGAGCAGTGATTGAGAAAAACGTCCGGCAGCAAGCAGGCGCGGAACCAAAGTTGCGACGGCCGCAATTCCGGAAAGCATCCACGCGAACCCGCCTGCGTCGGTGAACGGCAGTGCCGCGATGAGGAAGAACGGCACGATTTGTCCGATCAGGAGGAGCGCCGTCGCGGGGCCGATCAGACGAGGCGAAGCCAGGCCTTCATGCGCGTTCTTGGCGAAGCCATTCCACACTTCGCTGGCGCCGCGATACATGCGGCAGTGAAAGGTGTCGGTCGCGTCAAACAGATCGGTGGAAAATCCCTGAGCGCGGAAGCTCCGGGCGAGCGCGACGGCATCATGAATCCGATTCGAGATGGCGCGATGTCCGCCCGCTTTTTCATAGCTCGCCCGATCGGCTGCCAGGATTTGTCCGCACGCTGCCGCGTAACTCGGATCGGTGCTGCTCCGCATCCGCTTCAGCGGAAGAAAGGCGAGTAACACAAAATGAATCAGCGGAATGATCAGCTTTTCCAGCAACGTTTCGGTCTCTTGCCGGGGCACGCCGCTGATCAAAGCCGCGCGACTTTCCGCAGCAAACTGAGCCAGCCTCGCGAGCGAATCGGGGCGCGAGATTCGCACGTCCGCATCCATGAAAACGAGGAGCGGATAAGTCGCGAGCCCGGCCAGCCGATGACAGGCGAAGTTCTTCCCGCACCAGCCGGGCGGAAGCGGCGGAGTGGTCTGCGCCGGGAACTCGGACGCAACTTCCGCGTCCGCCAAAAGGGATGCCGCCAGGCGAACGCGCGGATCACGGCGCGCCGCGTCCTGAATAATCTCCGCGGTGCGATCCGTGGATCCATCATCGAGGATGATCAGTTCCAGCTGGACGCCTTCACTTTGCAGGACCGACTCGATCGCCAGCGCAAGGTTCGCTTCTTCATCCCGCGCGGGGATAAGCACGGAGCAAGCAAGACGCGCCTTTCGGGATTTCGGCAGCGGTCGGTAAAGTGAAAGGTTGATCACGAACAAAGCCGCCGGAATCACCGAGAACAAAACTGCGGAGAACGCCAGAGCTACGATCACGTCCGCATTTCCGGTTGATGCTCGCGGACGAAGTTTCTTCCGGCGAATCGGGCCTTTGCCCGGCACCAGAGATCGAAGACCGGATGGATGCTGGAGCTTCCCGGATTCAGGACCAACCAATCGGCCAACTCGCGCCGGCACGATTTGGCCGCCAGTTCATCCTGCGTCGCTTCAAGCGCAGCGGCGAATCGCGCGGTCCAGTCACTGGAGTTTTGGTCCGGCATTTCTTCCGGAAGAATCGGCGCGCCGAACGCCACAAGAATCTCCGGGCGCGGCTCGGTCCAGAACACATACTCGATCGCGAGCGGAAGAAACACGGCGTGCGGAGACATTTTCGCGAGTGCTCCCAAGCCGCGCTGAAGGATGAGCGGACGCTCGCGCACATCTGCGAAGCGACTTTGTGGCGTCAGCCAGATGGCAGCTTCCGGAGAGCTCAGGATTGCCCGCGACTTCCGGAGGAATGCCCGCGTGCCTTCCGCGGAACGTTGCTGGATGCCGTAGAAACCGAGCTTCCGGAAGAAGCCGTAACGTTCCAGCGCCGCCGCATCGATCGGCGCAAACGACGTGCGTCCGGCGAAATAGATCCGCGACAGCTGGAGGCAAACGAGCGGATCCCACCAAGAGGCGTGATTGAGGAAGACAATCACCGGACGGCTCGGATCGCTCTCCGGCAAGCCGGAGCGAAGCATCCGCACGGAGTGAAACCGGCGCTTCAGATAACGGGCGCTGTAACTCGCGAAGAGCTTCACCAGCCAGCGAGAAACTCGCGGCCTTTCTCCGGAGGAAGTC
>DASVRR010000234.1:0-11130 GCA_036388515.1 Chthoniobacteraceae bacterium | reverse complement strand
CGTCCATTGACCAGCACCGCCTGGAACTTCAGCCAGGTGCGCACCTGCTTCCGCTTCGCTTCCGGCCAGGCCGCAAAGAGAAACGCCAGCAATTCGGCAGGCTGTTCCACAGTGATCGGCTTCGGCATTGGCCAAAGCTACTGCGCTCAGTGCGGAGCCAAAAGCGTTTTGCTTCTGGAAGCTGGTCGCAGCCGTCCGCCGGATTGCCTCACCCGCTCGGGCCGACTTGGGTGTTGAAGCGGAAGATGGCGGCGTGCCACCAAGGCGCGAGTTGATCGGGCGCGCGCATCCAGACCTGGCGGTGGAGCCAAACCATGGTGGCGGAATCGGCGAGGATGGAAAGTTGGTCCGCGGCGCTGAAACCATCCGGACCTTGCAGCAGGAGCTTTTCTCCCAGTTCGCGGACGCGCTCGGAGCCGGCGGCGACCGCAGCGAAAGCTTCGTTATTTTGTGGATTCAGCTGCTTCTCCCGGAGCAAAGAGACGTGGATCGCATTGATGTACGGATCGAGAATCGCTTCGCGTAATCCGTAGAACGGCGTGGATTCCACGGCACGCGGCGCGAGCGAAGCCTGGCTCATCCGCGCTTCCAGTCGTGCGAGTTGGCGCGGTGCGCTCGTCTCTTCCGGAGTGAGGAAGATTCCCGCAGCGCGGAACCACTGGCCCAAGCTCTCCCGGCTGGTGATCACCGAAAGCGGAATCGAGAGCACTATGCCGCTGAGCACCGGCACAAACCACCAAAACGCTCCGGGATCAAGCCACCACGTGAGCGCGCCCCAGCCGAGCCCGAGGAGCGTGTGTCCCCAGTGCGCCCGCACGGCCGCGCTCCACGGCGTTCCATCGGCGGTGCGTTGCTGCGTGCCCCAGCTCACGTCCAGACCGAAGAGCGTGGAGGCGACAAACTTTGAGTGAAAGAGCATCTGCACCGGCGCGTGCAGCGTGGAGAAGATCGTCTCCAAAACTGCACTCAAAGTCGCGCGGAACATTCCGCCAAAAGCGCGCCGTCTTTCCGGATCCAGCGCGAGATCCAAAAGGCTGAGGATCTTCGGGAGAAAGATCACGCTCATCGCCAGCCCGAACACCAGCAGCGCATGCTCGGTGCCGGTGAGCTGGAGGAAAGGCGTGAACGCTTCCACGACGATGTCCGACAACCCGGTGTCCTTGCGGTACCAGAGCAGGTAGGTGCCGGTGAGCAGGAAGAAAAGCCACAGCGGACCGGCGAGATAGCCGAGGATCCCGAGTGAAAGATGGATGCGATTGAACCCGCGGAGACCGCGCGCAAAGAGCACCATGAAATGCTGGAGATTGCCCTGGCACCAGCGGCGATCGCGCTGGGCGTTATCGATGATTCCCGGCGGGCCTTCCTCGTGGCTGCCCTCCAGATCGTAGGCAAACCAGACCTCCCAATTTTCCTTCCGGAGCAAGGCGGCTTCCACAAAGTCGTGGCTCAGGATTTGTCCGCCGAACGGCTTCTTCCCCGGCAGCTTCGGCAGATCGCAAAACTCCATGAACGGCTCCGTCCGGATGATCGCGTTGTGTCCCCAATAGTTCCCGCCATCCTGCGACCAGAAGTTGAGTCCAGCGGTGAACATCGGTCCGTAAAGTCGATTGGCAAACTGCTGCATTCGGCCAAACGCGGAGCGCGCGTTGATCAGCCCCGGCGCAGTTTGGATCAACCCGACGGTTGGATGCGTCTCCATCAGTTTCACCAGATCGACGATCGTTTCGCCGCTCATGATGCTGTCCGCATCCATGACGATCAGGTAGCGATAGCGTTTTCCCCACACGCTGAGGAACTCGCGGATGTTCCCGCTCTTTTTGTCCTCATTGGTCAGCCGGCGCCGGTAGAAAATGCGGCCGAGCGCGTTGAGATCGCGCGCCATTTCAAACCAGCGCCGCTCTTCCTCCACCCATTTATCCGGATCAGTCGAATCGCTGAGGATAAAGAAGTCGAAGCGATCCAGCTGGCCGGTTTCGGCGAGCGATTCGTAGATCGTCCGCAACCCTTCGCAGACGCGGCGTGCTTCCTCATTATAGATGGGGAAAACGAGTGCGGTGCTGGTCCCGTCGATGCTCCGGCTGCGGTAATCCGCGAGTTGCGTGATCCTTCGCCGATCACCGATCCGCCGCAGGATGAAACCGTAAACCCCGTGCACACAGCCGACGGACGCGAGGAAGAAAAGGATGGTGAAAAGGACCAGCATCACCGTCCGCGAATCTGACCAGCCGACGCGCCAAAGCAGATCGGCAAAGAGCAGCGAACCGCAGCCGGTGAGCAGGATCGCCAGGGAGTAAAAGATGAAAACGCGCGCGTTGCGGCGGACGTGAGTCACCGGACGAGTCTGGAGCGGCGGACGCGCCGTTTGCTCCAGCGGAGCAGGGGAAGTCGCGGAAGGCATGCGTCAGTGCGTCGCCTGGAAGAGCACGACCAGCAGCAAACCGAAGAGCAGCCAGATGAAGATGATCCGGAAATACGGAAGATTGCCGAGATTCGCCAGCGTGGTGATCGCGCCGAGGTCGATCGGCCGCGGGCTCATCTGCGCCAGTTGAAAGTCCGGCCCGGCGTGGAGAAAACTCTCCCGCATCGCGCGGACAAATTCCTCCGGCCATGGACCGGGACGGAGAAACTGGTCCTGCCATTTCCCCGGCATGTCGGCGATCAGCAGCGCCAGTCGGCCCCGCGTCGGCAAGTGCGTGTTCGCTCCCTCCGCGGGTTCCTCCAAAACCTCCGCATACCATTCGGTCACCAGCCGATCCATTTCTTCCCCAGCGAGCATCATCGTCGGCGTATTTGGGTCCATCGCGGCGCGGCGGATTGCTCGATCCAGCACGCGGGAGACGAGCTGGCCGAGCAGCAATTTGTTCCGCACCCGCAAGGCGTTGAAATAGCTCTCCACCTTGGCGTACGCCGCGTTCCATTCTTCCAGCGGACGACCGGCAATGTAGCCCGGCGTCGCGGTGCGGCTGCCTAAGGTGGACTCCAGAGATACGTCCATGTTTCGCTCACGACTTCTTCGCCCTTCTTCAGCGTGCAACGCAAATCCACGGGATCCTTATTGTCCGCAGCCGGCTCAAACTTGAGCAGCACCCGCCAGGTTTTATTCAGTGGATTTCGAATCACCTGCGTCTCGTAGATCTTCGCGTTTTCGCTGCAGCTCACGATCGCTTGCGGCGGCTCCGCTTCCGGAATGTCGTCCAGCTTCGGACCCGAATATTCCAGATGCACCTGCCGCTTTTTCGGGTCGTGCAACTCGGCGCCAATCCGTGTGGAGACCACGCGATTCTCGGAAAGCGGTCCGGCGGATTCCCGCGTCCAGTGGAGTTGATAGCCGAAGCGCATCGGCTGCAGCGGCGCCGGTTTGGTTTTGGGATTCCAAAACGCGACGACGTTATCCAGCCCTTCGTAATTCGTCGGCAGCTCGACCAGATGCACTTCGCCTTCGTTCCAGTCGCCCTTCGGTTTCACCCAGACGCTGGGGACTTGATGATAAGGATTGAAGAGTTCCGTGTAGTGCGCGAATTCCCGGTCGCGCTGCATCAGACCGAAGCCGCGGATGTTCTTCGTCGCGAACACGGAGTGCCGCATCACGGTCGGATTGTTCAGCGGACGCCAGAGAGTTTCCCCGCCGTCCATCTGCATCAGCAGGCCGTCGGAGTCGTGAACTTCCGGACGATAATCATCGAACTTCCGCTCCGAGTTTTCCCCAAACCAAAACATGCTCGTGAGCGGCGCCATGCCGATCGTAGCCAGCGGCTTGCGATCCTTGTTTACGCTGCGGATTTTATCCTCTTCGCGGAAGAAAAGCACCGTCTCGATCTCCGCGATGGTCACTTCTCCCGGAGCAATCCGGATCTCATACGCGCCGGTGCAACTCACGCTGTCGAGCACCGCATAGATCAGCAATCCGGTGTCGTTCGGGCCGGGTTTGCCGAGATAAAAGTCGGTGAAGATCGGGAACTCTTCCGGACGATCCGGCTCGCCGGAGTCCAGCGCCAAACCGCGCGCGGATTGCCCGTAGCGCTGATCTTTCCCCAGCAGCCGGAAGTAGCTCGCACCGAGGAAGGACGCGAGTTCGCTGAACTCGCCCGGTTTGTTCACCGGATGCGCCACTTTGAATCCAGCATAGCCGGTGTCGGCCGGGATTTGCTTCTCGATTTTCAGGTCGGAGTAATCGAACCAATCCTGCACGAACCGGATCCGCTGCACGTGCGTTTTGGTGAACTCAAAGGCCCGGATTGGCTCCTGATAAATGTAGCCGGGATGGAAGAACTCAACCCGGAACGGCAGGTTCTCCTTGAGCCAAAACGCTTGATCCAGGCGGAAGCGAATCTTCCGATACGCATCGTAGTTCAACTTCTCCTCCCGGAGCACTTCCGGAAGATTTGCTCGCGGACTCCGGAATGGCTCCCGGGCGCGGCCTTCCGCGAGTTTGATGATGTAATCGAGGTTGACCTCGAGCTTTTCCACCTGCGCGGAGTGCGCGAAAAGCGGCAGAAGAATGGCGAAGAAAGCTACGAACGGATGGCGTGAAATCATGAGGACCCCCTATGGTCTCGTCTCGTTCGGATCAAAGGCAAGCGTTGGCCGTTTAATCCTCCCGGCGCACGTGCTTCCGGAAAGAATCAGCGGCGCGGCGTGCTCTCCGCCGGCTTCTTCTCCAGCGGATTTTGATACTTCTTCCACATCCAATCCGCCGGTTTGGCTGGAGTCGCCCTCGGGGTCATCCGGGCGGCGGCGATCGCTTTTTCTTCCGCGATCTCTTGCTCGGTCGGTTTCTTTTCACACCCGAAGCTTGCTCCCAAAACCAGGACCGCCAGAAGAAATCTCATGGGGAGGCGTGTAGCATTCGCCGCCTCCCGGAGAGAAGCGCAAAAAGTGGTCCGGCGATTTCGCTCGCGCGGAAGCACATGGCGGATCAACTGCAGCATCCTCCGTGAGTCAACCCGCTCCCTTTCTTTGCATCGGCCATCGCGGAGCCTCAGGCTACGAACCGGAAAACACGCTGCGCTCGATCCGGCGCGCCTTGGAACTCGGAGTGGATGGGA
The DNA here is from genome assembly GCA_036388515.1 of Chthoniobacteraceae bacterium. Classification (GTDB taxonomy): domain Bacteria; phylum Verrucomicrobiota; class Verrucomicrobiia; order Chthoniobacterales; family Chthoniobacteraceae; genus Chthoniobacter. The sequence continues at coordinate 6,085 of DASVRR010000234.1, read as the reverse complement.
TTGAGATCGACGTCTATTTCGTCGATGGCGAACTCGTGGTCTTCCACGATTCGAAACTGGACCGCACCACCAACGGACGCGGTTACCTGCGCCACAAAACCTTCGCGCAACTTCGGGAGCTCGATGCCGGCTGCGGGGAGCAAATCCCGACCTTGCGCGAAGTCTTCCTCACAGTGAACCGCAGGGCTTTCCTCAATATTGAACTCAAAGGCCGGCGGACTGCCGCGCCTGTGGAAGCCTTGATTCGGGAGTTCATCCAGGATCGCGGCTGGAGCTACGAAGACTTCCTCGTTTCTTCCTTCCAGCGGCGCGAACTGCGGATGATTGCCGATCCAGGAATTCGCATCGGGCTGCTCCTCACGCGGCCTTCGCGCCTCTACAGCGTCAGCGCGCGGCGGGTGCGCGCCTGGTCGGTTCATTCCGCGCTGCGTTTTGTCACTGCGCGCTTTGTGGATGACGCGCATCGCCGCGGATACAAGGTGTTCGTTTACACCGTCAACTCACCAGCCGACGTCGCGCGGATGCGGAAGATCGGAGTGGATGGAATCTTCACCGATTTCCCGGATCGGGTGAATCCGGACGCGGCGTCACTTCGCACTCGCCCCGGCCATTTCGCCGGCTAAGATCCGCCCGCATGCAGCTCAAAAGCTCCTGCGTTTTCTTCCTGGCCTTGTCGCTGGTTTTGGCCGGCTGCGCATCGCGCGCGTTGCCGAAATATGAGAAGCCGCTGCCGCGCGCGGCACATCAGACGGTGCGCACGACGGCCTACACGCACACCGAATCCGACCACACGCAGTATGGCGCCCGGAGTGCCAGCGGTGGCCGGCTGAAATCCGGCTGGGTGAACAGCGCCGCTTGTGATTGGTCCCGCTGGCCGATCGGCACGGTGTTCCGCATCCGGGAAACAGGTGAGCTGCACGAAGTGGATGATTATGGCTGGGCGCTGACCGGCACGAATACGATCGACCTTTATAAGACCTCGCGCGCGGCGATGAATCGATGGGGCGTGCGCCGGGTGAACATCGACATCGAACGCTGGGGCGACGTGAATCGCAGCCTGGCGATCCTGCGCCCGCGCAGCAAACACCGGCATGTGCGCCGGATGGTGGAGCAAATCCAAAGCCGTTATGCAGCCTTGGCGGCGCCGATGCCGGTGACGGCGAGCCGCACGGCGGCTGCTTTGGCGGAATCGGCGCCCTTGGAGATCGAGCCTTCGTCACTGGTCGCAACGGCGTCCGCGCCACGGGCGATTCCGGTGGCTCGGCCGGTCACGCGCGGTCCGGCGAGTGTGCAGCGGATGGCGCCGAGCGGAACGGTCCAGCTCACGCCTTTTGTGGCGGGCGACGCTCGGTGAGGGGAACACGGTGCGCGTGTTTCCGCGTGCGGAAGAACGACAGGCGGGGGCGCATGTGCTCCCTTTTTCTCTAGTGTTGCGGGGTTTTCCCCGGCGCTACGTCCACGCGCAGAGCGATTCGAGGTAAGCTGCGGAACCATCGCGCAGCCAGCCATCGAGTTGCGCCTGATCCTTCAGCTGCTGGCCGCGCCGGCGTGGCACCACGAGAAAGCGCGAGTCGATTTCCGGCAAAGCGCTCATGTCGCCCCAGAGCTTTTCAAATTGCGTCACGGGGAAGACATCTTCCTGGCCGTGGCCCCAGCGCTTCTTCACATCCTTCAGCGTGATGTAAGTCGGCATCTTCGCCGCAAGCGTGCGGATTGCCGCGGTGATCTTTTCCCCACTTTCAACCCCCGGCTCGAAGTCGGCGCGCGTCAGGCCGAGCGCGTTGAGCAAACCATCGAGATCGATCCACGTCGTCAGCGTGTTGTAATAGGTCAGGCCAAATTCCGCTTCCTCCCGCGGCATCGCGAGGCCTTCCACCAGCCGGCAACGTCCGTCCACTCGCGCCAGTCCACCGCCGCGATCTTCCAGCCGCCGCGTGATCACTTCAAAGCTCAGGCACGCGCCGCTTTCCAGATGCTGCCCAAGCAAGGTCGGATCCACGTCCGCGCCCAGCGTATCGATGTTGTGCAAGACGAGCGTTTTGAGCTGCGGCCGCTCCGCGAGCAGTCGGGCGAGCACGCCGTTGCGGAGAAGATTCGGCAGCTCAAACCAATGCCCGACCGGATGCAGACATTGCAGCGGAAGATTGTCCGTGTAGTCGCCGGCCTCGCCAGTCTGGCGCGCCCAGCCGATCAGCGCAGTGCGCAAGCTTTCGCGGACTTTTTGCTGCTGCTCATCCAGCATTTGCTGCGGCATTTCTTCCCAGGCAAAACGCAGATCGCGCTCCGTGGGAATCATCCGGAGCCCAACGCTTTTCCCCGGCGAAAGATGCAGCGGGCCTTCGTAGCCGTAGCTGTTTTCTTCCGCGAGGAAGGTGGAAGTCGGACCGTGTGTCAGATAGCTGGTGGTGAAAATGTGCGGGATCGCGCAGCCGGCGAGCTGCGAGATGCGGCGGGATTTTGCTAGATGCGTTTCGATGAACGTCCGATGTCTTCCGCCGAGTTTCGCAAAAGGATGCAGCGCCTTGACCACGCCGGCGCCTTGGGTCCAGCGCGAGCCGGCGCCGGCGGCGAGCGTAACCACGGCGACTTCGCCATTTTGGAGGGAAGCCAGCCCGCGTTTCCGCAGCGTTTCGTGCGCGGAGTTTGGTTGCGAAAAGTCGGCGACATCTTCCGCACGCACATCTTCGATGACCGCATTGGCCGGCAGCCGATTTTGCGCAAGACCGATCCGACCTTCCCGCAGGTGCGCGCGGATTTGCTCGTGCAGCTTCGGATCGAAGCCGTTTGCCGCCAGCAAACCGGCCAGCGAATCGTCGCCGCTGCCGCCGGATTTGCTGCGAGGAAAAAGCGCATCGAAGAGCGTCTGAACCATCCCGCTCAGCTCCGGTTTCGTCCGGCAAGCAGCGCCAAACTTGTCGATTTCGTTTCGCCGCAGAGTCGAAAGCGAACGGCGATCCTGGCGCAGCAATTCGGGAACCGTGAGCGCGTAATACGGCGGCGGCATCAGCGCATTCACTCCGCTGAGCAGATCGGCGAAGGTCCCGTTTTCGTTGATCGCGAAATCGTAAACCACCGGCTCCATGGCAAACGGCAGCGCGTGCTGCAGCTCGCGTTTGGTCGCGCTCATAATCGCCTGCAAACGCTCCTGCGCCTCTTTCTTCCGCGCTGGATTGAAGATGAATCCCATGCCGCCGCCGGACATGCCGCCGAGCATCCAGAAGCCCCAAAAGTCCGCGCCAAATTCCGCTCGGACCTGCTCGATCAGCCGCTCGGTGTAATAGGTGGAAGCCCACGGGATGATCGTCTGAATTGGTCCCTGGAAATTGCGCGTGGTGACCGCTCCGACTTGAGCGATGTCGCCTTTGCTCAGCGCCTGGAGGATTTGCGAGAGAATGCCGAGCGCTTCCTGCCGGCCGCGCCATTCTTCCCCGGAACGCAGCAGATATTTCTCCGTCACCATCTCGAGAATCGGGCCGACGTTTTGCGCCATTCCGCCGTGGACCAACACCAGCGAATCCTGCAGCGCCTGCCGGGCGGATTCCGGAATCTCCGTGCGATCAAAAACATGATGTGCCGGCATTAACCGGCCGCGAGACACGCCGTGCTCCGGATCTCCCGGCTGCGACGGCACGCCTTCGATCAGCTTGATCCCCGGCCAGACTCCTCCGGAATCCTGCCAGCCGCCGCCGGAGCCGCCGAGCCATTCTCCCAGCAGCGCACGCGCCAGCACCAGCCGCCGTTCCGCTTCGGTCAGCGGACCGGTGAGCGATTCGGCCTGGCCGGTCGCGCGCATCAGCACGCCGATCAGTGCCGCGAGCAGATTCGTGGAAACCGCCAGCCGGGAACCTTTCGGAATGTCGTTCACGCTGGAAACCAGCTCCAGCCCGCGGCCCGGCCCGAGCATCTCCGCCAGCAAATCGCCGAGCGATTGTCCGGAACCTTCGATTCCCGGCGGCACGAGCCCGGAAGCAATCACCGCGGCCTTGAGCAAGCCGAGGTAGTCTTTCGCGAAGTCGAAAACCTCCGCCAGATTCGAGATATCCGCCCGCGCGTTTAGGTCCACGCTGACGAGACGCAGAACTGGTTCTTCGATCACGCGGAGCCACGCGCTGACCGGCGGTTTCGGTTTCGCGTCGCGCGCATGGACGCCGAGATCCACGGAAACATTGAGCACCCGCGCACCTTCCGGATAATCCATCCCGAGGAAGAAAATGTCGCTCCAGGCCGAGTGTGTGAGATCCATCCGGACCGGCGTGAGTTCGCGCAAGATCGGATACGAACCGTCTTCCCCATCGCGCTCAAGCAACTCCGGACGAAGCCGCAGCGGCTGATCTTTCGGATGGCCCATCCGGAACATCCATTGGTTACCGCGCACGGTGCGAACGCTGCGCCGCACTTGATCCGCGAGCGTTTGGAAAGCGAGCCGGTGATACGCTGCGGCGAGCGCGCTGCTCAACGCATCGCTCGGTCCTTGACTCTTTTGCGCTGTGGCGAAGATCTCGATTGCTTCCTCGAATCGCCGCTGCAAAAGCTGCTCGTATCCGTGGAAGGGAATCTGCCCGCCCGCTTTGAGTTCCGGATGCGCGGGAAGATGGAACCGATGAATGGCGTAGAGGAAGAAAAGCGCCCGGACGCGTTCGTAGAGGCTCTCACTTTGCCGCCGAAAAGCTTCCAGCGCGTCGGCTTCCCCAAGCAGCTTTTCCAGGCTGGCGCTGCGACAGAACTCGTCGAGCGAACGGTCGCGAATGGCGCGGTCGGGCGAAGTGATGAGGTCAACGAGCCCTGATGCCATAAGGTGCTACTTGAGTTTGGTCGCGAGGAGTTCCACCAGGCCGCGCAGGACTTCGTCGCGTTCGCGTCCGGAAAGAGCCAGCGCGAGCTGCGCGGTGAGCAGCCCGTATTTCACGCCGAAATCATAGCGCCGGCCTTCCAGCTCGCAGGCGAGATAACGTTCGCTTTGCGCGACTTGCGCCAGCGCCGCGCGGAAGTTCACGGTTTGTTCCCGGCCGGGGGCGGCGGCGAAGAGTTCGCGCAAGACGCGGGTCAACGTGCCGGTGAGGACATGCATTCCGAAGAAGCACAGATAGTAACCAGCGCGCAGCCCGGGAACGTCCAGCTTTTGCTCCGCTTCGGTGGGTGTCGGCTTTTCCAGCACGGCTTCGACTTGATACAAACGCTGCGCGGCATTCACCAACGTGCCGCCGATCGCGCCGTAATACGGCAGCTTGCTTTCGTGCGTGGATTGCACCGCCGAGACCGCGCAATTTTCGGCCCGAGCGACTTCCACGAGCTGCTGCGCGCAACCTTTCTCCGTGGCGCTGAGATACAGGTGATCGCCGACCAGCAGGAGGAAGGCGTCGTCTTCGCAAAAGTCCGCCGCACTATGAATGGCGTGCGCGTAGCCGAGTGGCTGGGATTGCTCGATGAAGGTCAGCCGGTTTGCGTGATGAGCGGCGGCCGCGCGATAAGCCGCTTCGTCGCCGGGGCTGATCACCACGCCGATTTTTTCAATCCCCGCGCGGAGGATTTCCTCGATGATGATCGCCAGCGCGGTCTTGGTGACGCCATCGCGATCGACGAGCGATTGAAGGGGCAGCGTGCGCTGGTTTTTCCCGGCGGCGGTGATCAAAGCCTTGCGGATTTCCATGAGATGCGCGGGAGAGTGGCGGACCGCCTGCGCGAGGTCAACCAGCGTCGCGCTTTCCCGCTGCGCGGTTCCCGCTATGGTCCGCCGGCATGACTGAGCGTTATCTCGAGGACTATTTCCGGCTGCTTCGTTTCGCGAGCATTTCCACCGATCCGGAGCGAGCAGGCCACGTGGCGGCTTGCGCCGAATGGCTGGGGAAGAAGCTGAACGCGATCGGGCTGACCGCCGAAGTGCATCCCACCGCGCGGCATCCGATTGTGATCGCCCGGAATGAACATCGCGCCGGCCGACGCACGGTGATGATCTACGGCCATTACGACGTGCAGCCGGTCGATCCGCTGGAACTCTGGACCTCGCCACCCTTTGAGCCGCGGCTGGAAAACGGCGTGGTTTTCGCCCGCGGTGCGACGGACAACAAAGGCCAGATCCTCGCGCACA
>DASVRR010000233.1:0-6517 GCA_036388515.1 Chthoniobacteraceae bacterium | reverse complement strand
TCCGCCGAAGTTTCCCCGCCATGAAGCAACCGCTCTTCTTCCTCTCCATGCTGCTCGTGCTTGCCGCCAACACGCCGGCGGTGGAGTTCAGCACCGCGAGCGTCGCGGGGAAACCGCTCACCGTTTGCCGCGTGAACCTTCAGAAGGAGCGTCTCGAATTGTTCCTCCGAGATCCTGCCGGCCAGCCGATCAAACGTCTGGATCGGCTCGTGGCTCTGACGCAGGCGAGTGGGCGGAAGCTCACCTTCGCGATGAACGCCGGCATGTATCACGGCGACTTTTCGCCGGTCGGCTTGTTTGTTTCCGGAGGCCGGCAACTCTCTCCGCTGAATACCGGCAAGGCAGATGGGAACTTCTTCCTCAAGCCCAACGGGGTTTTCGTCGTGACGGAATCCGGTGCCCGCGTGGTTGAGACTTCCGAGTATCCCCAGCTCCGCGAGCGAGTGCTGCTGGCGACGCAGTCTGGTCCGATGCTCGTACACCGCGGGAAGATTCACGCGGCCTTCAACCCGACCTCCGATTCACGTCTCTTCCGCAACGGCGTTTGCGCTCCGACTCCCCAAGTCGTGATCTTCGTCAACAGCGAAGCGCCGCTCAACTTCCACGAGTTTGCCACTTTCTTCCGGGACACTTTGAAGTGCAGCGAGGCGCTCTTCCTGGACGGAACCATCAATAGCCTTCACTCGACAGAGCTCAAGCGGACCGACTTCCGGATGGAACTCGGACCGATCATCGGCGTGGTGGAGTAACCGGGCCGCTGCTCCTGATTGAATCCCGCGTGGAGCTTAAGGTGCCGGCGCTGCTGGCTTCGCCGCTGGCTCAGCTTTGCTCCAGGTCGGCGCGCCAGCGGTGGGCGCGAGTTCCTCGATCGTCAGATCCTTGAACTCCGCCAGCGCTTTGCCGCCACCGTGAATCTGAAGGCCGAGGTAACCGTCCTGAGGAATCGTCGGGTCCGCTTCGGTGTAGTCCAGCGCCGGAACACCGTTGATCCAGGTTTGGATCCGCGGCCCTTCCGCCCGGATCCGGAACTCGTTCCAGTCGTCTTTCTTGATCGCGCGATTCACCGCCTCCGGGTCAGCGGGCTCGCCGATCACCTTCTTCCGGCGGGACTCGTCGTAAAGCTTTCCCCACCATTGGTCGCCGGCGTCGATTTGGTAGCCGCTCATTTCGGTGGAACCGGGCAGGCGCACACTCCGGATTTGCACGCCCGAGTTGATGAAGCCTTCCGTCCCGCTCAGCTTGATCTTCAGCCGCAGATCGAAGTTTTGATACGAGCGCTCGCTGACGAGAAAATCATTGTGAGCCACCTTTTCGCTCAATGAACCTCCGGAGATCACTCCCGCGCTGATTCGCCAGAGCTTCGGATTGCCCTGCCAGCCAGCCAGCGTTTTCCCGTCGAAGAGGGAAACCGTTCGGTCATTCGAGACGGCAGGTTCCGCTTGAAGACTGAGCGTGGAGATCAGGAGGAGAGCGAGGAAGAGTTTCATGGATCGGGAGAACGCAGCAGCGAAGTTAAGAGGAAAGCGTTGCGCGCATCGCCACGGAAGCATCACTCCATCCCGAGCTTTTCCCGACCGGCGGGCGAGATGCGTTCCGGGGACCACGGCGGATCCCAAACCAGCTCCACAAACGCGCTGCTCACTCCGGCGACCGAGACGATCCGTTGTTCCGCATCCGCCGCCAGCGATGGTCCCATTCCGCAGCCTGGCGCGGTCAAAGTCATCTTCACGCTGACTCGTTTGCCGTGCTCTTCGTCGGTTGCTTCGAGGCCGTAGATCAGCCCGAGATCCACGATGTTCACCGGGATTTCCGGATCGTAGCAATTGCGCAACTGCTCCCAAACCTTCTCCACGTCGAAGGGTCCGTCCGAGCTGGCAGCTTGACCCGCGACCTCCTTCCCGAGCGCATCGGCGTCCGCTCCCGAGATGCGGAACAAACCTGGGCGATCCGCCACATGCACCGTGTAGCTGCCGCCGAGCGATTGCGTCACCATCACCGCGGTTTCTGCTGGAAGCATGAGCTTCGTGCCGCTGGGAATCTGCACCGCTTCGACTTCGCGGGAGAGAGGAATGTAACCGGTTTCGTTCATGGCAAAGAGATCTGAGAAGACGCGTGGATGTTCCCAATTTTCTGCGTCGTTTCGGAGCCAATCACGGGGAGCGAAGCGGTCAACGTTTCACCTTCCACCGGGTTTCCGGCTGGAGATTGATTCCCTCCTTGTCGATCTCAAACCCACAGGCCTGCAGGAGATAAGCGACGCCATCTTTCGTCCCCATCGTCTGCTTCAGACTGTGGGAAAACAGCTCGATGTATTCCTTGTAGCTATCCAGCGCCAGGCTTCCCTCGCCGACGTAACGCGCCAGCTCCTGATCGTGACTTTCGATGAGATCGAAGATTGCGCGCCGCAGCTTCAGCCGCATCACCGGATCGACGACCAGCTTGAACGGATTCGCGCCCGGATCCGTGGGCACAGCGTCCTTGGATACTTCGAAAGCGAGCGTGGTGAGAGCTTCTTCGCGGGTGGGTTCGTTCATGGCGTGAGGGATTCGTGTGAGGGAAATCGCAGCCCGAATCTTCGCGGTCCTTTGCGCCAGCCGCCAGCCCTTTGTGCTGGGCTCAAGGCTGCTACGGCAGCCGGAACATTTTGCCGGAATAAGGATCCTTCACCTCGACCCCGGACGGAAAGCCGCGGACGTCGATGTAGCCTTTATCCGGAGAAAAAGGGCTGGTCACGAAGCCGGGTTTGTTGAGAACAGGCGTGCCGACGTTTTCTCCGGGAGACGCCGGCTCGGCTCGCGCCTGCACGGGCTGGCCTTCCGGAGAAACCAGGCGCGCCGTGACCATCACAATCAGCCGCCGGTCGCCGCCACGCCGGCGGAAAGGCTTCGTTTCGCGCGCCTCGGGGAAGTGCGTCAGCAGCACAGTTTGTCCCGGGAAGATGGAAACGGAGGTGCGGTTTCTCCGCTCCGAGAAGATCGCCTCCGTCCGACGCCCGGGTTTCAGCTCCGTGTAACGAGCGCCGGGTTCTAAAATCCAGGCCGAGCGTGACATCGCCTTTCTCGCTGCGGCATCTGGAAACATCTTTCCGCCGAGTGGTTGGCGGGATTCCAGATCTACAAATCCTGCGAATTCCACCACCTGTGGAGTAAGCTCAAGATCGATCGTCCCTTCTTCGCGAACTCCTGGTTTCACTTCGAGAGTCACCCCCGCATTCCTCGTTTCGAAGCTCGTCGGCAGCCAAAATCCCGGCTTCTTGGTGTCCTCTTCCCACTCAACCGGATACCTTAGCTCACGGATAATCTCGATCACGGCCAGCTGTCCGGATTTCGCCGTCACGCGAGGCGCGCTGAGGAGATCGACGCCTTTCTTTTTCCCTAAAGCGCGCACGACACTTTGAAACTGCGGGTCGGAGAAAACGCCCAGCGGGAAAGGATTTGGAAGTTTTCCAAAGGACGAGTCGGCGCTGGGTTTGCCGGTTCCAAGAATTCCCTCCAAGGCGAGTTCCATTGGAACGGTGGGAGAAAACTCGAAGAACTTCGCCTCAATCTCCACCCGCGGAGCGAAGTTCGAATCGGGCCCGCGATGCGCGACGAGGCTGCGTTCGACGGGCAGCGTCGCGCGCTGCTTGCCGTCGGCGCGCGAAAGCTGCACGCGCAAAGGCGCAGCGGGGTCGTCGATTCCCTCCACGCTGGCGAGCAGACCGCTTTCGTTCCCGATGTCGGATTCCAGCGTGACGCTGACTCCAGCGGGCGTCTCGAAAGTGATTGCAGGCCGGCCAATCTCGTTCGGCGCGGGCAGCGAGATGCCGACCACCTTCCAGCCTTCCGCGAAGCCAGTCGGCGGTTTGCCGGGGCTCGCAGCGGATAGTTCCACCGGGAACTTTCCGTCCCGACCCCGGCTCAGGAAGACGCGGGCTTCGCCGATCTCGCTCCACTCCACGGAAGAAAGCGTGATCCCTTCCCGCGTCGCGCCTTTTCCGAAGAGCGTAAACTCCGTGCCGTCGCTGCGGCGGAGACGGGCGTGGGGAATCAGCACGCCGCCGCGCTGGGCAAACGACAGCGCGATTAGCTTCAGGTCGTCCGCTGCGGCCGCCGGGGACGGCGTTGCGCTCACCGGGACCTCCGCTGCAGGAGTGCTCGCGGGCGACACCGTCTCGGGAGGATTTCCGGGCTGCGCGACGGGCGACGCTTCATTTCCGGCGAAGCCGACGGCGGCGAGGAAGACGATCGCAGCGGTGAGCGCGCTGCTTCGCCAGGTCGGCGGATGGTAGGCCGCAATGCGCTGGAGCCGGGCTTTCAGCGTTCGCCCGGAGCCGATCACGCCAGCCGTGGGGAAGGCGCCGGGCCGCCAGCAAACGAGCTGCGCGATCCGGAGCAAGGCGGTGCCGTAGTCGGTCGCGGCTTCCGGCCGCGCGAGTCTCAGGACGCGTTCGTCGCAGGCGAGTTCCGCATCGGCGCGGGCGGCGCGCGCGGCAATCCAGGCCAGCGGATTAAACCAATGCAGCATCCTCGCGAAGGTAAAGAGCCACAGCATCACGAGATCGCCGCGCTGCACATGGGCAAACTCATGCAGCAGGACAAACCGCAGTTCCTCCTGCGAAACACGGTCGGCAAAACCTTCCGGCAAAAGCAGCCGCGGACGGAAGACGCCCGCCACCGCCGGCGCGGTGATGCTGGCGTGTTCGAAAAGTGGGATGGAGCGGTTCAGGCCAAGTCGTGTGCAACACTCCCGGGCGAGGTTCACCAGGTGCGGTTCGGTGAGCGGACGGCTGCGGGCGAGCTGTCGGCGGAAACGAATTGCTGCAGCAAAAAGAAGCGCAGTCTGCAGGGCGACGCCAGCCAGCCAAACAGCTGGGAGCACCGCCTTCGCCCAGTCGCGCCATGAGAGCGCGAGCACCGTCGTTTGGGCGAGCGTTGGCACCGGTCCGGACGGAACAGAAGCCGCGATTGCTGGAGGCTCGGTCGCGGAAAGAGAGACGCGCCATTGCGGAGCATCGTCCACCAGACTCGGCGCCGACTGCCAATGCCGCACATTGAAGACGCTCCACGAAACTGGCGGGGCGATCGGCACCAGCAGCTTCAGCGCGACGAGCAGCCAGAGCAGACTGAGGCAATGAGTCGGCAACTTGCCGCGTGCCAGCCAGCGCAACAGCAGCACGCAAAGGATCAGCCCGCCACCGCGCCAGCTTGCCTCGGCGACCAGGGCGAAAATTTGTTCCGGAAGGCTCATGGCCGGCTTCCCTTCCGCGCGCGCGCCTTGAGCATGCGCTGCAGCTCGGCGATCTCCGCCTCGCTCAGCTCGGTGTTTTCCACGAAGTGCGCCATCATCGGAGCGACGGATCCGCGGAAGACCCGCTGGAGGAAAGATTGGCTCTCCGCGCGGACACACTGCTCACGAGTTTTCAGGGGCTGATAGATGTTCAGTTTCCCCTGTCGGTGAACCTCTACGATGCCTTTGCTGGCCAGTCGGGTGAGGAAGGTGTTCACCGTTTTCGGGTGCCAATCCTGGTCGCCCGCGAGGGCTTGCGAGACATCCTGAGAAGTGGCGGGCGCCTTGTCCCAGAGGACATTGAGGACTTCCCATTCGGCGGGTGAGATTTTGATCTGGGTCATGGTGGGGAGGAGCGGCTTACAGTTGTAAGCCCGCGGTTATCCTACAGTTGTAAGCTTCCGTCAACTGCCAATCTTTCCGCGGGACTCCTCGACGCGCAGGCGCTGGCGCCGCTCAGCCATCCGCACATCGTCACTATTCATGACTTCGGGCAATCCGGCGGCTTCTTCTATCTGCTCATGGAGTTCGTCGATGGAGTGAATCTGCGGCAGGCGTTGCTCGGGAGTCGCTTCACGCCGGAGCAAGCGCTGGCGATCGTCCCGTCGATGTGCGAGGCACTGCAATTGCGGCACGCGGCTGGCGCATGAGTTCTTCGAAAAGGTGCTCGCGGGAGCGGCACTCGCAGCGTTCGCCCGACCGCGGGCTCTCGCGCTGAGCAGTGGCGGCGGGCGCGTGGCTTGCCGCGTGTACCTACTTCGCGCCTTCGGCAGACTGAACGGCCTGCTTGAACGTGCCGGCGAACTTCTCCACCAGGGCGGGCACTTCGTCCACCGGGTCGATTGCTGCGGAGTACGGCGGGCGCCGGCGATCCGGCCAGGGGAAAGCCGCCGCCGGCGCGTTAAACTCGAATGGCTCGAGCTCCGGGCTGTTCGTGAAGTTGTGCTCCTGTTCGAACGCTTCGCCTTCCGTCTTCGGGGAAGTCCGGGGACGCGGATCGACATTCCGACTCTCCAGGATGCTGAGTCGACCGCCTTTTCCTTCCGATGCGAGATCCTTCGCATGCGAAAAGCTCGTGGCAATCCGGACATCGCGGAAGAAGCAATGCTCGACCAGCGTGGCGGCGCCCATCACCGACATCACGGCATTTTCCGCCGCCACGACGACGTTGTTGAAGCAGTGAATATTGCCGAAGCGCGCGCGCGGAGTTCGGTCGTCGATGTGCTCAAACCAATTGTGATGCAGGGTC
>DASVRR010000232.1:0-3186 GCA_036388515.1 Chthoniobacteraceae bacterium | reverse complement strand
CGAAGCCGAACGCACTGCGGCGCTCGCGACGCGGGACGCCGCGGCAGCTGAATTGGCGCGAGTGAACGATGCGCAGAAGCGGCAGATCGACACGCTCGACAAAGAGCGGCAGCAAGCGGTGGACGAGCGGCAGGCAACCGTGGCCGAACTGGACGCGGAGCGGAAGCAACGCGGCGAAGAGCAAGCGCGGTTTGAGGAGGAAAAGGCGGCGCTTGCAGCGGCTCGGGAGGAAGCGACGAAGCAGTTCCAGGCAACGATCGCCAGGAAAGATGAGGAGATTAAAACGCTCGCGGCCGATGGGGAGAAACTGGCGCATGAATTGGCTGCAGCTCGCGCGGACTTCACGCAGGCTGAGGAAGCACATCGGCAGGAACTCGCGGAGCTTCAGCGGGAGCGCGAGGAAGAACGGAATCGATCCACGGCGGAACGCGCTGCGATCACGGCGGAGCTGGCTACGGAGCGGGCCCGGCATGGGGAAGAACGAGCGCGGCTTGCGGAGGAAAAGGCGGAGATTGCCGCCGCTCGGGAAGAAGCCGCGAGACAGTTCCAGACGGTGATCGCCGCGAAAGACGAGCAGCTTAAAACGCTCAGCGGAGATCGGGAGAAGCTGGTGCATGAACTCGACGCGGCTCGCGTGGAGTTCTCCCGGGCGACCGAAGCGCATCGGGAGCAAGTCGCGGGATTGCTACGGGAGCACGAAGCAGCGGTGAAGGAGCGGCAGGCGGCAATGGTGCGTTTCGAGGAGGTCACGCAAACTCAGGGCAGGCACCTTGCTTCGCTCCAACAGGAACACGAAAAGCTCCTGCACGAGCGGACCGAAACGATTGCGCGACTCACGGATACCGGGCTGGCTCAGGTGGCGCAGATTGCTTCGGTTCGGCTGGAGTTTGAAGGGGCGGTTCGGGAAAGAGAGACCACCTTTGCCGAGCTGACGCGCCTGAACAAAGCGCAGCAGGAACAACTCGCGCTCCTCGAAAAAGAGCGCGAGACAATGCTCCGCGAACGGGACGAAATGATCGCTCAGCTGCGGCAAACCGACGAGGCTCAACGCTCGCTGATCGCCGCCCTGGAAGCTCAGCGCCTGACCGTTATCGCGGAGCGGGATCAAGGGCTGGCGCAGTTTGCCGAGGTGAATGAGGCGCAAAAGAAGCGAGTGGAAGCTTTGACCCAGCAGATGGACGAAGCAGTGAAATCGCGAGAGCATCTGTCCGCGCAATTGAGCCAGGTTCATGCGGAACATCGAAAGGAACTCGAAGCGCTGAGCGAAGAGCGGGAAGCAGTCACCAAGACGATCGCAGAGCTGCGGGCGGGCCGTGACTATGCGCTCGCCGAGCGGGATGAAGCGGTCGCCCTTCAAGCGAAGACAAAGGAAAACCAGAAGCGTCAACTCGAACTGCTGGAAGCCGAGCGCGAAAAGCTGATCGATGAGCGGGATCGGGCGTTGGTGCGATTGGATGCGGTGGTGCAAACGCACGAGAAGGAATTGGCGGCGCTTTCCGACGCCGGAGCGGAACACGATGCCGTGCTCGTCGCGATGGCTCAACAGCAGGACAAGATCGCAGCGGAGCGCGACGAGGTGCTCGCCCGCCTGGAACGACTGAAGGAAAGCCACAAGGAACAAGTCAGCCAGCTGATGCGCGAACGGCTGGATCTGATCGAGGATCGGGACAAAGCCGGGGTGCGTTTTGACAAGGCGCGCGACGATCTGGAGCAACAAGCGCGCGCCTTTGAAAAGGAGCGCGAGTATCTCACGAAGGAACGCGACAAGGTTTTCGCCTCCTTGAGCGAAGCACGCGAGGCGCAGAAGGAAATCGCGCAAACGCTGGATGAAGGAGGCGAACTCGAGGCCGAACTCAGCGCGGCGGAGAGCGCTCTGCGCGGGCTTCTTTCCAGTGATTCCCGGATGGAAGAATCGCGGTTCGATGTGGACGGTTTTTTCGATGGCCTGAGATCACGGCTCGGCTCAGCTCGCCAGAAAACCGGCGCAACGAGCAGACTCTCCGCCTTCCGGCTCTCTCCAGCAGAGAAGCTTCTGACGCGTCATCGCTATGAGTTTGGCGAGGAAGTTCCGGAGGTTTTGTCTTCGATCTCGATTCCGGCGCACGACACAAATATCGGTCGTTCGGTGGTGATGAAGATCGTCGGCGAGGAGAAAATCTCCGACCTGCTTTCGGAAGCTAGAATGCTCGGACGCCTGGAGCATCCGAACATCCGGCCGCTGTACGAACTCGGGATCGATGATCTCGGCCGCGCGTTTTACACCGTGCAAGCGAGCAAAGGAATCAACCTGGCGACCTTGCTGGACGATCTGCTCGCGAGGAAATCGAATGCCACCGTCCGCTTCGATCTGAAGCGCCTGCTGGCGATCTTCGACGGCGTCTGCGACGCGGTCGCTTTCGCGCATGCTCAAGGCCTGGCGCATGGTTCGCTCGGCTCGAGGAAGGTCGAAGTCGGGGAATTCGGTGAAGTGCTGATTTCAGGCTGGGAACGTGCGCGTGAGATCGATCAGTCGAACGTCCAGGCGCATGAGGCGGATCTACGCGCCGATCTCGAAGGCTTGGTGGATATCCTGCAGCACATCCTGACTCTGGCCGCTCCCGTTCCCGGCGACAAAAAGCCTCTGACGGAGCCGCACCATTCCTGGAAGGTTCCCAAAGGCCTTTGGGCTCTCGCGCGAAAGCTCCGCACGCATCGAGGTCTCAGCGAATATCCAGCGGTGAAAAAGCTGCAGACCGAAGTGGAAGATTACCGGCAGGAACTGGGGCCTGGCGGAGGACGCGCGGGCGCTTTCGAGGCCATGAAACAGCGCGTGCAAGGCTGGCAGTAATCCCGTTGCCGGACAAATCTACGCGGCGCGCAGCTTCTCCATCCATCCGGCAACTTTCGCAGCCAGCGGCGGGTCGTCGATCTCCGCGAGTGAGCTGATGTTCGCGAGCATCCGGAGGAGCATCTGCCGGGGCGTCGCGCGCTGAAGGTGCTGAGCGGTCAGCGGGACGCCTTGTTGTTCCAGCAGAGCACGGCACTCCGGAAGACCAACGCGCCTTCCGCGGTGAAATGGATCGAAGAAATCGGCTCCCGATCGGACGATAAAGTGCCCCGGCAGACCGACGCCGTGGAGTTCAATCCCGGCGCGCTTCCCCACCATCATGTAGATCAACGACAACGTGATCGGGATTCCCTGACGGG
>DASVRR010000231.1:0-8523 GCA_036388515.1 Chthoniobacteraceae bacterium | reverse complement strand
CAGACGCCGATGCCGATGCTGGAAAATTGCCACGCTTACAAAGATCACGTCGCCAGGGAAAAAACGCCGTCGCACGGACTTTTCGCCTACCCGGTGCTGATGGCCGCCGACATCCTCATCTACGACAGCAATGTGGTTCCCGTGGGGCGCGATCAGAAGCAGCACGTGGAAGTCACGCGGGATTTGGCGAAGAAAATGAACGCACTTTACGGCGACATTTTCGTGGTGCCGGAAGCGAGCATTCTCCCAACGCTGGCGACCATTCCGGGCCTGGACGGACAGAAGATGAGCAAGAGCTACGACAACACGCTCGGACTCTTTGAGGAGGAGAAAACGCTGCGGAAGAAAATCATGGGAATCGTCACGGATTCCACTCCGGTGGATGCGGCGAAGGATCCGGCGGGATCGCCGATCGTGGCGTTGTATCGGCTCTTTGCTGGAGACACGGACGCCGCGCAGATGGAAGCCGACTTTCGCTCCGGCGGCTTCGGTTATGGCGACTTCAAGAAGCGGCTTTTTGCTGCCGTTTGGGAATATTTCGCCGCTCAACGAACGCGGCGGGCGGAACTCAGTGCGGATCCGGAATACGTGGATCGCGTCCTCGCGTCCGGCGCAGAACGCGCCTCGGCCGTGGCTTTGCGGACGATCGAGCGGGTTCGAAGCGCGGTGGGTCTGCGGTGAGGTTTTCCGCTGGAGAAGCAGCGAGTTTCCGACTCGTCGGAGGCAATTCCCCGCTGCGCAAGGCGTCGCGAATCCATATAAATTCTGGAAAGCCGGGAGCATTTGTTTGTTGCGCCGTCCCTTTTAATCCCTAGTCTTGCCGCCCTTCGCCAGCCGGTTGGCTTTGGTGAATTAGTTCAGTAAAACAGCGTATATGATGAACCAGAATCCTGGGGAGAGAATGGGGTCCGATCCGATCGCCTCCGAAAAGGTGTCGATTGAGCGGAAGATTTTCTTTCTCGACCTCAAAGAGAATCAGCGCGGCCGGTTCTTGAAGATCACTGAAGACGTGGGAGGCCGGCGTGACACGATCATGCTTCCAGCGCCCGCTTTTAAGGATTTCCTCGAAGCCTTGCAGCGTCTGATCGAGTTCGAAGGCAAGCTCTAGTCGAGCGCACTCCGGAGCTGGAATCGCTCCGGCTGCGGCTCAGCTTCGCGGCGAGTCGCTCAGTCGAAACTCAAACAATTTGAGCCGCTTCCGCCTCGGGAGCGGCTCTCATTGTGTACTTTTCCGGCGGACTTTTTTGCTGGACTCAGTCTCGGCTCAGCCGATCACGCCGCGTGCTTGAGTTCGGCAAAAAAAAGCCGGCCCGCGGTGGTTTGCAGCGAGCTGCCAATCACTACGCGCATCGTCTTCCCGAGGTGAGAGCGCGCGTGATTCACCACCACCATCGTGCCGTCCGGGAGATAACCGACGGCTTGATGGAGGTCTCTTCCTTCCTTGATCAGCGCGAGTTCGGGTTCATCGCCCGCGGTGAAGACCGGCGACAACGCGCGGCCGAGATCCTGCAGGTTCAAGACTGCCACATTCTGCAGGCGCGCGATGGAGGAAAGGTGACCTTCCGTCGTCAGCAAGCGTGCATCCAGGATGTTCGCGAGCTTGATCAGGCGCGTGTCGCTCGGCACGTCTGAATCGGCGTCGCCTTCATGAATGGTGACGCTCAATGCCGCATTCCTTTGCAGCAAAGCCACGCGATCCAAGGCTGCGCGACCGCGTTCGCATTTCACGGCTTCTCCGGAGTCCGCCATCCTCTGCAGCTCATCCAGCACAAAGCGCGGGATAACCAGGGAACTGCTCAGAAATCCCGTGGCGCAAATCTCCGCGATCCGGCCATCGAGGATCACCGAGCCATCGATCAGCAGCGGCGCGTCCTGCACCGCCGCGCGGCGGAATCGCACATACGGAATGATCACCGAGAATTCATCCCGATTGCTCCGGATCGCCAGCATCATCCCGAGGTAACCGAACGTGGAATAAACCACCAGCCCGACGATCCACTGGACCTGACCTGGCGCGGTCGCAAGGACTCGGGAGGAAAGGAGCAGTTGAGCAAAGATGAAGCCGATCAGCAGGCCGAACGTTGCGGAAGAAAAGACGCGCAACGTCACGCCATGCATCAGCCGATCCGCCAGGACGACCGTCAGCCCGAAAGCCGCGCCGATCATTGCGCCGATCAGACCGGAACCGGCGGCGTCTTTTGCCAAGCCAGAGCCGAGCAGATCGCTCCCGATCATCAGCCCAACCACCATCGTGAAAGTCACGAAGAGCGCCCGCAGCAGATTCACCGTGCGGTGGGGCGTCATGGTGGGAAGATCTCGCGGCATAGTCGGCGTCACTCCTGTAGCAAGGAACGAACCACCCGCGGAACTGCCGAGCTAGCGCGTCCGCCGAGGCTTGGGTGCTTCCGCGACGGGAGCGGGATTCGTGGGAGGAAGCGGACGATCCTTGTAAAACAGCACGCCGGATCGGCGCATGTTCGCGATCAAGGCGCGGAGATCCTGGGCCATCTTCTTGTCCGTGATCAGCGAACCGATCGTTCCTTCCCCATTCGACGCTTTGTTGATCAACTGTTTCGCGGAGCCGACCGTGTCCGTCGCCGAGTCCGCAGTCTTCCGGAAATCCGCGAGCGCGAGCTTGAGTTCTGCTGCAGCGGCGTCGGTGGTTTTCATCGTGATCTTCGTCGCGTCGATGACTTCCTGGGCGCGCAAAACCACCAGGTCGAGGTCCTTTGAAGTCTTCGCAAAACCGCTGGTCACCTCCTTCAGATTGGCAAATGTTTCCTCCACATTCTTCAGGTTTCTCTCGGAGAGAAGGCGCTCGTTCAGGCTGCTCGTGGTGGTTCTGATTTCATCCAGATTGGCGCTCAGCTTGCGCAGAATCTCGTCGTTCAGCCGATCCATCATGACTCCGCCTTTGGCCGTGAGTTCGTCGAGTCCGCCAGCGCGGTTTCCTTTGATCGTTTCCCCCGGCTGCGCGAAGTCCGCCTCGGTAAACTCCCGCGGCGGAAGAACGTCGATGTAGGAATCGCCGAGCATCCCATTGCTCCGGATCTGGAAGCTCGCGCTCCGTGGAATCGCGACTTCCTGTTTCACATTGAGCAGCACGGCGACTCCGTAGTTCGGGCCGACCAGGCGGGGCGAATCCGCGACAATACCAACCCGCGCGCCGGAGATCAGCACGTCGCAGCCTTTGACCAGACCGGCGGCATTGGGGAACTCCACCGTGAGCGGATAAAACTTCTCCATTCCCTGGGAAAATCGACCGAAGACCAGGACCATGGCGGCGACCATCCCGAGTCCCAGCAAAAGAAACAGGCCGACGAAAAATTCCACGCCACGACGCTCGTTGCTCATAGGTCTGAAAGTCTGCTGACGCTCACTCCTCCAGCGCCGAACGGCCCTGGATGAAATCCTGAATCGCCGGGTCCGCGGAGGCGCGGAGCTCGTCCGCGCTCCCGTCGAAATAGATGCGCCCTTCGTGGAGGAAGGTCACCTGATCGGCGGTGTGGAAGGCGGTTTTCATGTCGTGAGTGACGACAACGGATGTCACCGCGAGTCGCTTTTGCAAGCGGCGAATCAGCCGGTTGATCGAGTCGGTCGCGATCGGATCGAGGCCGGTCGTCGGCTCGTCATAAAGCAAACAAGCGGGTCGGGAAACAATCGTCCGCGCGAGTCCCACGCGCTTCCGCATGCCGCCGCTGAGATTCTCCGGCATCTTCTTTTGTTCCCCACCGAGATCCACCATCTCGAGCGCCTCCGCGACCCGCTGGCGGATTTCTTCCGGATCACGCAGACCGGATTCCCGCAGAGGAAAAGCGATGTTGTCTTCCACATTCATCGAGTCGAAAAGCGCGCCGCTCTGGAAGAGAATCCCGACTTTCTTCCGGAGCGCGCCGAGCCGGCGTTCCGGCAACTGCGAGATTTCTTCCCCATCCACCCAGACTTCTCCGGAAGTCGGCTTGAGCAGACCGATGAGATGCTTGAGCAGCACGCTTTTGCCGCCGCCGGAGCGGCCGAGCACCACGCAGGTGTCGCCGCGCTTTACCTCCAGCTCGATGCCGCGCAGCACTTGCTGGGTGCCAAGAGATTTCGTGAGTTTCCGGACGGAGATCATGCGCGCGCTGGCTCCGGGTGCGTCCGCCGCTGGAAAGGAACGGGACGCGGCTTCGGGATCAAGCGCAGTCTTCAAGACCCGTAAGGGAACAGAGCGTTCAAGGCGAAGGTGAGGAAAAAATTGATCACCAGAATTCCGAGCGAACAGATCACGACCGCTTCGGTCGGCGCCCGGCCCACTCCGACCGCGCCTTCCTTGGCGTTCAGCCCCTGATGACAGCTCACCAGCGCGATGATCACCGCAAAGCAGAATCCCTTGATCAGCGCCATCTTGATGTCCCGCCCGCCGGTGTAGCGCAGGAGATTTGTGAGGTAATACGGCGCCGAGATGTCCAGCAACTGCGTGCCGACGAAATAGCTGGCGATGATCGCGAGCCCGATGCTTTCCGCGACGAGGAGCGGCATCGAGATCAGCAGCGCGACCACGCGCGGAACGACGAGATAATCGGTGGGATGCACTCCGAGAGAACGCAACGCGTCGATCTGCTCGGTGACTTTCATTGTGCCAATCTCCGCAGCCACGGAAGCCCCGACCCTGCCGGCCACCATCAGGCCTGTGAGCACCGGCCCCAACTCGCGGAAGAGCGCAATCGCGACCACGGAGCCGACGGCGGATTTCATCCCCAGCTTGGAAAACTGGAAGTAAGTTTGCGCGGTGAGCACCGCGCCGGTGAACATCCCGGTGACGATCACCACGAGCTGCGAGCGCCAGCCGATTTCGAAAAGCTGCCGGACGAGCAGCCGCACGCGCAGCTTGGCCACAACGAGCGAGACGGCCGTTTCATAAGCGAGCAAAGCCAACTCGCCGAGGTAGCGGATGAACGAGACGGCGGAACGCCCCAAAGTGGTAACCATGCGGAGCGCGCAAGGTAGGCAGCAGGCCGCCGCTTGTCCACCGCCCAAGGCAAGCGGCTTTGCGACTGAGATCCGCAGGAAATGTGAGAAGAAGGGCTCCCGCTCGCGTTCATGATGCTGCCACTTCATTCAGAGGCCACCGACTACGTTTACAGCGTGTGGAAACCCTACCGCTGATCCGCTTAGAACAGGAAATATTCCTCTCATTGATGGCTCATCCAAACAGAGCCGCAGCCGCAACTCGGATTGGAACGCTTCGACGCTTTTTGCTCGGTCCCAAGTTCGCGCGCTCGGTCCCAAGTTGCACTTGGGAGCGCCCGTTCCGCGAAGCTTAGCTTCGCCCAATCAGTGCGGACGACGCCTGCGAGCCTGGCCGAAGCTAAGCTTCGGGGAGAAAGCATTCCCAAGTCCAACTTGGGAACGAGCGGGTGAGCGGGCGAATGCATGCACCTTGGCCGACTCCCACAGCGCGTCCCGCGCGGCGCGGCATCGACAAACCGGCGCTCCCGCTTAACGTAGCGCCTGTTTTCGCCGCCGGCTCCCGGACGGCCTTCCGCATGAGCATTCTGAAATCCGCCTTTGCCTCGAAAATCCGCGAGCGCCTCCACGCCCATCCTACGCTCCAAAAGTGGCAGCAGACGGCTGAAGACGCCGGCCGGCGGATGCTCCGGAAACGCCGCGCGCAGGCGGAAACGACCAACCTTTTGCCGCTGCTCATCCAGGTGCTCGCGGCTTTTTCCAAGGCGCACGGCGAGGTGCTGGAAGAAGAGATCGATTCTTCCCTGGGTTTCCTCCGTTACGATTATCCGGAAGCCGTTTACGCCGATCTGCGGAAGCTTTTCCGGCAGGCGCTCAACGAGAGCCAGGATCTCAATGCAATGGCGCAAAAGCTCAGCAACGAACTGAGCACCGAACGCAAGGTGATGCTCGGCGTGCAGCTCTACGATCTCATCTCGAAGGCCGGGATGGAGCGGTCGCAGGTGGTGACGTTTTACTCCTTCATGACGCAGCTCGGCATGGCGGCGCAGGCGATCGATATCGTTTATCAGCTCAATGCTGCGGAAGAATCCGACAAAGGCATTTACCAGCAAGGCCAGTCGCCGCTGGAGTCGCTGACTTTCGGCACGAATGGAACCGCGGACGTGCGGCTGAAAGGCATGGAAGGAACCGAGCGGCTCGTGGCTTTCCGCTACCACGATCTGATCCTCCTGAAAAACCAAAGCACCAAGGGGATTGTCGTCCGCGGTCGTCCCCTCGGGCCGGGAGCGTTTTGCCGCGTGTATGCGGGGCAGCGGCTCGTGCTCGGGGAGCAAGTACTGACCTACCAGGATCTGGCGTTTTACTTCAATGCGAAGAAGAACGTTTCGCTGCCGCAGGTTTACCTGAACATCGACGGCAACGATGAAGTGGAACTCGAAAAGGTGCGCTCCCGGGAGTCGTGTCTGGAAGTGCGGTTCGGGCTGAAAGTGCAGGTCCGCGCGCTGAAAGATGTGGATGCCTTGCTCAACGGAATCGCCCTGCGCGCTGGAACCAAAGTGGAGGCGACGCTGGACGATCGAATCGTCTTCCACAACAGCTCCGAACTGCCGCTCAACGATCTCCGCCGCCGCGCGCGGGCGATGGGCGGCCGCTTTCAGCTGAAGGCGTACAAGAGCGGCTATCTCGTCTCCAACAACCCGTCGCTTTTAGATCAGGACGACATCCTCCTTTCTCCCGGAACCGGCGGCGAAGTGCTGCTGAAAATCCTCTGCGATTACGAAAACCGCGTCGGCAAACTGGAGGTGTTGCAAGCGGATCGCCCGATCTTTGTCGGCGACGTGCAGGTCCGCCAAACCGCCGACCTCAAAGATGGCGACACCATCCGGATCGAAACCGGCCAGGTGCTCCGGTGCAACTTCGCCGAGCGGATCATTGAGGAAGAACGGAACATCATCTCCCAGCTCGAAGTCCGCGACGTCACGCATCGCTTCCGGAAGAAGGACATCGCGCTGGACGGCATCAGCTTCACCGTGAATCGCGGGGAAATGGTCTGCGTGATGGGCGCGAGCGGTTGCGGCAAATCGACCTTGCTGAAAGCCATCGCCGGACAACTCGCGCCGCAGCAAGGCGAGGTGCTTTTCAACGGCCAATCGCTCTACGGAAACCACGAGCTGCTCAAGCGTTTCGTGACTTATGTTCCGCAAGACGACGCCTTCGACGATCACCTGACGATCGAGGAAAACATGAGCTTCGCCGCGGCCATCCGCGCGCCGCATCTCTCCCGGCGCGATCGCGCGCGGCGGATCGAGGGAAAGCTGACCGAACTCGGCCTCAGCGAACGGCGTCTGAACATCGTCGGCACGGCGGTGAAAAAGACGCTTTCGGGCGGCGAGCGCAAGCGGCTGAACATCGGCCTCGACATGGTTTCCGGCGCGGACGTTTACCTTTTCGACGAGCCGTCCAGCGGCTTGAGCTCGAAGGACAGCGAGCACGTCATCGAGATCATCCGCTCGATGGCGCACAACAAGATCGTGATGGTCACGATCCATCAGCCGACCTCGAAGCTCTTCCAGATGTTTTCGAAGGCGCTCCTCCTCGATAAAGGCGGCCGGATGGTTTTCTACGGCACGCCGACGGAGATGCTTTCCTACTTCGCCACGGCGGAACACGAACAGCATTTCGGCACTGATCTCGGCGGTTGTCCCGCCTGCGGAACGACGCGCCCGGAGTTCATCTTCGATGTGCTGGAAACACCGCTGCGCGATCTCAGCGGCGACGTGATCTTCGAGGAGAATTCGCAAAGTCAGCTCGTGCCGGCGCGCCGCTTTTCTCCGGATTACTGGCGCGATAAGTTCGACGCTTACCGCCTGCTCCTGGAGACAAAATCCGTCAACCTCCGGAAGCCTGCGCCCGCTCCTTTGCCGCTGCCTTCCGACTCGCATCTGCGCGAGCGCCAGGACATCCGCTGGCGGGATGAATGGACGCAATTCCGGACGCTGATGTCCCGCGCGTTCGTCGCGAAGTTTCGCAACCGCGGGAATCTCGTGATCACGCTTTTTGTTCCGCCGGCTCTGGCCGCCTTGATCGGCTGGGCGCTCTATTTCAACGACGACCCGAAGGTGAAATACGACTTCGCGAGCGCCTTTCACATTCCGACTTACATCTTCATCTCGCTGCTCGTGGCCATGTTCCTCGCCTTGATGAACAGCGTGGATGACATCATCCGCGACCGCGTGGTGCTGCATCGCGAGCGGAATCTCGACGTCCGGCTGCCGTATTACATCTTCGCCAAATTCACCACGCTCGCGCTTTTCTCCGCGGTGCAATGCGCGCTCTTCGTCGCCGTCGGCAACTCGATCCTCGAGATCCGCGGGATGTTTTGGGAATACTTCGCCTGCATGTTTGTCACCGCGGCGAGCGGGACGAGTCTGGGTCTGCTCATCTCGTCGTTGGTCGCCGATGCGAAGACCGCGGCGAACTTTGTTCCGCTCGTGTTGATCCCGCAGCTCATCTTCGGCGGCGCCTTGATCAAGTACGAGGAGATGAACCGCGATCTCGATGTGATCTACACTTTCA
>DASVRR010000230.1:0-5006 GCA_036388515.1 Chthoniobacteraceae bacterium | reverse complement strand
TCTCGAGGGTGCGCTTCCATTCATCAGGCTCGAGATGATTATCCTGATCCGCCGCCAGCTCACGGCCAGCGTTCAAAGCAACGATTTCAGGCCGCACCTTGATCACCAGCTTCGGGAAGGTCTGCGCGTCACCGTCGCTGGTTTTGATCTCGATATCCCGGAAACGCGGATCTTCCCGAAGAGCGGCCACGTAGCTCTTCACGGAGGAAACCGGACCGGCGAGAGTGCCATTGATCCCCTCGCCTGCGATCAGGATCCGTCCCTTCAGCCCCAGCGATGTGCAGAGCTCACGTTGTCTGGAGACGAGATCTTGGGGATCATCGATCGGGACATATTTGTAGAAGAGAATGACCGGGTAAACCTCTGGCATTGCGGGGATTGCTTAAACTAACCTCGCGCGGCCCGCAACGGAACGCGGCCCAATCTTAGTTCGGCGAGCGCCTGGCCCAGCGGAGTTTCGCGGGAGTCGATCGCGGGTTGGCGCGACGTTCTTCCGGAGAAGCGCGGATTACTTCCGGCGCGATTGCGCAGAATATTCCGGCTCGGTGGCATTCGGCAAAGGCCTTTTTCACGCGCCGATCTTCTCCGCTGTGGAAGGTCAGAATTGCCACGCGTCCATCTGGCGCAAGGCAGTTCGGCAGATTCCGGAGGAAGGTCTCGAGCGCGCCAAACTCATCGTTTACTTCCACCCGGATCGCCTGAAACACGCGGCGAACACTGAGTTCTCGCTCTTCATCATCCAGCCGAAGCAGCGCCGCGCGAATGGTGGCAGCCAGCTGGGCAGTCGTCTCGAATCGCTGCCCAGCGAGGAGCGCGGCAAGTTCCTCCGAACGGATTTCGTCCGCATTTTCCGTTAAAACCCGAGCAAGCGACTCCGCCTTGGCCGACTCCAACCATTCCGCCGCCGACGGTCCGCGATTCGGATTCAGCCGCATGTCCAGCGGGCCGGAAGCTTTGAGCGAAAACCCGCGGGCGGGATTATCGAGCTGCATGGAGGAGACTCCGAGGTCCGCCAGGATCAGGTCGGCTCCACCGAGCTGTGCTCCAGCAAGAACGCGCGCGAGACTGGCAAAGTTGGTCCGATGCGCGGTGAAGATGGAGGCATCGTGGCCCAGAGAACGAAGGCGTTCCTCGGTTTTCGGGAGCTCGATCGGATCTGCATCGAGTCCGAGCAAATGCCCGCCGGGCGAAATCCGCTGGAGCAAACGTTCCGCGTGTCCACCGTGTCCGAGCGTGCAATCCACCGCGATCTCGCCCGGTTTCGGCGCGAGCGCCTCCAGCATTTCCTCCACCATGATCGGCCGGTGAGTTCCAGCCGGCGTCTTCCCCGCGGCCAGCACCTTCTCAAAAACCTCCGGAAACTTCGCAGGATCGCGCTCCTTATATTTGTCCGCAAAACCGCGCGGATTTTTTCCGGAGTATCGAACCCTGCGCCGGTGAGGCGCGGGCGTTCCATGCTCCGGAGGATCAGACTTCATCTCACCGGAGCGGCGCACCTGCACCGCAATTGCGTCTCCGCACTGCGGAATCAACCCACCGAGCTACCAGTTTTTGATCCACTTCCCCTGATCTTCCGGACTCGCGCCCCGGACCGATCCGCCCGTGGACCAAAGATCGAACGTCGTGTTGTAGCCTTCGGTTTTTGTCGGACGAGTGGCGCTCGGGTTCTTCCGCAAGGCGTCCTGGAAAACCTCCTCAGCCTTCGCGCCTTTGGTCGAGTATCCGTAACTATTGCCGTAAGGATCCTGGATGTAACTGACACTGGTCAGCTGGCCGTTCGGATTTTTGGTTCCGCTCAGAACGCTTGGCTTGAAGAACTCAGCCAGATAGCTTTTCCCTTCCGGTTTGAAGTCGGGATTGCCGGCCGGTTCATGGTCGCCATTAAGGGCGCTATAAAGATAGAGGCTGGATTTCTGATACCGCACTGCGGCGCTTCCCGTTGCGGGGTTTCCGTCAGCTTTCGGGTCAAGAGCGTCCGTTTCTTCACTCCGCGGAACAGTCCCGTTATCCTCCTTGTAGTTCCCGCAACCTAAAGCGAGCGCATGGATCTCGCCATCGGCTTTGGCGCGCGCGGCTTTGGTTTGGATCAATCCATTCATCGAGAGCACGATCGAAGCGAGGATCGCGATGATCGCCATCACGGTGAGCATCTCGATGAGGGTGAATGCAGAGGCGCAGGGGGAGCGTTTCATGAGACGGAAAAAGTAACTCGGAAGCTGGGAAGTGCCACTGGCTTTCTAGCCGCCGGCGCTGCCTTGCATGCCTTGGATGATCGAAATCAGCGGCATGAACAGAGCAATGACGATGGTTCCGACGATCAGCGCGAGGAAGACAATCATGATCGGCTCGAGCAGCGAAGTGAGGCCTTCAACCGCATTGTCCACCTCGTCGTCATAGACCTCTGCGATCTTGAGCAACATCTCGGGAAGCTGCCCGGTTTCTTCGCCGACATCGACCATGGAGATCACCATCGGCGGGAACACTCCGCTCGCTTCGAGCGGCTGGACGATCGATTCACCTTCCTTCACCGCATCGTGGACTTTCGTCACGGCGTCGGCGACGACCACGTTGCCGGCGGTGTCGCGGGTGATGTTCAGCGCCTGGAGGATCGGCACGCCGGAAGTCACCAGCGTTCCCAAGGTCCGGCTGAAACGAGAGATCGAACTCTTCCGGAGCAAATCGCCAAAGAGCGGCGTGCGCAGCTTCAAGCGATCCATTCCGGCTTTGCCAGCCTCGCTTCCGTTGATCATCTTCCACGCGACCACGATGCCGATCACCGCGGCGATCGTGATCCAGAGGTAAGGCGGGATGAACATGCTCTTCACGCCGTTGCTGCACGCGATCACGAACCGCGTGATCGCTGGCAGCGGTTTGCCTTGCAGCATGTCGTTAAAGATTTGCTCAAACTTCGGCACGATGAAGGCGAGCAGGAAGAGCATGATCAGGAGCGCGATGATCAGCACGATCACCGGGTAAGCCATCGCCGAGACGACCTTGTTTTTCACCTTTTGCGCCTTTTCCTGAAACTCCGCGAGCCGGTTTAAAACCAGCTCCAGCACACCGCCCAGTTCTCCCGCTTTCACCATGTTGATGTAGAGCTTGTTGAAGATGCGCGGATGCTGCGCCATCGCTTCGGAGAAGGTGCTGCCGCCTTGCACGCCGTCGGCCAGTGCGTTGATTGTATTCCGGAGAACGAGATCTTTCTCCTGCTTGGCGAGCACCGTGAGGCTGCGGAGCAAAGGCAGGCCCGCGTCGATCAAGGTCGCGAGCTGCCGCGTGAAAATCATCAGCGTTTTCCCGCCCACCGTTTTCTTCTGGAAGAGAACCATCGAGCTCTTCTTTGCCGCCGGCGCGGAAGCCGTCTTGACTGCCTTCGCCACCTTCTTCGAGGTCTTCGCGGTGACTACGCCTTTTCCCTCTTCCACGACGCTGGTGGGGAAATAACCGGACTGCCGCAACTGTCCGACGGCTTCGTTCGTGCTCGTCGCTTCGATCATTCCCACGGACTCTTGTCCGCGCTGGTCCAGGGCAACGTAATTAAATTTCGGCATAGGGGAGAACGTTCAAGATTCTGGGGAGAAATTAAGGCTCAGGAGAAAATGATGTCGATGATGAAGTGGCTGGAAGAACTGAATTCGCGCGGCCTTCGCTCAAGTATATTTCAGCACCTCTTCGATGGTTGTTTCCCCATCGAAAATGCTCCGCAAGCCGTCATGCCGCAGCGTGGTCATCCCGAGCTCGATCGCTTTTTGTTTCAGCACCACGCCGGGTGCCCGCTGGTTGATCAGCTCGCGAATCGGATCGCTCATGTCGAGCAATTCGTAGATGCCTTTGCGTCCTTTGTAGCCGGTGTTGTTGCAGGTGTCGCAGCCTTTGCCGTAGTAGAAATTTTTGTCCCCGATCTCGTGCGGGGAAAGCCCGAGCTGGGTGAGCGCGGCTTCGGTCGGCTCATACGCGGTGCGGCAGTTCAGGCAAATCTTCCGGATGAGCCGCTGCCCGAGCACGCCTTCCAATGAGGAAGAAATCATGAACGGCTCCACGCCCATATCGACGAGCCGGGTCACCGCGCCGGGAGCATCATTCGTGTGCAAAGTGGTGAACACCAAGTGGCCGGTGAGCGACGCCTGGATGGCAATCTGCGCCGTCTCCACGTCGCGCGTTTCTCCCACCATGATCCTGTCCGGATCCTGCCGAAGAAACGCGCGCAGCGTCCGGGCGAAAGTGAGTCCGATCGCGTCATTCATCGGCACCTGAATGATTCCCTCGATGTCGTATTCCACCGGATCTTCCGCAGTCAGCACCTTGGAATCCACGGTGTTGATTTCGTTCAGGCACGCGTAGAGCGTCGTCGTCTTCCCCGAGCCGGTCGGACCGGTGACGATGAAGATCCCGTTCGGTTTCTCGATCGTCTTGAGCAGATAATTGTGGATGTACGGAGGCATCCGCAGCGCATCCAGGCTGAGATTCACCGTGCTCCGATCGAGGACGCGCAACACCACCGATTCACCGAACTGCGTCGGCAGCGTGGAGACACGCAAATCCACCTGACGGCCGGCGATGTTCTTCTGGATGCGTCCATCCTGCGGCAGCCGGCGCTCGGCAATGTTCAGGTTCGCCATGACTTTGACCCGCGAGATCACCGGCAGCGCGAGATGCCGCGGCGGTGGGGACATTTCGTAGAGCGCGCCGTCCACGCGATAGCGGATCTTAAACTCCGTCTCGAACGGCTCGAAGTGAATGTCCGACGCGCGATCCTGGATCGCCTGATACACGATGAGATCCACGTAGCGGATGATCGGCGTCGCATTCGCTTCTGCCTCGAGGTTCTTCACGTCGATTCCGTCCGGCCCGCCAAATTCCAGCTCTCCGCCGAGCTGCGCCAGGATTTCATCCATGTTCCCCGCGTCCGTGCCGTAGCTCTTTTTGATCAGATCATCGATCTGCCAGACCGGCGCCACCATCACCTGCACTTCTTTCCCGAGCGCAAACCGCAGATCCTCCACGGT
>DASVRR010000229.1:0-4155 GCA_036388515.1 Chthoniobacteraceae bacterium | reverse complement strand
AGGAGAAACGCACCCAGCGACCCGCGCGCATCCCGAGCGTCGTGGAGGCGACGGTGAGTTCCAGATTCTCCGCCGTGAAACGCAACGTGCCGCCGCTCGGCATGGCCTGCTCGGCATTGGCGGTGAAGTTCGCGATGACCTGCGCGATCTGGCCGGGGTCTGCTTCCACCAGCCAAAGATCTTCCGGAAGCTTAAAATCCAGCACCGAACGCGAGCTGCTTAAAGCGCAGGTCGCCGTGTGGCTGAGAAGTTCCGTGAGGCTCGTGGTCTGGAGAATCGGCGCGCCGCCCTTGGCAAAGGTCAGCAACTGCCGGGCTAGTTCCTGCGCCCGCGCCGTCGCTTTCTTGGCTGAAGTCAGACGCTCGATCACCAACTGACTGGGATTCGAGCTGATCGCGAGGGTGATGTTCCCGAGGATGGCCGTGAGGATGTTGTTGAAGTCGTGAGCGATGCCGCCGGCGACCAGCCCGAGGCTTTCCAGCTTCTCCGCTTTCTGCCGCTCTTCATCCAGACGCTGCCGTTCGGTCACGTCGCGGAGCACGATCACCACGCCGACTTTCCTCCCGTGACGGTCGCGGATCGGTGAGGAATTACTTTCCACCAATCGCTCCGTTCCATCCCGGCGAACGAGCAGCGTGGTGCTGCCCATTCCTTCCGCCGTGCCGGTGGCGACAATCCGCGTGAGCGCATGCTGACACGGTTTGCGGGTGCGTTCGTCCAGCAGCTGCAAGACCTGGCTCAAATCCTTGCCCGTGGCGCTGTCCTGCTGCCAGCCGGTCAGGCGTTCGGCGACTGGATTGAGCATCAAAACGCGCCCGTCGTTGTCCAGCGTCACGCAGCCATCCGCGATGGAACGCAGCGTGACCGCGAGGCGTTCCTTCTCCGCAGCGAGAGCTTCTTCCGAGCGCTTGCGTTCGATCTCCGCGGCCGCGCGGCCGGCGAAGATTTGCAGCGTGCTCTCGATGATTTGCGTCTCGTGCAGCGCATTGCGATCGATCACTCCCATGATGCCGATCGGTTCGCCGCGATGATCGGTGAGCGGCATCCCGAAGAATGCGGAAGCTTCAAACTGCTCGAGCAGCGCATCTTCCGGAAAGTGGTTGCGGACGCCCGAGAGATAAGCGCGGAAGCCTTTCGCCAGAACCTCGGAACAAACGCTGTTTTTCAGATCCAGACTCACGGTCGCCTGCAGCTCACCTTTTTCCGCAATGGTCAGCAGCGAAGCCGTCGTCCCCACCGGTCCGATCAGTTCCACGAGGAAAGCGCGCTCGTTGTCCAGCGCCTTGGAAAGCTGCTTGAGCAGCGACCGAACGAATTCTTCCCCAGTCGCGGCCGAAACACCGAGGCCGATGTGCTTCAGGGTTTCTTCCCCACGTTTTCGTTCGGTGACGTCGCGCACCAAGGCGCAAAACTGCCGGCGTCCGTCCACCCGCATTTCGCTCAGGCTGATTTCGATGGGGAAGGGATAATAACCCTGGCGCTGGCCCATCGCCATCAGACTGCCGCGACCGACGCTGGCGAGATCGTGGAAGAAAAGCCGCTGCGGAATCAGCAGCGAAATGTTCCGGCGCAAAACGTTCTCGACCTTCTGCCCGAACATCTTTTCGCCGGCGGGATTGATCGACTGGATGCAACCTTGATCATCGATCACGATGATGCCGTCCTGCGTCGTGCTGATGATCGAATGCGTTTGCGCCAGCGCGCTTTCCGCCTTCCGCAAATGCACGCGGAAGATCCGGTAACTGCTGATGCTGGAGATGATGAGGAAGGAAATCGCCATCGTCCCGAGCAGCGCCAGTCCTCCGGTTTGCAGGTAACGCTGCAGCTTCGTCTGCGCGTTTGAGGCCTCGAAGGCAGCGTCGCAATCGCGGACAAACGCCGCCATCGCTTTGCGCAGATCATCGGCGAGCGGCGAAGTCGTCGGCGGCCGAACGGTGGCCGGCGAGCCTCGAGTCGCAGCCGACTGCAGCTCGGGGAGGGCGAACTTTTGCTGCCACAGCTCGAACTTTGCATGCAACTCGCGGACCGCGGCTTTGCCGGCCGGCGTGGCATTCAGCGGCGGGATGAGTTTTACAAAAAGCTGCTGGAGATCGCTGCGCCGCCGCGTGAAATCCTGGAGATCCAGCGGTTGCCGCGTCAGGAGGTAATTGCGCTGCGCAGTCTCGACACGCGCGAGCTGAGTTTCCGCAGCCTGCGCGAGACGAAGAGCCTCCAGCGCGCGTGTTCGCGAGGTGTCGGCCTGGTGTTCCCGCCACGCAAGAGTGAGAAAAAATCCCGCAACAAGAAGAATCAGGACCACGCCGACGACCGCGCTCCAAAGGTGCTTTCGAGAGACGCCGCCCTCTTCAGCCAGCCAGTGGTGCATCCTCTGGAAGGTCGGGAATTGCTTGGAGATGTCGGCTGGCGGCATTGTTCAGCTGTATTAAGCTAATCGTGTGCCTCGCTCCCTCACCCGTTTGGGTTGGGCAATCTTCGTCCGGACGATCCCCCGCGCCTGCGGCTAGTAGGTGATCAAAGCCTGCACCGGCGCGGCAAGGGCCGCTCTCCCGTTAAGAAAGCGTAGCTCGATCATAAACAGGATTCGCGTCAGTTCCGCTCCCGCTTCCTGGATCAAGCGACTCGCCGCTGCCGCGGTTCCTCCCGTCGCGAGCAGGTCGTCGATCAAAACCACGCGCTCACTGGGACGCAGCGCATCGCGGTGCATCTCCACGACGGCTTCCCCATATTCCAGCGCATACGACGCACTTCCGCACTGCCCGGGAAGTTTCCCTTTCTTCCGGATGGGGACAAAACCAAGGCCCAGCGCGTGCGCGACCGCTCCGCCGAAGATGAACCCGCGCGCATCGATCCCCACGATTTTGTCCGGCTTTACTTCACGCGCTGCTTCCACAAACCCCGCAACCGCCAGCTGAAACAGTTCCGCGTCGGAGAGAACCGGCGTGATGTCCTTGAAGAGAATCCCCGGTTCCGGGAAGTCCGGCACGTCGCGGATTCCGCTGCGCAGTCGTTCAAGATCGGCCGGTGACATGGAGCCGGTTTGTCTCAGAGCGCGCCGCGGCTGGCAAGCGTTTGCCAAAGCCCAGCCCAGCCGATATTAGTCCCGCCCCACTGACGATGGATCGCCTCCTTCTCATCGCCTCGACCTTCTGCTTCCTGTTTGGCTTTGCCTACTCGATGCATGCGCTGGGCGCCCGCGTCTATCGGCCTTCCCGGGCAAATTTCATCTCCATCCTGATCGGGTTTGGTTTCCAGACGGCGTTCCTTTATCTCCGCGGCGAAGCGCTCGGGCGTTGTCCGCTGACCAATCTCTTCGAAGTGCTCATCTTCCTCGGCTGGTCGATGGTTCTGTTCTATTTGCTGATCGGTCCGGCGTACCGGCTCTCGTTGCTCGGCGCGTTCACTTCTCCGCTGGTTTTCCTCTTCCAGCTGATCGCTTTGCTGGCGCTCAAGGACGTTCCCGGCGGCCTGAAGATCGCGCCGAATGCCTGGATGGAACTGCACGCGGCAATCTCGATCGTGGCCTACGGCGCCTTTGCCATGGCTGGTGTGGCCGGCGTGATGTATCTCGCGCAAGAGCGTCAGCTCAAGACGCATCACATCCATTCGATCTTCTACCATCTGCCGCCGATCCGGGATCTTGCGGTGGCAAATGGCCGCTTGATCCTCACTGGTTTCTCCCTGCTCACGGTCGGCATCTTTGCTGGACTGATGATCGGCAGCGTGCATTCCCACGCGGTGAAGATCGCCTGGTCCGTCGGCGTCTGGCTGGTTTACGGGGCGATCTTTGCGCTGAGCAAAGGACATCGGCTGAGTCCGCGCCGCGTCGCCTGGCTTTCGGTGGCGGCTTTCAGCGCGGTGCTGGTGACGCTCTCCGGGATCACTTTCATCACCGAACCTGCCGCGCACTGAGCTGATGGAAATCCTTTGCTTCGGCCTCAGCCATCACACCGCGCCGATCGAGCTGCGCGAACGTTTCGCCATCTCCGAAACCGACGCACCGACTCTGGCGGCCCAGCTCCGGAATGTCTCCGGCGTGGCCGAAGTCGTGATCGTCTCCACCTGCAACCGCGTGGAGTTTTACCTCGCTGCGGAAGATTCCAGCGCCGCCTTTGCTGCGGTCGGCGAATGCCTGGGAGCGCGCGCCACGCTGCCGGA
>DASVRR010000228.1:0-14942 GCA_036388515.1 Chthoniobacteraceae bacterium | reverse complement strand
CGCGCTGATTTGCCGGTGCTCGAGCGAGGTCAGCTGCATCGATTCGATGGCTTGATTCACCGCGAGACGATCCGCAGCGCCGAAAGTTCGCCACCAGCCGAGGCGAAGAAACCGTCCCATCTCCACGAGTCCGCGGACATTCGTGGGGAAGTCCCAGTCGATCTGCTCGCGTTGCGGAAGATAAGCAAAATCCTGGGTTGCGCCGGTCACCGCGTGGCCATGAAAGCTGATCGCGCCGGTCTCGCGCGGAAGCAAACCAGCCAGCGTCTTGAGCAGCGTGGATTTGCCTGCGCCGTTCGGGCCGAGCAGCCCGACACATTGTCCGCAGCCCACTTCGAAGCTGAGGTGATGCAGCGCCGGAATCCGCTGATAGGAAACCGTGAGATCCGAGACCGTGAGGTGATGGGAAGCCACGCCGTTCAGGGGAAAGTCAGCACGTCGTCGATCGCGCCTGTTCCCCAGACAGACTTTTCATGTTCTCCGCCGGCCGGATCGATGAGCCGGACGCGCACTGCAGTGAGGCTGGAAGCATCCGGAAGATCGGCCTGAATCCGGAGATCGATGCCTTGCTCGGGAAACGGAAGCAGGAGCATTTTCTCCAGTTCGCTGCCGGGCTCTGCTTCACTCCAGACTTCTTTCCCCGAGTGCAAGACTCTGACCGTCCGCGGAATTGCAGTGAAAGCGAGTTGCAATGTGATCTCCCGGATTGGGGAGCTTTCCCGCACGGCTGGCGTCGCGCTTTCCGCATGCTCGCCGGTCAGCCGGGAGAGCGGATAACCCAGCACGAGAATGGCAAGGAAGGCGATGAACGCCCTCAGCAACGGCGATCCGCGCACTTACTTGAGAGAATCAACGATCGTCGTGACGTTGTGCTTGTACATTCCTTCGAAGGTCGCAGCGGCGCCTTCAGCCAGACCATCCGCGTACAAGGCTGGACCAACCTTCGCGCCACTCTCGCGAGTGATCTCCGTGAGGACTTTCGGGTTCTCGATGCTCTCCGGGAAGATCGCCTTCACCGCGTGCTTTTTGATGATCGCAATGACCTCAGCGACCGCCTTCGTGGACGGCTGATCGGCGCCGGATAATCCGGAGACAGCATGGATGGTGAACCCGTTCTCTCGGGCGAAATATTGGAAGGCGTCGTGCGAGGTCACCAGCCTCCGCCGATCCCGCGGAAGCTCAGCCAATTTTGCCTTGGTCCACTTCTGCAAGGCTGCCAGCGAATCGAGATACTTTGTAGCATTGGCGTTAAAGGCGGCTTTGTCCTCCGCACTCAGTTTGATCAGCGCATCGCGCACAATCCTCGTCGCCTTTTGCACGTTGGCCACGCTGTGCCACCAATGCGGATCCTCCGCAGTCGGCCCATGGCTGTGGTGGTGGTGATCAGCATCGTGCCCAGCTTCCATCTTGAGCGAAGGCAAGCTCGCGCCCACTTCCAGAAGAACGCCTTTCGCGCCGGTCGCCTGCTTCAGTTTGCTCACGTAGCCTTCCATATGTTTGGCCGAAAGGAGGATGAGTTGCGCGTCGCCGACGGTCTTCAGATCGCTGGGTTTCGGCTCGAAATCGTGAGGATCCACTCCTGGCTTCACGTGCGCCGTGATCTCCACGCGGTCACCGCCGACTTGAGCCGCGATCTCGGTCAGGATTGTGGAGAAGCTGGAGACGCGGATCTTCTCCGCGCCCGGTGAAACGCCGACCAGAGTGAGGAGAATGCAAAGTGAGCTGAAGAGCTTTTTCATAGCGTGGGCGAGTTTATCCGGATGCATTTTGGTTGCAAGCAGATTGCATCAGCAAAGACGGGCCGCAGAGGAACGATTGCATTTCAAGATCCCTGCGTTACCACGTTGCGAATGCTCCGCCTGCTCTTCTTCCTCGTGTGTCTCACGAGTTCCGCTTTCGCTCAGCTGAAATGGGAGAAACCCTGGCAGGAGTTTGACCGGACGCCGGAAGACGGACACCTCGCGACAAAGTTCAGCTTCAAAAACACCGGTCCGAACATCGTCAAAATCAAGGGAGTGAAATCCTCCTGCGGCTGCACTTCAGCGGCTCTGGAAAAGAAGGTGTACGCACCGGGCGAAAGCGGCGAGATCCTCGCGAAGTTCACCTTCGGCAGCCGACGCGGAACGCACCGGAAACAGATCGTCGTCACGACCGATCAAGGCGAGCGACAAGAACTCGACTTCGTGGTTTCCATCGAACAGGCGCTTACCGTTACGCCGGCGCTGGTCTTCTGGAAGGTCGGCCAACCCGCCGATGCGAAGCTGGTCCAACTCACCGTCACACCAGGGAAAACCGTCCGGATAAAGGCCGTTACGTCATCGAATCCGCGAGTCATCCCGACGTTGCAGACGTTGAAAGCTGGGGAGCAATATCAGATCGCCGTCCGGCCGGGCGATACCATGCAGAAGGAAACTGCCGAGCTCACCGTGCAAACCGATTATCCGCTGGATGCGCCGCGCAGTTATACCATTCACGCGCGCGTAAAGTGATCCGGCTGTTGCTCCGCCAAATCGGCGTGTTGCTGGGATTGGCGCTGATTCCGGCGGCCATCTCCGGAGCAATCCAGCTCCGTTGGGTGAGTGCGGTTTCTGTGGAAGAACGATCCTCCAACCCGTCGAGCATTCGTCCGGGGCCGCGGCTGAAGAACGCGGAAAAGACAGTGGAAGGCGAGGTGATGCTGGAGACCGTTCTCGGCTGGGGCGAACGCGTGCAGTGGGTGGACGCGCGCCCACGCGCCAAGTTCGACCGCGAGCACATTCCCGGCGCGGTTTTGCTGAATGAAGATGAGTGGGACCAGCTCGTCCCGGGCTTCCTCAATGAATGGGATCCGGAGAAAAAGATCGTGATCTACTGCGACGGCGGAGCTTGCGAAGCCAGTCACGCGGTTGCCAAAAAGCTGCGGGAAGAAATGCAGTTATCCGAGGTTTGGGTTTTGAAAGGAGGTTGGGACGCATGGCAGGCCAAATGATCCTTTGGGTGGTGCGCCTCATCGTCGGCGGACTGTTCATTTATGCTGGAGCGGTCAAGGCGTTCGAAACCGAGGAGTTCACTCGCGAGATTCAGCGCTACGCCTTGATCCCGTGGCCCGACGCGACGCTTTTGCTGGCGCTTTATCTTCCGTGGCTGGAACTCGTTGCCGGCGTGGCGGTGATCGTCCGGCGCCTGCAAGTCGGCGCCCTCGCAATCCTCTTGCTCCTGATGCTGATGTTCACGGCCGCGCTGACCAGCGCGTGGACTCGCGGGCTGGACATCGAGTGCGGCTGCTTCGGCAAAAGTAAGCAATCCATCCGCACCAACTTTCCCGGACTGCTCGCGCGCGATCTCGCCATCCTCGCCGGCGCCGGCCTTTTGCTGGCGGCGGAGTGGCGCATGCTCCGGAAGACTAATGGCCGCCTTGCAGGACCAGCTCGCTGAGCGCCAGACCCGCACTTTTGCCCGGATAAATCTCCAGCACCTCGATCGTCATCGAGTCACCGGACTTCACAAAAAAGTCCGGGAAAGTCACCCGCTGCCAGCGCTGCGAATCCGCAAACGTGACGTCACGAAACGGCTGGTTGTTGTAGTAAAGACGCGCCTTTTTGATCCGCCCGTGCTGGTCCCAGAGTTCCTCGGTCTTCCAATAACCGTTGATCAGATCGAGGCCGAAGACCGGCGTCGCACCTTCCAGTTCGCGCGCCAGTTTCTTCGGGAAGATCAGGCGAAACCTGGATCCGATTCCCGTCGTCGGCTCCGGTGCAATCCAAGCCGTTTGCGCACTTTCATCGTTCAGCAACGTGGTGATCTTCGCCTTGCCGCCGGCGCCCGGCTGCGCTTCGACCGTCCAGGGAAACGCGCAGTTCAGGGAACATCCGCCCATCAATTCCTCGACCACCGGTTCCGCGGATTTTGCTTTTGCCTCCGCAATCTTTTCCGCCGCCGAAGCGGCCACTGTTCCGGCAACGAGCAGCAGAAGATGAGCGAAGCGTTTCATGCGGCGAGGCTATCCTGCACGACTTCAGGCCTGTCAATGGTTTGACAATCCCGGCCGATCCGAAGAGTAACGCGAATGCTCCGTCTGCTCTGCTGCCTGGCCATTGCGCTCTGCCCGGCGTCGAGTTGGGCCGCTGGGCTCACCTTGCGCGAGGTGGGGAGCAAAGCGGGCGTCCGCGTGATCCTGGCGGCGGTGGATCGCGAGTCGCTGAAGGTGACGATCACCAACGACTCCGGCGAACCGCTCAACGTGGAGCAACCAGCCGGACTGATCTGCTCGGCGAGCGCGGCGGATGTAAACCTCGTGACGCTCGCCGCGTTGCACCTGATCATCCCCGCGGGGAAAACGGCCGAGGCACCGCTGGGGTTTGTCGCGCTGGACAGCCGGAAGGAATGCATGGGGAAGATTTTCGTACCCGCAGATCCGGACCCGGGACTCGAGCCTTTGCTGGCGCAGATCAGGAAGTCCGCGGCTCTTCCGCGGGAGACGGTTCAGCTCGCCGTCTGGTCCTGGCGGGAAGACCTCACCTTTTCTGAAGGACAACGTTTCCTCGCAATCTCCCGCGGTTCGACGGAAGAAGCGCCTCGTCTCACACCTGCGGGCGTCATTGCCGCGATCGACGCTCTCGCGCTTCTACGTGCCGCCGCACCCGAGCGCAGCTTTGCTCTCGCGGCGGATCCCGAGCTCAAGCTCCGCGCGCTGCGCAACCCCTGGGCGAGAACCAAAGCGATGCAGCTCTACGGGCTGACTTTTCCAGAAGCTCCGGCCGCGCCGCCGAGCGCCGTCCCGCCGTCAGCGCCGGACCTTCGTACCTTGCTCCACCTGACCCCGGGCGACAATTGCCCGACCTGTCGTCAACGCACTCTGCTGCAGCCTCGGGACAATGGCCTCTGAACCAGCTCGCTTTTCCTCCGCTGGCAGCCTCTGGCGTGAGCGCCTTCCGATGCGGATGAAGATCCTCGCCTCTGCCGTTTGGATGCTGCTCGCACTCGCGCTGAGTGGATCGGCCGCGGACGTGGAGTTCCGGAAGATTTTCAACGGGCGGAATCTCGCTGGTTGGGACGGCGACCCGAAGCTCTGGAGCGTGAAGGACGGCGTGCTCCGGGGCGAAAGCTCGATGTCGAATCTGCCGCTCAGCAATACCTTCCTCATCTGGCGCGGTGGAGTTTTGAAGGACTTCGACTTGCGTCTGAAATTCCGCCTCCGGAACGGCAACTCGGGAGTGCAGTATCGGAGCCGCGATCTCGGGAAGTGGAAGGTCAGCGGCTACCAGGCGGAAATCGAAAACAAGCTCGGAAAAGTTGGCTTCCTGTATGAAGAACGAGGTCGAAAGTATC
Organism: Chthoniobacteraceae bacterium; assembly: GCA_036388515.1. GTDB lineage: Bacteria > Verrucomicrobiota > Verrucomicrobiia > Chthoniobacterales > Chthoniobacteraceae > Chthoniobacter. The sequence continues at coordinate 9,635 of DASVRR010000228.1, read as the reverse complement.
TGGCGCATGTCGGGGAAAAAGTCGCCGTCAGCGCGGACGGTCGGATCGCCGTGATCGGAAGTCTCGGCTCGAAAGACGCGCTGATCGCGCAGGGCTACTACCGGAAACAGCAATGGAACGAATATCGGATCGTCGCGCGCGGGAACCGTCTCGAGCATTGGCTGAATGGATACAAGACAATCGATTGCACCGATGCTGACGCTGCTGCCCGTTCGCTGGAAGGCGTTCTCGCGCTGCAAATCCACGCTGGACCTCCGATGCTTGTGGAATTCCGAGACATCCTGCTTCAGTCGCTGTAGCGAACAATGTTCCCCACTTCATTTATGATCACCCGTCGTTCCGCCCTCCGTAATCTTGCTCTTGGCACCGGCGCCCTTGTCCTCACCGGACCGGCTTTGCTCGCCCAAGCTCCGACGCCTGCTGCTCCCGCCGGTGACGCCGTCTTCAAGCTTCCGCCTCTCGGCTACGACTATGACGCGTTGGAGCCCTTCATCGATGCGGAGACGATGAAGCTGCACCACGACAAACATCACGCCGCCTATGTGGCAAAACTTAACGAGGCGATTGCGAAAGCGCCGGGCTGGGAAAAGCGCTCCATCGAAGACATCCTGGCCAAGCTTCCGGAGGCTCCGGAAGAAGTGCGCTCCGCCTTGCGCAACCATGGCGGCGGCCACGCGAACCACTCCTTGTTCTGGCAGACGCTGAAGAAAAACGAAAACGGCAAACCCGCCGGGGAGCTCGCGAAAGCTATCGATCAAAGCTTCGGGAGCCTCGAGAAGTTCCAGGAGAAACTCATTGCCTCGGCGACCGGAATCTTCGGCAGCGGTTGGGCTTGGTTACTGGTGAAAGGGGGAAAGCTTTCCGTGGAAACCACCGCGAACCAGGACAGCCCTTATTCCTCCGGAGCAACTCCCCTGCTCGGCTTGGACGTCTGGGAACACGCCTACTACCTCAAGTATCAGAACCGTCGCCCGGAATACGCGAAAGCGTTCCTGAACGTCATCAACTGGGATTTCGTGAGCGCGCAGTATGCGGCTTCGATGAAAGCCTGACTCTTGCTTCTGTTTGTCGGTGGGTCTGCGACTCTCCGCACCTCTCGCAAAAGTCTCCGGATGCTGATCAGTCTCTCTCCGGAATAAAAGCTGGGTTCGCCCGCTTTGATCAGCCTGCGGCGAAGTGGATGAAACTCGTGACCGCGCTACCAGGACCTTCCTGGTGCTGCGGCTCGGGACCGAAACTCACTTCCGCCCCATCCGATATCGGCTAAAGCCGGCAGTCAGGAACTCAGGAGGAACTGCTTCCGGACAGCGCTCGCGCGGATCCGCGGAAAACTCCGCTTCCGACTAAAAGAAGTAGCTCACGCCAATGAATCCGCCAACGGAGTTCAACCCGTTGTTCCGGTCCGCCAGCGAGGCGTTCGAGAGATGGCGGTAGTCGGCTTCGAGGAAGATCGCGCAGGTCTCGGTGCAGAAGAAGCGCAGGCCGAATCCGCCTTGCAGATTGAAGGACAAAGCGCTGCCGAGCCGACGTTGCGGCGTCTCTTCGTGCGCATCGCTGTAGGCGCCGCCGGCACCCAGCTGGAAGTAAGGAACCCAGCGCGCGTCTGGCTGCACGAAGTTGTAGCGCAGCAGCAGCGTGACTCCGCCGATGACGCTGCCTGGACCTTCGAAAATCCCGGCGCCGAAAACCTCCGTCAGAAACTCGACGTTGCCGCGGAAGAAGCCATCACCGCTCGGCGTATTCAGCATCCAGCCGATCCGGCCGGTGAGATCCGCATCATTCATGGTCGGCCGCTCGTTTCCGTCGTTGCCGAAGGAGAAAAACGCGCCGGCGCCAATCTGAAGTTCGCGCTGTCCTTGATCAAACGGACTGGTGGGAGCAACCGTCTGCTTCACTTCCTTCATCTCATAACCGGCGTGAACGGAAACAGGCACAATCAGGAGAGCAGCCAGTGCTGCCAGGCTCAGGCGGAATGGGAGACGGTGAAACATGGGAGGTGTGTCTAGGGAGCGGAATGGAAAGCGACAAGGACAAAGCCGGGGAAATTCCCTGTCCGTTTCCTCAGGCGGACTTTCCCGAATCGTCCCGAACGCCACGACGGATCGTCGCAGAGGTGACTTTGTCTCCCGGAGCTCTATGATGCGCCGCCAGTGGCCGAGACAACGAGAGCTTTCACCTTACGAAATCTGGAGTCCGGCGCTCGGCTGGCGTTGGTCGGCATCCTCGTGAATGCCTTGCTCGCGGGCGTAAAAATCACCGCCGGCATTCTCGGAAATACCTACGCGCTGATCGCCGACGGCATCGAATCCACGCTCGATATCTTTGGTTCCCTGGCGATTTGGTTTGGCCTGAAAGTCGCCGCCGAACCGCCGGACGACGAACATCCCTACGGCCACGGCAAGGCCGAGTCGGTCGCAGCGATCGTCGTTTCTTTCATGGTGATCTGCGCGGCGATTGCGCTGGCCGTGCAAAGCGTCCGCGAGATCGTGACGCCGCATCACTCGCCGGCGCCGTTCACTCTCGTGGTGCTGGTGGTCGTGGTGCTGGTGAAGGAAATGCTCTTCCGCAAAGTCGTCCAGGCCGGCGAGGTGATCGGAAGTTCCGCGGTGAAGACCGATGCGTGGCATCACCGTTCCGACGCAATTACCTCCGCGGCTGCTTTCATCGGAATCGCCATCGCCCTCATCGGTGGTCCCGGCTGGGAACCGGCGGATGATTGGGCGGCTTTGCTGGCTTGCGGACTGATCGCCTACAACGGTTGGCGGCTGTTGATTCCCGCCCTGCACGAAGCGATGGACAGCGCGCCGCCTCGCGAATTGCGGGACCAGGTGGCTCGGACTGCGGCAGGTGTTGAAGGCGTCGCCGGAGTGGAGCAATGCCGCGTGCGGAAGATGGGCCTGGATTATTACGTGGATATCCACGTGGGCGTGGATGGAGCGCTCTCCGTCCGCGAAGGCCATCAGATCGGACACAACGTGAAGGACGCGATCCAAGCCGCGCGGCCGTCGATCGCCGACGTGCTCGTTCACATCGAACCAGTCGGTGAGCACTCCGGAAACGGAACGATCGACGCCTGACGGTTCCGGCTGGATTAGGGTTCCAGCGCGGCTGTTTGAATCTTCCCCGGCAAGCGAGTGCCACACGCCTCGCGATAGTAACTTTCCAGCAGCCGCGCCTGAGTCGTGAGATCAAATCCGCCGCGGACTCTGGCGGCTGCGGCCTGGCTGACGGCGGCCAGCAACGGTTCATCCCGAGCAAGCGCGATCATGGCGTTTGCGAGCGCGGCGTGATCACGTTCGTCCACCAAAAAGCCGCTGACTCCGTGCTCCACGGCTTCTGGAATTCCGCCATGAAGCGTCGCTAGAATCGGCAACCCGGACGCCATTGCTTCCAGCATCGAATTTGGAACTCCTTCCTGATCTCCGTCCGTGCCGAGCTCGCTGGGATGAAGGAAGAAGTGCGACTCCGCATACAGCGCACGGAGTTCCGTCTGCGGAAGAAACCCCGGGAACGACAGTTCATCCGCGATGCCAAGATCTGCTGCGAGTCTCCGCAGTTCCGAGAGCTGCGGACCTTCCCCGGCAATGGTGAAAGTCGCGCGCGGAAACACGCGGGCAAATTCAGCAAACGCGCGCAAGCTTGTGGCGAGGCCCTTCTTGGGGATCAGCCGGCATGCTTGAACACAACGCCACGCCTCGTCGCGCGGCGGGGTCCGCACCTGAAACGGGATTTCGCCCATCGGAATCCCGGTTCGATGCAGACGAATCTTCTCCCGATCTGCGCCCAGCGCGGTCAGGCGTTCCGCGAGGGATTCAGAGCGAACGAGCAGGAGCCTCGCGAGTTCCAGCATCCGCTGCGTGCGCGCGCGGTGGGCCGGTTTGTGGAGATCGACCTGCGCATCTGCTCCATGGAAACTGACGATCACCGGGAGGTCGCAAATCTCCAGCAAAGGCAGTAAATGGACGCCGATATGCCCGAAGTAAACGTGCAACACTTGCGCGCGGACTTCGTGCAAAGAAGCAAGGATCCGCCGAGCTTCCGAGCGATAGATCGTAATCGGCTGACCGCGCAGCGTCTTCTGGAAAAAGCGCCGGAGCTGGTGCGTGCGCGGCTTCCGCAGGACCGTCACGGGTTCAAACGGAAACTGAGCCGCGCCTTCCCGCTTCTGGCAGAAAACGACCGGACGAAACTCCCGCAAGGCCGTGATCTGGCGGTAAAGATGAAGCATCTCCGGCTTCAAAAAAGTGACCACGTACTGCGCGGCGACTGGCGGCTCGTTGGGAGGAATAGACACGATGGGTTCCGCAGTCGTCACTCGACAGGCGCGGGCGGCAATCTATCTTCCCGCGCCCATGCGGAGAGAAGTCGAAATTGTCAACGAACTCGGGCTGCACGCGCGTCCCGCCGCGGAATTTGTGCGCGCGGCGCAGGCTTTCCGGAGCGAAGTGACCATCCGCCGCGGCGAGCAGCATTTCTCCGGAGGAAGCATCCTGGAGGTGCTCGGCGCCAACCTGGATTTCGGCGACCGCGTCATCCTGGAAGCGATCGGGCCCGATGCGGAAGAAGCGCTGGATCGGCTCGAGGCCTTGCTGCAAAACCTCCGCATTCAGGAACAAAACGGATTCCGCTGAGCGCGTGGCGAACTGGCGGCTTCCCACTTTCTTCCGCCCGCGTAGCATCGCCGCGACATGGACTACCTCGATAAAGCGCGTCGTGTCATCAGCCTCGAGATTGCGGAAGTGCAAGGTCTGCTGGCTCGGCTGGACGATTCGTTTTCCCGAGCTGTGGAAACCATCCGCGAGTGTGTGGAAAACCGCGGCAAAGTGGTCGTGATCGGCGTCGGAAAGTCGGGACACATTGGGGAAAAAATCGCTGCAACCCTGACCAGCACAGGATCTCCGGCCGTCGTCCTGAATTCGCTGAACGCGCTCCACGGCGATCTCGGCGTCGTCGCGGATGGCGATGTCGTCCTGGCGCTGAGCTACAGCGGCGAGACGGATGAGCTCGTAAACATCCTCCCGGCGCTGGCGCGTTTCGAAGTGAAAGTCGTCGCGATGACCGGCCATCCGAACTCGTTCGTCGCCAAAAACTGTCACGTGCACCTCGATGTCCATGTCGAGCGCGAGGCCTGTCCGCTGGAACTCGCGCCGACTTCCAGCACCACGGCGATGCTCGTGCTCGGCGATGCGCTGGCGATGGTTTTGCTGGAGGCGCGCGGCTTTTCTAAGGAAGACTTCGCGCGCTTTCATCCCGGCGGAAGACTCGGGCGCACGCTGCTGCTGCGGGTGCATCAGATCATGCGCGGCACCGAGCAGATGGCGTTAATTCCTCCCGGCACGAGTGTCCGCGAAGCGCTCTTCGCCATGGCTCAAGCGCGGGCTGGCGCGGCCGTGGTCACCGATTCCAGCGGCGTGCTGCTCGGGATCTTCACGCACGGTGATTTCGGGCGCCATTTCCAGGCACACGCGGATTTGCTGGAACGCGCGGTGACCGACTTCATGACGCGCCAGCCGATCACCATCATGGGGAACAAACTGGCTGCGGAAGTTTTGCACATCCTGAAGCATCACCGCATCGACGATCTCGTGGTCCTGGACGAAATGGCGCGGCCGATCGGCGTGGTGGATTCGCAGGATCTCGCCCGCTTCCGGCTGGTCTGAAACCTCAGATCGGTCCGTGCGGTTGCGCCAGCCGTTTGCGCAATTGGTGCCGGGTGAAAAGCCGCGCCGCGACCAGCGCGAGCGCGACGATGATCAGCGCGCCGAGCATCCACGACTCCATGCTCCGGATCTGGCCGACGACCATCGCGGTGACGTTGCTCAGACCAAAACCCAGCGCCGCGAGCAAGCAGCCCCAGATGGTCAGCGCGAGTACTTCGATCCCGAGGAAGCGACTCAACGGAAGCCGCTGCACGCCCCAGAAAACCAAGCTTGTCTTCCGCGTGCCGTAGATGAAGCGGCAGAAGAAGAGTTCGGATGGACCAAATCGTTCCGCGAGTCGTTCCACCACCGGACCGATCCGGCGATAGATGCCGCTGGAGCGAATCGAGTCTGAGCGTTGATGCCCGAGCCAAAACCAAAACCCATCATGCGTCAGCGCACCGGCCACGCAGTAGATCAGAGCCAGTTCCGGATGCACCAGGCCGAGATGGATCGCGACTCCCGTGAGGAAAAAAGTCACGTCATTCTCCAGCACAGCGCAGAAGAAAATAACGAACAGCCCGTATTCGAGAATGAAGTGCTCCATGGCGTTCGGGTGGTGTTCCCTTAGTCCCCATTGACTGTTCACGCCATGAGAATCACGGGCTCTCCAGATGGCGCGGTCATCAGGCAATTTTCCCGCTGCAAATCCCCGGCGCCTGCTTACGCTCCCCGCTTCCATGAATCTCCGCACGCCCACTCGCGAACTTTACGACCGCTACGTCATCCCCACGTATGGCCGCTTCGACCTGCGGCTCGCGCGCGGTCGCGGCACGGAAGTCTGGGATGAAGACGGCAAGCGCTATCTGGATTTCGGCGCCGGAATCGCGGTGACTTCCATCGGCCATTGTCATCCGCGCGTGGTGCAGACGATGCAGGAACAAATCGCAGCCCTGGTCCACACGTCGAATCTGTATTACACGCGCCAGCAGGCGGAACTCGCCGAGCGCCTCGTCCGGCTCGTCTGCGAGCCCGCGCCTCCTCGCGGCAAAATCTTCCTCTGCAACAGCGGCGCGGAAGCCAACGAAGCGCTCTACAAACTCGCGCGGAAGTTTGGCAACGAAAGCCTCGCGCCCGCGGGTCGGCACACCATCGGCGAGACCATCGAGCCCAGGCCATATCGGCACGAAATCATCACCATGTTCGGCTCATTCCACGGCCGCACGCTGGCCGGCATCGCCGCGACCGGTCAGGACAAAGTGAAGCTCGGTTTCGAGCCGATGACGCCGGGCTTTACTCACGTGAAATTCAACGACGGCCCGGAGCTGCTCGCGGCAGTTCAGGAGCCGGGCATCGCCGCGGTGTTGCTCGAGCCGATCCAGGGAGAAGGCGGCGTTTATCCCGCGACGGCGGAGTTCCTGCGCGATGCGCGCGAGCTCTGCGACCGGCACGGTTTGCTCCTGATGTTCGACGAAGTGCAGTGCGGCCTCGGGCGCACCGGCGATTGGTGCGGCTGGAAAACCATGGCGGGGAATGAACTGATGCCCGACGCGGTGAGCTGGGCCAAGGGAATCGCGGGCGGCTTTCCGCTCGGCGCGATCTGGGTCAGCGATCGTCCGGTGAAACTCAAGAGCGGCGAAACCAAACCGCTTTGCGATCTGCTCGGGCCAGGATCGCACGGGACGACTTTCGGCGGCACGCCGCTGGTCAGCGCGGGAGCCAACGCGGTGCTGACCGTCATTGAGGAAGAACGCATGCTCGAGAACGCGCGCGCGCTCGGCCCGATCGCGAAAGCGGCGCTCGAAGCGCTCGGCTCGCCGCTGATCAAGGAAGTGCGCGGCGTCGGCTTGATGCTCGGGATTGAACTGGTTCCCGACTTTGCCGAGCGCGTTTCTTCCGCAGGCGAGCGTCCGCCAAGTCTCTTCCTCGTGGATCGCCTCCACGCCGCCGGTTTGCTCACGATCCCGAGCGGGACTTCCGCAATTCGCTGGCTCCCGCCGCTCAACGTCCAGCGCACCGAGATCGACGAAGCCGTGGAAATCCTCCGCCGCACGCTCGCCGGACTTGTCCGTTCTTGAACGCTCGAGAGGATTCATCTCGTGACGAACAGGCAAATTTTCTTCTACGCGGTGTTCGCGGTCTGCTGCATCGCCGGAAATGTATTCCACTATCGGGCGAAATTTTTCCTACGCGCGCAGCGGTTTCCGGTTTCGTTCTTCACCGACCATTGGAAGGATCTTCGTCATCTGAAACAGGTTGCCGAATCAGGGGCCGACCCTCTCCGGCAAATGGAGGCGCACCGCCTTCGTTCGCGGATTATTGGTTGGTACACGGTTTCCGCCCTCGCTTTTGCGGTTGTGGCCATCGAACAGATCTTCCGAATCTTTCCTTAAGAATGCAGATCCAAGGCTTCGCGAGGATCGCCTAAACGAAGCTTGTCACCATGGCGCCTTTCCCGAAGCTTCCCGCTTTCATCCCCGGCCCATGAAGCATCTGCTCTCGATCGAATCGCTCAGCACCGCTGAGCTCCAGGAAATCCTCGCGACCGCGGCCCAGATGAAGCTCGACCGCGGCCGCCATGCGGACCATCCGCTGCGGCATCAATGCTGGGCGATGTTGTTTTCCAAGTCTTCCACTCGGACTCGCGTGAGCTTCGAAGTGGGCATCCGCGAACTCGGCGGCGACGTGATCTTCCTCGCCGCGGATGACATCCAGCTCGGGCGCGGCGAGCCGATCCAGGATACCGCGCGCGTGCTCGGGCGCATGTGTCACGGCGCGGTGATCCGCACATTTGCTCAGAGCGAAGTGGAAGATTTTGCGCGCTTCAGTGGCATCCCGACGATCAATGCGCTGACTGACGACGAGCATCCCTGCCAGATCCTGGCGGATCTCCAGACGATCCAGGAACGCTTCGGGAGCATCGAAGGCCAGATCGTCACCTTCGTCGGCGATGGCGCGTGCAATGTTCCGCGCTCGTGGCTTTGGGCGGCGGCGCGGCTCGATTTCACGTTGCGCATTTCGGCTCCGGAAAATTACCAGCCCGATCCGGAGCTGCTCGCGCGCGCCCGAGCCAGCGGCGCAAAGATCGAGATCCTGCCGGACCTGGACGCTGCCGCCACGGGCGCCGATGTCCTTTACACCGACGTCTGGGTGAGCATGGGCAAGGAAGAGGAAGCCAGCTTCCGCGAGGCGCAACTCGGCGGCTACCAGATCAATTCCGCGCTCGTGGCGAAGGCGCGGCCCGAAGCTCTCGTCATGCATTGTCTTCCCGCGTATCGCGGCAAAGAGATCACCGACGAAGTCCTCGAAGCGCACGCCGACACCATCTTCACGCAGGCGGAGAATCGGCTCCATGTGCAAAAGGCCATCCTGAGTCTGGTCGCACGCGGGGAAGGTTGAGCAGTTCCACTCCAGCTCGCGGCGCTTGGCGCTTGCTGCGCGGCGGACCGTTTGCCCGCCTGATGGCCGGCGAAACCGTCTCGATGCTCGGCACGTGGATGCAGCAGATGGCGCAGGGCTGGGTAATCACCGGACTGACTTCCAGCGCGTTCACGCTCGGCCTGGTGAACTTTGCCTCCGGCATCCCGATGCTCGCGCTGACCATGCTCGGCGGCACCACCGCAGATCGCCACGACAAGCGGACCATTCTCGTCCTCACGCAAGTCGTCCAGATCATCACCGCGCTGGGCATCGGCTGGCTGGTCGCGAGCCAGCAGATCGCCGTCTGGCATATCGTCGTCGCGGGGATTTGCCTGGGCATCGCCACCGCGTTTGAGATGCCTGCGGCCGCCGCGTTGATTCCGGAGCTCGTGGAGAAGGACCAGCTTTCTTCCGCAATCGCGGTGGACCGTTCGATCTTCCACGCGACCCGCCTGCTCGGCCCTGCGCTGGGCGGCTGGCTGATCGGCTGGCTCGGCACCGCGTCGGCCTTTTATGCCAACGCGTTCAGCTTCCTCGCACTCACGATCGCCGTGCTCACGCTCCAGCCGCGCGCCA
>DASVRR010000227.1:0-3772 GCA_036388515.1 Chthoniobacteraceae bacterium | reverse complement strand
GAATGTCGATCCAGTAAACCGTGCGATCAAAGGAGGTGTAGGCGTTGACGTAACCTCCGGCATCCTGGATGCGCTGGGCAAACTCACTCGCGCCGCGCGTCTCGGTGCCTTTGAAGAGCATGTGCTCCAGGATATGCGAGAGCCCGGCGCCGAGATGCCGATCCTCGTGGATGCTCCCCGTTTCCACCCAGACCTGGACGCTGGCGACTGGCGCACTGCGATCTTCCTGAACAATCACGCCCAAGCCGTTGGGCAAGGTCCAGGTTTGTGCGTCAACGGCGGGAAACGGCATGGCGCCGGTCGGCGGCACGGGAGCAGAAAGCGAATGATTCATCGTGGAACGAAGCCGCTACGCCAGTTCACTCCGCCGCGCAACCGCAGGGCGAACCGCCCCTTGCAGCTCAAATCGGACGCTTCTGGTACTCCTCCGGACGAGGATGACTGGGCGGACGCGCAGGATTCGGCGCGTTATCCGGAAGAAAAGGAACGACGAAAGCCTCGTGGAAGGTGAAGCCGCCCTTGAAGTCATCCAGCGAATCGCTCTCGGTCTTCCCGAAGATGCGCATCCGGATGAGATTGAAGACCATTTCGCCGAAATCTTCGCACTTCTGAATTCCCCAGTAACCGAGAACCACCGGCACCATCGGGCCGTATTGCTTCAGCGCGTAGTTGCGGATTCCTTCCAGCAATTGCTGGCCAGTCACGTGGCCGGTTCCCGCCTTCGCTTTCTTCCGCTGCTTGATCGTGTAATCCAATGCATCCCGGAGAAAGTGATAGGCATCGCGATCATAGCGGGAATCCCGTTTATAGATCAGTTCCAGCGCTTCCCCGAAATCAAGTTTCTGCATAGGTGGGTGGCGATCTCGGAGTGACGCAGAAGGCGATGGCGCCTCCAGCGACCGTCGCTAGTGTGGGGTGCACCCGAGCGATGGAGACTTCGAAACTGCAGCCGCACAGTATGCAACGAGGCAGGAAGCGTCAACTGCCCGGTCTGTGGATCCTCCTTGGTTCGGCGATGCTGAACATTCCGGCGAACAGCCGGGAATCTCCGGCGCCTTCTCCAGGGAAGAAGGTCGTAACGCTGGAGGAGCGAATCGCCCAGGAGAACCTGACCAAGGAGCAACGGCGAACGCTGGATCTGGAGCTGACCGAGCTGATTCGTCGAGATCCGGAGAACGCAGCGCTCCGGATTGCGCGCGGAGAGTTTCTCTGGCGCGCCGGCCGTCGGGAAGAAGCACGGATTCAGTGGGAAATCGCCCTTAAACGGGAGCCGAGGAATGCTCGGGCCTTGAACCATCTCGCGGGAAGCTGGCTGGCGAGCGGAGAGGTGCGGCGGGCAGTCGGATACTATCGGCGCGCCTGCGAGGAGGCTCCGGAGAATGCCGATTATCACTTTGCCCTGGCAAATGCCGCGTTTCTCTTCCGGCATGAGCTGGTGGATCCGTCCGCGCCGTCCGCGGAAGCAATCCTCAGCGAGGCGCTCACTCACTTTGCCGCCGCGAGTCGCCTTGCTCCGGATTCGGAAGAGTATGCTCGCGCCCATGCGGAGACTTTTTACAGCCAGGCAAAGCCGGACTGGGAGGCAGCCTTGAAGGCTTGGGAGCATTTCCTGAAAATCAGCCGGACTCCTGACTTCGCTCGCGTGAACCTCGCTCGCGTCCACTTGAAACTGGGACAAACCGCGGCCGCTCGTGAGCAGTTGGAGCACGTTCGCGGGGAGGCATTTGGGCGCCTGAAAGCCAATTTGCGAGCGCAGATTGCCGCCCGGGAAGCTCGGTCGGCGGGCGTTCCTGGGCCGAATTCTTCACCGGGGAAGATTCCTCAAACGGACCATTGACGCCCCTCCAGCGGCCCCCTAACCTTGCCCTCCTTCGATTCATTTTCAATTTTCTAACCGAACCAACCAAAGGGAACATCACCATGCCTGAAGTCATCGTGCGCAAAGGAGAGCCAATCGATCGTGCTCTGAAACGTCTCAAGAGCAAACTCGACTCCGAAGGAATCATGGACGAAATCCGTCGCCTCCGCGCCTTTGAGACGCCGACGCAGAAGACCAAGCGGAAGGCGAAAGCAAACGCCAAGCGCGCCAAAGCAAAGTTCCGGTTCACGCCGCAATAGCTTCCAGCCGGCGTCGCCCGGCCCGAATTTAGAAAACCAACTCACCGAACGGTGCGTTGGTTTTCTCGTTTTAGAGGCGTCGCAGAAGTGTTCTGTCCGCAGATGACGCCGATTTCCGCAGATCGAGCAGACGGCCATTCCCCAAATCTGCGTTCATCCGCGCAATCTGCGGACGTTTTCTTTTTCGGGAACCCGACGGTTCAGTCCAGCTCACACTCGCAGACGACCCGGAAGCCGACGTCGTTGGAGCTATAATCAGGAAGATTGAAGGCCCGAGCAGTGGCGCGAAGGCTTCCCGCGCGCGATTTCCAACTCCCGCCGCGGTAAGTCCGCTTCTGGCCGGCGGGATTCCCGCGAGGATTCACGCGGTCTTTTCCTTTGTAAGTCTCGAAGCAGTCGAAACACCACTCGAAGACATTGCCGGCTAAATCTTCGATCCCGAACGGACTGATTCCTTTTGGGTAACTTCCCACGGGCGAAGTCTCCGCAAAACCGTCGTCGATCGTCGCGTCCCGCCACGGAAAACTCGTCCGCAGATCGGCGAAGTTTGCGTAGGTTCCCGCATCCAGGCTTTCGCCCCACGGAAAGACGCGCTGGTCGGTGCCGCGCGCGGAATATTCCCATTCCGCCTCGCTCGGCAGGCGATACTTCTTCCCCTCCTTCCCGCTGAGCCACTTGCAGAAGCTCTCCGCTTCTTTCGCCGTGACATAGACGACCGGATGATCATCTCCGGCCCAGGCCGAACGCTTGTTTTTATGCGCGGGATCAAACCGCTCATACTGCGCATTCGTCACCGGAAAACGCCCCAGGTAAAAGCAGCTCTGCGTGACTTGGGTGATCGGCTGCTCGTTGCTCTGCGCATCCCGCGCGATACTCCCCATCGAGAAGGTTCCCGAGGTGACGAGCAGCATTTCGATTCCGGCCGAGTTGGTGAACGCAGGGAATTGCTGGCGCTCCTGCGAGCGCCCGAGCGAAGTCGTATTCACCTCCCGGACCATCGGCTTCGCCGTTGCCGGCACCGGCGCAGGAGGCGGAGGAAGGTTCAGCTTTCGCAGCGGAGGCGCCGTCGCCGTCGCAGTGGCGGTCGCTGCACGGGGCGCGGCAGGCGCGCGCATCACTGAAGCTGGCGCCGTGATTTGCTGGGGCAATCCATCCACGTATTCCAGATACTCGTCGATCAGATCCTCCGCTTGTCCGCCAGTGAGTCCGAGGCTTTCGCCGAGGTTGCACATCGCGTCCCGCTGGTCGTCGGTCATCTCCTCGCCTTCCAGGCAAAGTCGGGACATCCGCATGATCCGGCGGAATTCCTCGAAAGGATCTTTCGCTCCCTCCGGCGCGGAAGAAACAGCTTGCTGCAGAACGGGAGCAGGCGCGGCGACTGGCGTCTGCACCCGCGTCGCGCCGAGCCGCTCCAGTTCCGCATCCACCGCGCCTTTCATCTCGTCCCGGGAAAGCCCCAGCCCTCGGCCGCGCTCATACAAGCGATGTTCGTCGTCTTCCCTCAGCTCGTTATTGGCCAGGGCAAAGGAGAGCACTTTCTTGAACTCACCCAAGGCGGTCTGGACGGCGCGCGCGTGCAGTTCCAGATCGATCCGGGCGCGAGCCTCCCCATCGAGGAGCACTCCGCGAGCTTCCGCGAGATACACCGGAGCGT
>DASVRR010000226.1:0-2695 GCA_036388515.1 Chthoniobacteraceae bacterium | reverse complement strand
GGCTTTGTCTTCACGGCGCCCTTTCTCCTTCCTGCTTTCACCGCGATCGAGAATGTGGCGATGCCGCTCTTCAAGCTCTCCGAAGTGGATGCCGCCGAGGCGCGCCGACGCAGCGAACGGTTGCTGGAGTTCGTGGGCTTGCTGGAGGTCGCGCAGTCTCCTTGCTCTGAACTCACGGAGCTGGAACAACATTGCGTCGCCCTGGCTCGCGCGTTGATTAACGAACCGCTCGCCATTCTCGTGGAGAGTCTGGACGGAACGCTCGCGGATGAGGAACTGAGCGCGTTTTCGGCGCTGCTGCGTCAGGCGGCGCAGCGATTTGGAATCTCCGTGGTCGCCACCGTCACGCCCCACTTCCGAGCGGAACCAGGCGATCATGTGATCGCGATTGCCGGCGGCCGGCTGCAGGCCGATTCGCAGCTTCTGGCGGAACCTGGCGCGTGAGCAACGAATCCGCAGATGCCCGGCAGATCACCCGCGCCAGCAAGTCGAACCTCGCGCTGGCCTTCGTCTCGTTGCCGCGAGGTCGCCGGGAAGACATCACGGTCTTCTACGCATGGTGCCGGGTGATCGATGATCTCGCGGATGATCCAGGCGCTTCCAAAGAGTCCCGCGCAAGGGCGCTAGATCACTGGAAGCGAGCCCTCGAAGCGCCGGTTTCTCCCGAGCCGCCGCTGGCTCCCCCCGTGCGCGCCTTGAGGAAGAAATATCAACTCACCACCGAGCACTTCCTCGAGATCATCGCCGGCGTGGAGATGGATCTGGATGGCGCGAGTTACGAGACTTGGGAAGATCTCCGGCTCTACTGTTACCGCGTGGCGAGCGCCGTCGGCCTGATCAGCATCGAAATCTTCGGCTGCCGGGATCCGGCTTCCCGGGAATACGCCGTCGCGCTCGGTCTGGCACTGCAGCTCACCAATATCCTCCGCGATGTCGGCGAGGATTGGCGCAATGGCGGGCGGATTTATCTTCCCCGCGAAGATCTCGCGCGCTTCGGCTACACTGCGGAAGATCTCGCGGCAGAGCGGCGCACGCCCGCGTTTTTGCAGCTGATGGAGTTTCAGGCCGAGCGCGCGCAGCGCTTCTATGAGCAAGCGGACGCGCTCAAACCCGCCAGCGACCGCCACGCTTTGGTTGCGGCGGAAATCATGCGGAGAATTTACGGCAAGCTGCTTTCCGCCATGCAGCGCGACGGTTTCCGCATCTTCGGAAAACGTTACCGGCTGACCAAGTGGCAGAAGCTCACGACGATCTTCCGCACCATCGTCGGCGCGAAATTCTCCTGAACATCCGGGCCGAAAGCCCCGTCCGATTCCGCCGCATTCCTCTCATGAAAAAACTCATCCCTCTTACCTCCACATGCCTTCTGGCGATCTTCAGTTTCACCGCCTGCGAAACCAGCGGCGGCAACGCGCTCGCCGGAGCCGCGACCGGCGCGGTGATCGGCGGGTTCTTGCACGGGCGCGGCAGCGATGCCTTCCACGGAGCCGCGATCGGCGCGGGTGCGGGGTATCTCATCGGCAAAGTCGTGCGTCGGGAACGCGAGGCGCGCTACGAGCGTTACGATCGGGAGCGGGATTACGAGGAAGGCGACGAGCGTTACGAGGAAGAACGCGTCGAGCGGCGGTATCCTGTCGGTCGCCGCACGAATCGTCCCGGCTTTGTGACCAGCCCGTATCCGCCGTTTCATCTCATCGATGTTCGCGGCATTCCGCGCGGCGCCCAAGTGCTCGATCCCTCCTGCGACCGGGTCTTCATCAAGCCGTAAGCGGCTGGATCAGCTGGATGCGAGCGAAACAAGATGACGGACTCTGTCGCTCAGGTAGGGAGCCGTGGTCCTGTGAACGTCCGTGTTCCGAGCGGTTTCAAACTGAACCGTAGCCACTCGACGACGCTGGTCTCAGTTTAGAGTGGGCGTCGCCCAATGATCTGGCTGCAACTGAATCCGTCGGGAGGCACCGAAAGGTCGCGCCGCACCGGATCTCTTGCGGGAGAAGCACGCCGTCGTTCTACTGGAGCGGTGACGCTTCTCATCCGCGGGCTTTCGAATTGGATCGTCGCGCTCATCGCGGGATTGGTTTCGCTTTCGTCCAGCGGAATGGCGGACGAGCCGTCGAAGCCGCTTTCGGGCAATGTCGAGAGCTGCGGAACTCTCCAGGGGTTTGCCAGCGTGGAGGCTTACGGGCTGAAGACGACGACCGGCGGGGGGAACCTTCCGCCCATCGTGGTGCGTTCGGCGCAGGAGCTGCGCGTGGCGGCGGAACGCAGCGACCTGAAGAACAAGGCGCAGCGGGACTCCACACCCCGCGTGATTCTCGTCGCTCAAGACCTCGACCTCGGTGAACTCGCCAATGCAAAACCCGGCGCTGAGTTGAAGTCTGTCGGGCGGATTCTCGTGCGTTCCCACACGACGATTCACGCGGCGGGCACCGGTGCCACCTTGCGCCGCGGCACGCTGGACATTCATGGGGCGCAAAATGTGATCCTCCGGAACCTGCGGTTTCGCGACCTCTGGGAACTTGATCCGACCGGAGAATACGACCGCTTTGGCTGGGACTCAGTCCGGATCACGAACAGCGGTCCGGCGACCAGCCATCATGTGTGGATCGATCATTGCGACTTTGGGAAGGTCTATGACGGCATGCTGGATATCACTCACGGTTCAGACTTGGTGACGATCTCGTGGTGCCGGTTT
>DASVRR010000225.1:0-14018 GCA_036388515.1 Chthoniobacteraceae bacterium | reverse complement strand
GCGAAGCCCGAGAACTGCATCTCCCAGCAGCGTGATGGTGCCTGTGAGGGTGATGCCGTTCGCTCCGAACCGAATGGCCGAACTGGTGTCCGCCGTGCTGGTTCCATTTCCGGCAATGTTAAACGCGTTGGCGTAAATGCCTTGGTTGCTCAGATAGGCCTGCGCTCCGTTCAGGACCGTCACTGGTCCAGTGCCGAAAGCCGCATTGTTGGCCGCTGCAGACCCTGGATTTGCGTTCGCGGTCACGCGCCCGCTGGTGATGATCGTGCCTCCGCTGTAGGTGTTGAAGACGGAGTTCAGATTCACGGAGTTATTTGCCGCGGGATTGTTAAACTGTCCGGTGCTCAAGCGAACGGCACCAAGGCCATTATCGGCGATGACCGCGTTCAGATCCACCCGCCCGGTGCTGCCTGTCGTTCCCGCACCCGTAGAGGCGAAGTTGAAGATGTTGATTTCTCCCGCAGTGTCGTCCGCGCCACCCGCGGTAAGTGTGCCGGCCGAACCAGCAACGCCGACGACCAACACTCCCGCGCCCGTCGCACCGAGGATTCCTCCCTGGGCACCCAACCGAAGAGTGTTGCCTGCGCCGATATTCAAGGTGCGTGTCGCGACATCGGAGATCGAGAGCGTATTGATGTCGGTGACTCCAGCAGCCAGACTCGGATTTCCGGTGGAGGTGTTGTCCAGGCGAACATTGCTGGTGGGAGCGCTGGGGATGACCGGAGCTGCACCGGTCGGCACCGTGTAAACGGCCAGTGGCACGATGTTCCCCGCGCCGTCCCTGACCGCGTAATCCGTCCCGCCGAAAGTCGCCCAACCGCCGAGAATTCCCGCCGCGTTATTCGGCGTGGTCGTGGTGATGCTATTGACTGCAGACAACGCCCCGACTCGGGAGAAATTCACAAAGCCGCCCGCCTGATGCGTCAGCGCGCCGAGATTCAGGAGGACATCGCCCAAGCCGGACGTTTGCGTGGTCGTCACGAAAGACGTTCCAGGCGCGAAGGTGGCACTCGCAAATGTTTGGCTCACTGCGGTCGCATTGCCTTCGCTCCGAACATCCAGGGTGCGGGCGGCCGCGGTGGTGCTGGTGGTGCTGCTCAAGCCGCTGGCGATACCGCCCATGATCAAGGCGCTGGCGGGATTAATCAGATTGGTCGTCGTGGCCGCAGCCAGACCGGCGAAGTCCAGCCGCAGAGTGCCTTGGTTGACGACGGTGTTTCCTGTGTAGGTGCTCAGTCCACCCAGCGTCAGTGTGCCTTGGCCGGTCTTGGTGAAGCTATTCGCCCCGCCGGAAATCACGCCATTATAAGCGGTGGTATTGCTGTTGAGTTGATCGAACGTGCCGCCGCTGGCGCCGAGGGTAATCGCGCGGTTGGTGGAAAGGATGCCCGCGGCAGTCGCGCGGAGGATTCCGCCATCAAGCGTGATGGTCCCTGCTCCGGCGGTTCCGTTTCCGAGCGGGTTTGCAGCGCCGGTGGTGTCCGCTCCGAAGGCGAGCGTCCCGGCATTGATCGATATCGGCCCGGTGAAGGTGTTGGCGGCGTTCGAGAGCGTCAGCAGACCGTTGCCGGTTTTGGTGATCCCAAATCCTGCAGCCGTTTCGGAGATCACTCCCCCCAAGGTCAGGGAACCAAATTGCGAGGCCACGTTCGCCGTGCGCGTCGCGGTCAGCGCGAGCGGGTTGTTGATCGTCTGCGCCTGGAGCGAGTTGCTGACGAGATCGCCGCCCAGATTGATGATCGGCTGCGCCGTCGTGCCGATGGTGAATGGACCGGCGTTCACCTCGAAGGAGATCCCGTTGAACAATGTCCCGGCAGGATACGCGTTTTGAACGACGGTTCCCGTCCCAGTTCCGCCCGCAAAGTTGAGCAGATCGCCATCGACCGGGGCGACATCGCCCACCCAATTCACCGGGTTCGTCAGGGCGCCATCATTCGCCTCCCCATCCCAGGTCCTCGTTGCGCCTTGGCTGAAGTGAGTTGCGGAAAAAACGAGGATCGCGGCTCCGGCGGTGCTCCATCGACTCGCAAGAGGGCGGCGAGGAGATCCAGTGGTGGAGAGACAAAAAGGGCGAGTAGAGTTCATAATGGGTAGGTTTCAGGAAGAACCGCGCAGACCGATCCTCTGGCGGCGGGCGCATTTTACATCATCGGCAGAGGGCTGCTATAGACCATTTGGTCTGGCCGTGGTGCTTTCGCGGCTGGCTTTGCGATCAGGGAAAGCACTTCCCAACTCGAAGGCAGATGGGCAATCATCCGCCAATGCTACGTGTTCCCCCTGCACTTTTCTTCCTGACCTGATGCCGCAAACTCTTCCCCGCAGCCGTCACGGAGAAACGCCGGTTTCGCGCTCGGCATCGTCGAGTCCGGGTTCTTCCCCTGCTCTGCTCGCGGCTTCCGGAGGAAATTCGTGGGTTCTCGCGGGGCGACGTTTCTTCCCCTGGCGGATCGTCCTCGGAGTCGTCGCCTTGATCCTCGGCGCTTTGATCGTCCGCCCCCGCAATCTCTTTGGCTCACATCATTTGCTGGGGACCAGTGTCTCGTTCTTCCTCGTGGCGCTGGGTTTGATGCTGCGCGCCTGGGCAGCCGCGTGCGCCGGAGGACACACACGGAGCGACACGATCGAGGCGCCACGGCTGGCGACCGATGGCCCGTATGCTCACGTGCGGAATCCCATTTACCTGGGGAGCGTGATCCTGGGTCTCGGGATGGTCGGTTTGCTCGGTGATCCCTGGCTAATTCTCCCGCACGTCCTGGTTTTCGCGGTTTTCTTCTGCGCGATTGTTCCCGCTGAGGAGCAATTCCTCGGGCGACAGTTTGGGGACGAATACGCGAAGTATCGCCGGAGCGTTCCAAAGCTCCTTCCTCGGCTACGACCTTACGCCAGCCGCACCCGGCAACCGCTGCGCTGGAGTGCCGCGCGAGGCGACGCCGCCATCGCTTTGTCCCTGCTTTGCATCTACGCCGCGTTTCGGTTGCTGCTCGCCTGGAGGCACGGCGCTTAACGGCGGTCAATCGAGCCGACTTGAAGGTGATCTTTCCCAGTAGATACAGCGCGGACTTCGGCACCGGCAACGCGGCTAAAGCAACGTGAGTTGACCCGCGGAATCTTCCGCACTGGAGATCGGTGGGGAGAAATCGGTCACTGGTAAACCGAGCAACGCGGAGAGACGCTGCGCCGTGGCTGGAGCAAAACCTTCGAACTGATTGTTCGCGTAGATGAAGACCGGCGAATGCTCTTCCAGTCGCTGGCGGATCCGAGTCGCCCAGTTTTCCAGCGAAGCGTCGCGTGGCCAGAGAAGTTCCCCGTAACGCGGCGCCTCGGAGGAATGGCCGCGCCGCTCCTGATCGCCGAGCAAACGCACGTAGTTGAAGTCCGTGGTCTGGGGAAGAAACTCGAACGCGCCTTCGTGCTGGTGATCCAGGCTGGTGACGTCGGTCCAGGCCCAGCAAACGCGATGTTCTTCCAGCAGATGAACGATGCGGGGAAGATGCCACTTCGCATGGCGAAACTCGACGGCAAAGCGGGGCTGCGGCGGCAACTCGCGGATGAAGTCGCGGAACGCGGTTTCATCCCGGGCCGGCTGGAAGGAAGGCGGGAGCTGGAGCAAAACACAGCCGAGCTTTGAACCCAACGGCTGGAGCGACTCGAGGAAAGCGGCAAAGGGAACCGCGACCTCGCGCAGGCGGCGTTCGTGAGTGATCTCGCGCGGCACTTTGCAGGAGAAAACAAAATCTTCCGGAGTGATCTCCGCCCAATGAGCCACGACGCGGGGATCCGGCGCCGCATAAAAGGTGGAGTCCACTTCCACGGAACCAAAATGCCGCGCGTACTGCGTGAGCCGCTCGGTGGAGGCGAGACCTTCCGGATAAAACACGCCGCGCCAGTCGTCGAAACTCCAGGCGCAAGTGCCGATCTTGATCTTTGCCAGAGGCTCCAAGCGCGGACATTCTACCGAGCTCGGGAGCAGGCGAAAGGTCCATTTCCCGGCTCCTGCTTGACGCCCCGGCGACCCTTCCCTAGCGTGCGCACCCTTATGTCAAAACCAGTGCTCTTCCTCGCGCTTTCCCTGCTCAGTGCAGTGGCGTGGACGCTCCCGGGTGAGGCCGCAGTGATTTACCGTTCGAACGAAGGCTGGAGCGTGGAAGGCGAGGATACGCAGGTGGAAGGCAGCGCGGCGGAGCAGATGCGGAAGGCCGAAACGCTGGAAGCCGCGCGGAATACGGGAGCCGCTTACAAGGCGTATCGCGCGCTGGTGAAAAACTACAGCCAGTCGGCGCTCGCGCCCAAAGCGCAGCGGAAGATCGCGATGCTGCTGGAGCAACATGGGGAATACGACAAGTCGTTCGACGCCTACTCGGTTTACCTCACGAAGTATCCGCGTGGGGAAGATTTCGATGCGGTCGTCGAGGCGCAGTTCAAGATCGCCAAGCTGTTTCTGGAAGGCCAGAAGCGGAAGGTTTTCGGCGTGCCCTTCGCGCCGTCCATGGCGCGGGCGCAGGAGATGTTCGAAGGCATTCTGAAGAGGGCGCCGTTCAGCAAATGGGCGCCGCTCGCGCAGTTCAACATCGGGCAAACCTTTGAGAAACAGGGGAAATATCCGGAAGCATTGGCCGCGTATCAGGCCGTGGTGAGCAAGTATCCGAGCGATGCCGTGGCGGATGATGCGCAGTATCAAGTCGGCTACGTTTTGCTCCGCGAAGCTCGGGAAGGTTCTTACGACGCGGCTTCGCAGCAGCGGGCGCGGGAAGCTTTCGAGGATTTTCTGATCCGTTATCCGGAGAGCGAAAAAGGGCCGCAAGCGCGGGAGAACATCAAGTCGCTGCAAGGCGGCGTGACCAAAGGCGCGCTGGATATCGCGCGCTTCTACGAGAAGACGAAAAAGTATCGCGCGGCGGTGATTTACTACAATGAAGTGGTGAAGAATCAGCCGGATTCTCCGGAAAGCACGATCGCCAAGGCGCGGATCGAAGCGCTGCGGACGCAGTTTGGGGAAGACGCGCTGCGGGCCGGACCCGAGCGGACTGAGACCGGCGCGCGCGCCAAGGAACGCCGGAAAATGCAGGCGCGCGTGGACACCGTTTCGCGTCCGGATTACGCCGGTCCGCCGGTCGTGGTGCGGGAAATCGAAACCGCGCCCGGCAGACCGAAGCTGCGCACTTCGCCGGATGGTTTGAATCCAGTTCCCGCAGTCGAGCCGCCGCTTCCCGGTGCTCCGGAGCAATTGCCCAGCGAAGAAACCGGTTTGCCTGCGCCGCCACGATGAGAACGCTCTTTCTCCTTCCTTTGCTGGCGGTCTTCCTCAGCGGTTGCGCCGGATATCGCGTCGGCCCGATCAAACCAAAGATGATGCGCGAGGTGAAGACGCTGGCGGTCCCGACCTTCAGGAACGAAACGCTGGAACCACGCGTGGAAGTGCTCCTCGCGAGCAGCGTGATCAAACAACTCCAGCAGGACGGAACTTATGCGGTCGCGGATGAAAAGGACGCGGACGCGATTCTCGAATGCACGCTGGACGAAATTCAGCGGCGCCCGGCGCGTTCCGTGCGCGGCAATGTGCTCCAGACGCGGGAATACACGCTCGTGCTCCGGGTGCGCTATCGGGTGACCGATCGCTCTGGCCGGGAGCTGGATTCCCGCAGCGTCACCGGGCAGACGAGCTTCTTCGTCACCGGCTCGGATACGATTGCCGCTGATGTGAACCAGGACGAACGCCAGGCGATTCCCCTGGCTGCGGAAGACATGGCCGTCCGCTTGGTGTCGTACCTTTCCGAAGGCTGGTAGCTGGGGAAGAAAGCAGGCCGCGGTCCGGGACAGAACTCTGTTTCCGGCGCCGCGTTTGCTCCGCTCCGGACTTCCGACCTTCCTCAACGATGCTTTACCTCGTCGCGACTCCCATCGGCAACCTGGGCGACATCACACTCCGCGCGCTGGAGGTGCTGAAGTCGGTGGATTTGATCGCCTGCGAAGACACGCGGCATTCCGGAAACTTGCTGCGGCATTACGAAATCTCGAAGCCGCTCATCAGCTACCACGAACACAACGAGGCGCGCCGGACCGCCGAGTTGATCGAAGAGCTCGTCGCGGGGAAGAAGATCGCGCTGATCACCGACGCGGGCCTTCCCGGCGTGTCGGATCCCGGCCATCGTTTGCTCCGCGCGTGCATCGAGCGTGGCGTTCCCTACACGGTTTTGCCGGGGCCAAGCGCCGTGCTCACCGCGCTGATCGGAAGCGGGTTCCCGGCGGAACGGTTCTACTACGGCGGATTTCTTCCGGTGAAAAGCGGCGGACGCGAGCGGGACTTGCTGGCAGCGGCCGCGCGGAGCGAAACCTCGATCTTCTTCGAATCCCCTCACCGCTTGCTGAAGACGCTGGAGGTTTGCGCCACGCACTTTCCAGAGCGCGAGCTTTGCGTCGCCCGGGAACTGACCAAACACTTCGAGGAGTTTCGCCTGGGCCGCGGGCCGGATTTGCTGGCGCATTACTCCGCCAAAGCAGTCAAGGGAGAGATTGTTTTCCTCATCCGCGGCGCGGAAAAGTAGCCGAAATCCTCCCCATCGGGCATCCGGAGATTCTTCGCCTCACGCGTTGACAGCCCGGGTCGAACCGCTAAACTTCCGCTCCTTTTTCCAGACCCACTTTCCCGCCTACGCCCTATGAAACGCACCTATCAACCCTCCAAGCGCACGCGCAAGCGGCAGTTCGGTTTTCGCGCCCGCATGAAGACGAAGAATGGTCGCGCCATCCTCTCGCGTCGCCGGCAACAAGGCCGCAAGCGGCTGCTGCCAAAGGGCGTCGAGATCCATTACGCCCGTCACACGCAGGCCTGATCATTTTTGATTCTCGGTCGGCGATTGACGGTTGAGGTCGGCCCGCGGGTCCGGCTGAAATCGGGAATCCGGGATCGAAATCCAAAATGCCCACGGCTCGCCTGTCTTTCCCGAGATCCGCCCGGCTCAACCGGGCCGGAGAGTTTGCGAGGCTCAAACGGGAAGGCTTGTCGTTCCACGGCAAGCTGATCGTCCTGAGCGTTTTGAAGGCGGAGACCGACACTGAAACGCGGATTGGCTTCATCACTTCGCGACGTGTCGGAGGAGCGGTGATGCGCAATCGTGTCCGGCGAAGATTACGCGAAGTGGTGCGAGCGGTTCGACCAGAGCTGCAGCGCGGCTGGTGGATCGTCCTGATCGCCAAACAAAAAGCTTCCCTGGCGAGCTTTGAGGCGCTCACGGCGGAGTGGCTGCAACTGGCGCAACGCAGCGCCATTCTTTCCCCGCGATGTTCCTGATCCGCGTGTTCATCCGGGCGTATCAGTGGTTGATCTCGCCGATCCTCGAGACGCTGGGCGGAGGTCCCGGCTCGGGTTGCCGGTTTGAGCCGACTTGTTCCCATTACTTCCTCGAAGCCTGTGAAACGCACGGCGTACTCCGGGGAAGCTGGCTCGGGCTGAAGCGCCTCGCACGGTGTCATCCGTGGGGAGGAATGGGACCCGACCCAGTTCCCCCGAAATCCTCAACTCCACACGGCAAACCGCCGTGTGCGCACTGCTCTTAATCTATGGATCGCAAAGGAATCATCGCCGTCACCCTCTCCGTGATCACGCTCTTCGCGTGGACCTTCTACAACCAAAGGGAGATGGACAAAGCCGCTGCCTATCAGCGGTCCATCGCTCAGGAAGCTCAGCGGGTCAAAGCGGAAGAGGAAGCGCGAAATCCTCCGGCGCCGGTCCCTGCGGCCGAGGTTCCAGCCGTCCCGAGCATTCCGGCGGCGCCCGTCGTGGAAGAGAAGACGCAGAATTTCAACACGGCGGCCGTCGATTACACGTTCTCCAATCTCGGCGGCGGCATTTCGCGGGCGTTGCTCCGGTCGCACGAAGCGGAGCGCGGACAAAAGATGGTGATGAACGAGTTCGGGGCGATCCCGATCGGCGCCATCACCGAAGTTGCAGGAGAAGGCGCACGGACTCCTTTTAACCTGCAGATTGATCCGGCAACCGGCGTCATCAGCTTTGAGCGCATCGATGCTCGCCAACTGAAAACGGAGAAGAAGTTCACGCTGCCAAACGCGGGCGCGCAGTTGGAGGATTACGTCGTCCAGCTCGACGTGAGCTTCACCAACCAAAGCTCCGCGCCGATCGCGTTGCCGGGTTACTTTGTGCACACCGGCTCGGCCGCACCGGTTCACCAGGACGATCTCGTGACTTACACCGGAGTGAAGGCCGCCGGCGGGAAGTTCATCGATGCGAGTTGGTTTGCTTCCGGAGGATTCCTTTTCTGGAGTCATCCGGATCGTCCGGTTTACACCGAATCAAGGCCGAACAGCGCCTGGCTCGGCGTGGCGAACCAATACTTCACCACGATCGTCACCCCGCGCGTCACTAGTCAGGATTCGGCGGAGCAGGCAAAGCAGCGCGGCAATGCCGTGTGGGCGCGCCGCTTGACGATTCCGGATGCAAACTGGAAGGCGAGCGGTCGTTCCAGCGCGAACGTCACGGAGCACTACGGAGTGGACGGAGCGCTCGGGATGCCCGGCTTCAGCTTGGAAGCGGGGAAGACTTTCAGCCAGAGCTTCACCATCTACAGCGGCCCGCGCGAATACCAGCGCCTGGCAAAGCTCGGCGCGGATCAGGAAGACATCCTCGACTTCGGCATGTTCGGGATTGTGAGCCGCACGCTGCTCAACGGCATGAACTGGCTGAACGCCCGGTTCGGCAGTTACGCCGCGGCAATTATCGTCCTCACGCTGATCATCAAGAGCCTGCTCTGGCCGCTGCAAAACAAGGCCACGCAATCGATGAAGCGGATGCAGCTTCTCCAGCCCAAGATGCTGGAGCTCCGCGAAAAGTATGCGGACGACCCGGCTCGGATGAACACCGAGACGATGAAGCTCTACCGCGACTATGGAGCGAATCCGCTCAGCGGCTGCCTCCCGATGCTGATCCAGATCCCGATCTTCTTCGGCTTCTACAATATGCTGGGGAAAGCGGTGGAACTGCGGAACAGCAAGTTCCTTTGGGTGCCGGATCTTTCCCAGCCGGACACCATCTTCCATCTCGCCGGAGTTCCGGTGAACATTCTCCCGCTCGTGATGGCGGGAACGATGTTCTGGCAGATGGCCATTTCGCCTAAAACTGGCGACCCGATGCAGCAGCGGATCTTCATGTTCATGCCGCTGATCTTCATTTTCTTCTGCTATAACTTTGCCTCAGCGTTGGCGCTTTACTGGACAGTGCAAAACCTCTTTTCTGTCGTGCAGCTCTACGCGACGCGGAACCAGGCTCCGCCACAACTCACGAAAAAGGTCACTGCGCCCGCGAAGAGAAAATAGCGCGCGCCCATGAGTCTGAACCCACGAGAAACCCTGGACGAAATGCTGGGGCTGCTCGGCTTCGTGTGTGAGATCAAGGAGCTGGAACACGAGCACGGGTTGACGCTGATGGTTTACACCGGGGAAAAAGATCGGCTGATCGGCCGCAACGGCGAACTGCTGGAAGACATCCAGCTTCTGCTGAACCGCATCCTGCAAGCCAAGGACAAGCACTCGCCGAAGGTGCATGTGGACATCGAGCATTGGCGGGAAATGCGGGACGATCAACTGGCGCATCGCGTGCGGCAGATGGCGGAAATCGTCCGGCAGACAGGGCGCCCGTATCACCTCGAGCCGATGAATGCGTATGAGCGGAGGATCGTGCACAATGCGTTCAAGGATGATCCGGCGGTCATGACCTGGAGTCCTCCGGATGATTCGCGGATCAAGCGGATCACGCTGAAGCGGCGCGAGTAAGCGGAAGCCTGCGGGGTGTTTGCCGGAGTTTCATCCCCGGTCATCCCAACGGTGGCGGGTAAAATGGGGAGGATTCGCTGCGGAAGCCATTGCGAGCTTTCCTCCCCAGCGACCGGCAGCTCAGCCTTCGTTCGGGCCTGATTTTATCCGGAGGATTTTCTCCTCCAGCTGAGGTGCCGATCCTCCCGAAATGGTCGCCTCCGGAAGCATTTCGCATTGCCCGAAAGACTGTTTGACAAGGTGGGGGTCGCCATGCAAACTCCCGCTCCTTTTTCCCGGCCACCGTTGGCCAACGTTCTATGACCAGCACTCTCCTCGACGAAGCCTTCAAAGTGATCCCCAGCCAGCAGCTCCTGGTCAACGTTGTCTCCAAGCGCGTTCGCCAGCTCACGGCCGGGCATCGCCCGATGGTGGAGACTGGGCCGCGCATGGGATTTTCTGATATCGCCCTCACTGAGATCATCGAGGGCAAGTTGAAATACGAAGACGCTCCTGTTCCTCCCGTCAACGGCAGCTAGGCTGAGTCTCGGCGCCCGGTGCGCCTCCCGCGTCTCTCAAGCATGAGCAGCGACATCTCGGTCAACCGCAAGGCCTTGCGGGACTATCACATCCTGGAACGATTCGAGGCCGGCATCGAACTCAAGGGAACTGAGGTGAAGTCGATTCGCGCCGGTTTGGCCAACGTGAACAATGCTTTTGGCCGGGTTGAAGGCGGCCAATGTTTTGTCTATGACGTGGACATCCAGCCGTATGCCCGGGCGAGTTTCGAGCAGCACGAACCGAAACGCTTCAAGCGCCTGCTGCTGCACAAAAAGGAGATCAACCGTCTCGTCGGGCTCACCCAAATCAAGGGACACACGCTGATCGTTCTCCGGATGTATTGGAAAGACGCGCACGTGAAAGTCGAACTCGGCGTCGGCAAAGGCAAGGAGTCCGCCGACAAACGTCAGGACATCAAGCTGCGGGAAACCAAGCGCGAAGTGGACCGCGAAGTCGCCCGCTACAACAAGCACCGCAACCGCGGGTGATCCTCGATGAACGCGGCTCGCCTGGTCGAGCATCTTGCGCGCACCAGCTTACGGGCTGATGAGCCTCACCCGGGGGGAAGTAGGTGCGATACCGTGCGGCGTCTCGCGTGAGTAGGGTCAAACCCGAAACCTGTGCATGTGCGCGCAGATAAAAATCCGGCAGGGCGAAGTCCGAACCCCGCCGCGTTGGCGGTAGGCGGCGAAAGCTTGCGCGGTAAGCCAGGCCGCCTCGTATGGGAGGGGCAGATACTCCAGCGGCCAGCCAGCTAAAGCAGCGGAAAGTTCCTCTTCCATTCGGAAAGCCGGACACAACTCTGCATAGACAATGGGGTTGATGGCCAATCCCTGATCAGCCGCTCGCATCAGTCCCTCTCGCGACCACGCGGACCAGATGAGATCGGCGGTGAGAATGTCCAGCAGGACATTGGCATCCACCAGGACCATCTCTCAGTCCTCTCCCCGCGTCAGCCGCATGATCTGATCGGTGCTCAACCCGCTGGTGGCAGTGCCCACAGCCTTCCTCAACCAATCCGGCGCACCGCTTCGCAAAGGCCTCTCCGCCATCCGTCTGTCGGGCACTATGATCTGCACCTCGGCCCCTTCTGGGATCTCCAGGTCCGCCGGGAGCGCAATGGTGTGGTTGTGGACGCGTGCGGTGATAGTCATGTCGAGAAGATACGCCGCGAGGGTAGGCGCAGGGTGGGATGTTTAACCGGGAAGCACCGAGGGATTCGGCAGCTGGTCCGGGGGATGAAGGTAGATGGGAGGCTGCGGCCGCGGCTTTTTCTGTAGTGGCGACTCACCGAGACAGCCTGAAATCGCCGGGGCGCCAAACAGATAGAAGTAGGCCGTCTTACGCCGCCACTCTAAATCCGGCGGATGCTCAGACACATAGAAGTAAGCCGTCCCGTCCTCCCCCTCAGGGCGGAAGAAATCGGATTCGGTCTGGCGCCGGGGCGGCGTGGGCAACAAAGTCGGCGCAGCCGGCGTTTGCACCAGGCTTAGGCTCATCGGCGCGCTGAGGAAGGATTCAGAACTTTCCGCGAATGCAGAAACACTCCACGCAAGGGCCAAAATTACGCATTTCATGGCTGGATCTCCTAACCGGAACCCTAAGGAACGGTCAAGCAGGCAGCGATCTCCAGCCGAGCCCGAGGGATTAATTCACAGCAGCGCTTTCGCCACCGCGAGCGCCTTGAGATAAACGCGGTGGCGGCCGCCGAGCGCGAGTTCTTCCGCAAGCAGGCTGGGCGATTGGTTGCTGCCGGCGGGAAGCAGATGGCGGAAGATGCGGCCTTCCGGGAGTTGCACTTCCACGTGGAAGAAATCGCCGTTGCCGACGCGCGTGACTTCCACCGCAGCATCGCCGCTGCAAGCGTAACACCGGCTGATCGAACGGCCTTCCTCCTCGGTGAGGTGGAAACTCACTTCGCTCCCGCCGGACTTCCGGAGAAAGATCTGCTCGCCTTCGTGCCGGACGAATTCCAGCCGAAGCTGGGCGGCAAACCAACCGACCAGCAGCAACGCGGTCAGCCGGAAATCCGCCGCGTAGGAAATCTTCACCACCGTGAGTCGCTCCAGGATCGAGCGGTTCTCCGGATGATCGAACATCTGCGCAAGCGCTTGGCGGAGATGCAAACTGCGCGTCCAGTTTAAGTCGCAAAGCGCCAGGCGGGATTGGATTTTCTCCAGCGAATCCAGCAGCCGCGTAAATTGCTCGGCGGGATTGCTCCACTTCTGGCTGTCGAAGACGAGTCGGTCCACCCAGGCCCAAAGCTGTTCGTCGATCGGCTGGGGAAATTCTCCCTGCCACCAAAGGATCAGCGGCAGATCCGAGTCCAGATTGGAGAAAACGATATTCGGGATGAGATTGCTGGCGCGACCTTCCAGCACAAAGGAAATCTGCTCGCAGCAGACCTGCTTTGCTCCAGCGCGGGAAAGATGGCAGTGCGCGTTGATCCAGGCGCCGATCTTCGTCTCCGGCGCGGAAGGCTCCGCAATAATCAGCAACGCGCGGCAGGCATGGCTGCGGGTGAATTCGTTGATCAGCTCCGTGTTCCGCTCACCCGCGTCGGCGCCTTCGCAGTAGATCGCGAAGTTGATCAGCGAAGCCCGCGTGGTTGCGCCGCCGCTGGCCTCCCAGAGCTTCTTGAGTTCGCGGCCGATCTGCCCGACTTCCACCGGCTGCCCGAGCTTCGAAGTATCCAGCTCCATCGCTAGATTCTCCGCCAGACGTGGCCCTCGCGCTCCAGCAACTCGTCCGCTTCCTTCGGTCCCCACGAACCGGAAACATACTCGCAAAGCGACGGCGGCTGGGCCGTCGCATGCCAGGCATTCTCGATCGCATCGATGAACTTCCACGCGCCTTCCACTTCATCTCGCCGGGCAAAGAGCGTCGCATCGCCGCTCATCGCATCCAGCAAAAGCCGTTCATAAGCTTCCGGCGAAGCTTTCCCGAAGGAAGTGCCGTAATGGAAATCCATTTTCACCGGCTCGATCCGGATCGCGTTGCCCGGCATTTTGCACTGCATGCGCAAGGAGATGCCTTCATCCGGCTGAATGCGGATGACCAGCACGTTCGGTCCCAGCGGTTCCTCCGCTTTGTTGAAAAGCACGTTCGGCGCGTTCTTAAACTGCACCGCGATTTCGGTGCCGCCTTTCGCCAGGCGTTTGCCGACGCGCACATAGAACGGCGTATCGGCCCAGCGCCAGTTATCCACGTTCACTTTCAGCGCGACGTAAGTCTCGGTCATGGATTCCGGGCTGACCCGATCTTCATCCCGATAACGCTTCACCTCCTTGCCCGCAATTGCGCCCGCGGCGTATTGGCCGCGCACCACATTGCGCGCGACATCTTCCGGAGTCATCTGCCGGAGCGAGCGCACGACTTTCATCTTTTCGTCCCGAATGCTGTCCGCGTTGAGATCAGTCGGCGGCTCCATCGCCGTGAGGCAAAGCAACTGGAGCAAATGATTCTGCACCATGTCGCGCAGCGCGCCGCTGCTTTCGTAATACGGGCCGCGCTGCTCCACGCCGAGCGGTTCCGCCGCGGTGATCTGCACGTGATCGATGTAACGATGGTTCCAGAGCGGCTCGAAGATCGCGTTGGCAAAACGCAGCACCATCATGTTCTGCGCGGTTTCCTTCCCCAGATAGTGGTCAATCCGGAAGGTGTCCTTCTCCCGGAAAACTTTCGCGACGACTTCG